>JAHEJV010000202.1 GCA_024638705.1 Deltaproteobacteria bacterium | reverse complement strand
GTGATGCGATCGAGGGCCGCCTTCCCCACGCCGTACACGACGTGCCAGGCGTACTTCGCCGCGCCCGACGAGCTGATGTTCACGATCAGTCCGCGTCCGGCCTTCGTCATGCGCCGGGCCGCGAACACGCTCGCGACGTAGGCCGACCGCGTGCCTACGTCGATCATGTCGTCCCAGTTCGAGATCGGCGCCTCGAAGAACTTGTGCCCGGCGGTGAGCTCGGGCGGGATCAGGAAGGCGTTGTTCACCAGCACGTCGAGGCGGCCCTGCTCGGCGTCGACGCGGGCGAAGAGCGCCTCGGTGGCGGCGTCGTCGCGGTGGTCGCAGGCGACGGCGACCGCCTTGCCGCCTCCGGCTTCGATCTCGGCCACGGTGCCGCCGACGGTGCCGGGCAGGTCGGCGTCCCCCTCGCGCACCGTGCGCCCGGTGACGTAGACCGTCGCGCCCGCTTCCGCGAGCTCGAGCGCGCAGCCCTTGCCGATCCCGCGGCTCGCGCCGGTGACGATCGCGACGCGTCCATCGAGCGGCTTCGCCGAGGGTCCGTCTCCCATCATCCGTCCTCGGCGAGGAAGCGCTTCGCGGCGTCCTCGCAGCGCGTGCCGACGAAGAAGTCGGGGTTCACGCTCGTGTAGAAGCGCACCGGATTCCCGAACACGAACTCGCGGAAGTCGTCCTCGTCGATCAGCTCGTGCTCCACCAGCTCGTGCGCCTCGGCGAGGATGCCGGCCATGTCGGGCACGTCCCAGTGGCCCATGTCCGAGCTGAACATCGCGCGCAGCTTCGCGCCGAGCGGGTTCGTCTTCTCGTTGAACGCCCAGGCCACCATCGGGTCGTCGGCTTCGCAGCCGAAGTAGAAGTGGGGGACGAAGAGGTCGCGCACTTCCTCGGCACGGTCGATCTCGCAGGCAGCCCACTCGTCGAGGGTCGGCGGCTCGGGCTCGAGCTTCGTGAACGACTGGGCCAGGCCGTCGAGATCGGCGCGGAAGCGCTCGTCGCCGTACTTCGCGAAGAGCTCCATCAGCTGTCCGGTGTCGATGCGCGCCGGGTCGAGGTGATGGATCGTCTCGCGATTGCGCTTCTCCCAGTGCGACAACAGATCGGCATAGAGCGAGCACGCCCAGCCGACGCCGCCCTCTAGCAGGCCGAAGGAGAGCTCGGGGAAGCGCCGCGTCACGCCGCCGAGGAAGAGCGATTTGCACAGCGCTTCCATGCTCGCGCCGAACGAGCCGATGTGGTTGTACATGTAGTTCGACGGCGAGCGACGGCTCCCCCAGCCCATGCCCGGCGTGTGCGACGCCGGCGACACGCCCAGCTCGACGCAGCGCTTCCACACCGGGTCGTAGTCGTGGGCGCTGTCGAGGCCGAGCGTGTCGAGGCGTTGATGGGTGCCCGACCCCCAGTTGGGGACGCTCTTGTCGGCGCGTGCGGTCGCTTCGCCCACCGGCCGATGCACGATGCCGTTGATCATGATCGCCTTGAACCCGAGCTCGCCCACGGCGTGATCGAGCTCGGCGATCGCCTCTTCCGGCGTGTGCATCGGGATCTGCGCCACCGGCGTCATGCGCTCGGCGTAGGGAAAGTAGACCTCGGCATTGAAGGCGTTGAGCGCGCGGCACGCCACCTGGCGCAGCTCGTCGTCGAGGATCGAGAGCGTCGTGAGACCGCGGCTCGGGTAGAGCACGGCGAAGTCGATGCCGAACTCGTCCAGGCGTTCGAAGAGCAGACGCGGGAGGTGCGCCGTGGCGCGGTCCTTCGTGTTGCCGGCGGGCAGGCTCCACCAGGAAGGGCGCGTCGCCCAGATCTCGTGACGCCGCTCCTCGCTGAGCGCGCTCCACGGGCGAAGCACCATGTCGTCGAAGTCCATGCCGCCGGCGGCTTCGAAGCGCGCGGCGAGGTCGCCCCCGCCGAGATCCCTGACATAGTCGAGGAAGAACGTGTCGAAGACCGGGATCGTCTCGATCAGGTGGCCGTCGGCGTCGACGACGGGGTGGTCGAGCGAGGCTCGGATGGCTTCGGAGGTGGCGCGGCTCATTTCCTGGGCTCCAGGGCGTCGCGCAGGACGCCTTCTTCGTCGGGTTCGTAGCGCGCGCGATAGGCGGCGTCGGCGACGCGCGGCAGCACCGCTTCGACGGCGCGTGGATCGACACGCGCGGCGAGCTCCGGCGCCCCGGCGCGTTCGAGCATCTGGGGCAGGCGCGTGCGGAGGCGCTCGAGCGCCCAGGCGAGCGGGTCGCCGTCGGCGATCGGGTCGAGGTGGAGCATCTCGTTCGTCTTCTCCTTCCACGACACGTAGTGGTAGTGGGGATCCTCCTCGAAGCAGTCGAAGCGCAGGTGCTCGTGCTGCTCGCCGTCCGCGGCGCAGACGTGCAGCGCGACGCCGCGGTCATCGAAGTGCAGGCCTTGCGAGGAGTCCGGGCCGGACGCGCCTTCGGTGGCCGCAGCGGCGGCGATCGCGTCGTTCAACAGCCGGTACTCGACGCCGATCCGCACCGCGCCGGCGTCGAACCAGGTGGTGCGGCTCTCGACGGGAGGGATCGGCATCAGGTCGTAGCGGGTGATGTGGTCGCTCATGTCTTCTTCGCGTCATCCTCCGTCGCACCGAAGCGCGCGGCGATCTCCCTGCGCAGCTGGCCCTTTGCGATCTTGCCACCGGACGCGCGCGGAATCTCGTCCATCACGACGAGGTGCTCGGGCAGCGACTCGACCGAGAGCCCCGCCTCGCGCAGGTGTGCCACGAGCGCGTCGAGGGTCAGGTGCCGACCTTCGTGCAGCTCGACGACGGCGCATACGCGCTCGCCGAAGACGGCGTCGGGCGCGGGGACGGCAGCGGCGAGGGCGACGTCGGGATGCGAGACCACCGCCGCTTCGACGACCGGCGCGCTGATGTTCTTCCCGCCGCGGATGATCACGTCGGCGGTGCGGCCGACGACGCGGAGTACGCCGTCCTCGTCTAGCTCGGCGAGGTCTCCGGTGAGCATCCAGCCGTCGTCGGTGTAGAGCGCCGCGTTGGCCTTCGCGTCGTCCCAGTACCCGCGGCTGGTGAGCGGTCCGCGACAGCCGGGCTGACCGCGACCGCTTCTGGTGACGTCCTTCCCCTCGCCGTCGAAGAGCCGGACGTTCATCTCGGGAAGGATGTGGCCGGCGGTGCGCAGGCGGACGTCGCGGGAGTCGCGCAGCGTCGTACACGAGAGTGCGCCGGTCTCGTTCGAGCCATAGAACTGGAGCACCCGGGCGCCGGTGCGGTCCTCGAAGGCGGCGGCGCGCTCGTAGGGCACGGCCTCACCGCCGGTGAAGAGCACACGCAGGGACGGGACCTTCGCGTCTTCGAGGGCGTCGAGCATCAGGATGAACTGCGTGCTCACGGCGGCGAGCACCGAGACGCGGCGTCGTTCGATCGTGCGCACGAGCTCGGCGGCGTCGAAGTTCGGCAGCAGCACGGTCGGCGCGCCGAGCAGCGTGGGCGTGAAGTGCGCCGTCCACAGCCCGAAGCCGAAGGGGGCGGGCAGGGCGGAGAGGAAGATGTCGTCCGGTCCGAGGTCGGCGGCGGCGACGGCGAGATGATGGAAGTGGTTCCAGCGCGCCTGATCGTGGGTGACGCATTTCGGGAGCCCGGTGGTGCCCGAGGTGGAGTTGAGCAGGAAGAGGTCGTCGGGGGCGAGCTGACGGCGTGCGAGCTCGGCGCGCTCGCCGGCGTCGGGTCCGGTGAAAGGCTGCTCCGCCCCGTCGCGGGCGAGGTGGATCACGCCGGCCGCTTCGTCGAGGGTGAAGTGGTGGCGCAGGGGAAGGCCGTCGGCGCGCAGCGTCTTCGCCATCGCCGCGGTGTCGAGCCCGCGGTGCGACGCTTCCGAGAGCAGCGCGCACGCGCCCGAGCGCTCGATCAGGTGACGGATCTCGGCGGCGCCGGCGCGTGGCCCGATGCCGACGGCCACGAGCCCGGCCTTCTCGGTGGCGACGAAGGCGGCGTGCACGGTCGCGCCGTCGGGGAGCAGGACGGCGACGCGCTCGCCGACGGGAGTTCCGGCGCGCAGGAACGCGGCGCCGAGCGCGTCGGAGCGCTCGGCGTAGCCGCGCCAGGTGAGCGTCTCCTCGCCGACGGCGAAGGCGTCGGCATCGGGCGCGACGGCGGCGTGCTCCCGGATGACCTCTGCGAGCGGTCGCACGCTTCCCCTCCGCCTAACCGAGTGCCTTCGCGTCGTGGAGTGCGGCGATCTCGGACTCGGACAGGCCCCACTCGCCGAGCACTTCGTCCGTGTCGGCGCCGGCTGCCGACGGCGGCCGGGAAACGCCCGAATCGGTGCGCGAGAAGCGCGGCGCCGGTCGCGGTTGGGCCACACCCGCGACGTCGACGAAGGAGCCGCGCGCCACGGCGTGCGGATGTGCGCGCGCCTCGGCCATCGTGAGCACCGGAGCGAAGCAGACGTCGCTGCCTTCGAGAAGCGCGCACCATTCGTCGCGGGTCTTGCTGCGGAAGAGCGTGGTGAATCGTTCGCGCAGCTCCGACCAGCGCGCGGAATCGTGTTGCGCCGGGATGTCCTCCTCCAGGAGGCAGGTCTTCGCCATGAACTCGGCGTAGAACTGGGGCTCGATCGAACCGATCGAGACGTACTTTCCGTCCTTCGTCTCGTAGGCGTCGTACCAGGGCGCGCCGCTGTCGAGCATGTTGGTGCCGGCTTCGTCCTTCCAGAAGCCGGACTGCTGCGCGCCGTGGAAGATCGTCATCAGCGCGGCTGCGCCGTCGACCATCGCCGCGTCCACGACCTGGCCCTTCCCCGATCGCGTGCATTCGAGCAGCGCGCACACCATGCCGAACGCGAGCAGGAGACCCCCGCCGCCGAAGTCGCCGATCAGGTTGATGGGCGGCGTCGGCGGTTGCCCGGCGCGACCGATGTGGGCGAGGACGCCGGCGACGGCGATGTAGTTGATGTCGTGTCCGGCCGCCTGCGAGAGCGGGCCTTCCTGACCGAAGCCGGTCATGCGGCCGTAGACGAGCGACGGGTTGCGTTCGAGGCAGACGTCCGGGCCGAGGCCGAGCCGCTCCATCACGCCGGGGCGGAAGCCTTCGAAGAGTCCGTCGGCTTTCTCCGAGAGACGCAATACGGTGTCGATTCCCTCGGCGCGCTTGAGGTCGATGCAGATGCTGCGACGCCCGCGGCTCAGCAGATCGTGAGACGGGCGCGAGGCGAAGGGGTCGGGGCCGGGGCGCACGATGCGGACGACCTCCGCCCCCATGTCGGCGAGCACCATCGCGCAGTAGGGGCCCGGACCGATCCCGGCGATCTCGAGCAACCTGAAGCCTTCGAGCGGTCCCATGCGCGCCTCCTCCTGCGGGGTGGGGGCGCAGGATAGCCGCCCTCACAGCGTCGGAGAGCGTCGATCCGGGCCAGAGCCCCCGCGGGCGGCTTCCCACTTCATCCAAATGGATGAGGAAGTTGCGCGTCGATTTCATCGGATTGAAGGGCGTTCGCAGGCCTGGCCACCGGCTATTCATGAGCGCGGAGGACGAAAGGTGACGAGAATGGCTTCAGGGGCAAACGGCCATTGCGGCACAGCGTATCTCAGGAGCCTGGCTTCCGATCGATCGCGACCGCGTCGTCTCCTCGCGTCCTCTCCAGGAGGATCAATCCACCAGGAGTAAGGGTCCGCACTCCAGGATGAACCTCTAGGGGGCCCGTCCGAAGATCGGGGCGATCATCGGACGGGCCTTTCCCGTTTTGCGCTCCGACCGCCCGTCTGCCGTCACGCCCGCCACAGCCCGTGCTGGACACTTAACGCGTGATACGGTCATACTGTCGTTGGAGGCATGGCCCCGGCGTTCGCCCCGATCACGCCGGTCGCCGACCTGCAATGGACCAGCGCGCCCACGAATGGATCGATCGCATCTATGCGGCCGCTCTCGACAGCGAGCAGTGGCAGGCCGTCGTGGATGGCATCAGCGAGATCTTCGGCGGGGCTCCCGTCGTGATGGGTTTCGCGATCCCCGGCGACGTGGCCGGGCCGCGCTTCGGACACGACATCGAGCCGCCCTACCTCCACACCTACATGGAGCACCTCTTCCGCGACGTGCCGTGGTCGACCCGATACCACTACGCGTTCATGGACCACTGGGGCAGCATCGAAGAAGTGCTTGCGCACGTCGATCTGTCCGCGACCGAGCTCTACACCGAATGGCTCAAGCCGCAGGGCTTCGCGGCGGAGTGGCCGATCGGCCACTCGCTCTCGAACGCGCAGGGCGACCCGGTCGGCGGCTTCGGGGTGTTTCGTCGCGAGGGCGCGCCGACCTTCGAGCGGTCGCAGTTCGAGGTCGCGAACCTGCTGGTGCCGCACCTGCGCCGCGCGATCGAAGTGCACAACACGGTGCACGGCGCGCAGCGCGAGAGTCTCGCGCTCGCCGAAGCGATCGATCGTCTACCGACGGGCCTGCTGCTGCTCGACGCGAAGCGACGCGTCCTCGTGAAGAGCCGCGGCGCCGAACGAATCCTCGACGCGAAGGACGGCTTCAGCGTCGATTCGAGCGGGCCGGTCGCGGAGGATGCGCGCGAGAACGCGACGCTCCAGAAGCTGATCGCCGACGCCCTCGATGCACGCGCCGGCGAGGAGATCCGCTCCGCGGGCTTCGTCGCGGTGAACCGTCCGTCCGGCGAACGCGCCTACGCGGTGATGGTCACGCCGCTCCTCGCCGCACCCCCGGGCGGGAGCATGGTGCGCGACGCCGCCGTCGCGATCTTCGTCGCCGACCCGAGCGCGCGCGTGTCGACGCCGCCCGAGGTGCTCTCGGAGCTCTATCAGCTGACCCACTCGGAAGCCGAACTCGTGCGCCTGCTCGCGTCGGGTCTGTCACTCGACGAAGCGGCCGAGAAGCGCGGCGTCAGCCTCAACACCGCCCGGAGTCACCTGAAGCACGCTTTCGCGAAGACGGATACCAGTCGTCAGGGCGAGCTCGTACGCCTGATCATTTCCGGCCTCGGGCAGATGGGCGAATAACGCCGCTCAGCTCTCGCTTCCTTCGGACAGCGACAGCTCGACCATCATCTCGTCGGCGAGCTTCTCGAGCGTGGTGCGCAGCTCTTCGGCGGCGGTGTCGCTCGGGATCCGCAGCCAGGCGTTGACGTGAAAGAGCGTCTCGCCGGACATCGGCGCGCTGCTCGTGCGCGACTCGAGCTCCTCGACGTTGATCGCGCGCGCCGCCAGCGCGGACGCGATCTCGCGCACGATGCCGGGCCGGTCGAGGCCGACGAGATCGAGCCGGACACGCGGCGCGCGCTCGTCGGGCTCGGTGCCGGCGGTCTCGACGATCACGCGCAGCCCCTGGGCATCGAGGTCGCGCAGCGCCGCCGCGAGCTCGTCGGCGCGGGCTTCGGGCACGCTCACGCGCAGGAGGCCGGCGAAGTGGCCGGCGAGGTGCGCCATACGGCTCTCGAGCCAGCTGGCACCGTGCGCGGCGATCGTCTGGGAGAGGGTCTCGACGAGACCGGGACGGTCGGCGCTGATCACGGTGAGGACGAGCGATGCGTGGGCCATGGGTCTCCCGGCGGGCTCCCGATTCTCGCAGATCGAGGTGAGAAAGCCGCGGTTTTCGAAGGAAATCGGTTCTCGAGCGAAAGACCGGAACGGCTCTCACCCAAATGGATGATAAACCCGGTCGTCGATTTCATCCTTTTCGGGGGCGTTGGGGGTGGGGCGTCGATCTAGATTCGCTCTCGTTGACGGGAGCAGAGGGTCACAGCGCAGCGCAAAACAGGGTAGTGACGCGTTGTGAGATCGGTCTGCTGGATTCGCGAGTGGGACTCGCGGGGTCGAAGGTGGGTCGGTCCGGGTTGGGACACTCCACGTTTCCGTCAGCGGATGGAGCGATCGAAGTCATCTAAAACCAAGGTCCGCATCCCTTCACCGAATCGATCGCACCATACGGGCCCGCTCCTCGTCCAGCAAGGAGCGGGCCCGGCTCGTTTCGGGCCGCTTCGCGACGGCGGGGGCAGGCGCGTCTGCGAGCCGTTAGGTTGCCTCGCCATGTCCGAGCCGACGCCCCCCGACCCTCCGCAGCTCACCGGCGCCGATCGCCGTCACCTCCGCAGCCTGTCCCACGGGCTCGATCCGGTCGTCCGGATCGGTGCGAGCGGCATCACCGACGGCGTCCTGGCGGCTCTCGACGCAGCGCTCGCCGACCACGAGCTGGTGAAGCTGCGCATCGCGGCCGAGCGCGAGGAGCGCCGCGACGTCGCGTCGGCGCTCGCGGAGGGGACCGCCAGCGCGCTGGCGGGACTCGTCGGTCAGACGGCGCTGCTCTACCGCCCGGCGCGCGATCCCGACGACCGTCGCATCGCTCTGCCGTCCGCGCGGCGGCGCGCTTGACGGACCCGGACGCGACCGGGACGCTCTCCCGGATGAGACGGTCCGGATGGAGGCTGCCGGTGATGATCGTCGCGCTCGTCGCGGTGTTCGTCACCCTGCGCCGCGCGATCGGGATCGATCTCGA
>JAHEJV010000201.1 GCA_024638705.1 Deltaproteobacteria bacterium | reverse complement strand
CGCGATCTCCGCCGCCATCGCCGACCCCGCGCGCCCGGTGACGAGCAGCGCCGTCAGCACCGGCCCCAGCTCGCGCACCAGCACGAGTCCGACCACCGCACCGAGCGAGCTCTCGGCGCCGAAGCGCGACAGTGTCGTGTAGCCCTGGAGCCCGAGGACGGCGCCGACCGTCGCTCCCGAGAGACACACGACCGCGAGCGAGAGCACGCCCACGTCGAAGATCTCGTTCACGAGGCGCTGGAAGCGCCACGGCGGACGCGCCGCGTTGCGACCGATGTCGCCGACGAAGACCGTCATCCGCCCGAGATGCGCGACGAGCGAGACCGTCTTGAATCCGAGATCGCGCAGCGCGTTCACGAGGCCTCCCCGCCTTGTCCACCGTGTCGCGCGAGCGCCTCGGCCGCGAAGTCGGCCTCCGGTTCGGCGTCGGCATCGAGCTCCGCCGCGAAGAAGCCCGAGACACGGGCGTCGTCGTGATAGCGCATCTCCTTCGGCGGCCCGACCACCGCCCCGCCGTCCTGGAGGAAGACGATCTGGTCGGCCATGCGCAGCGAGGAGGGGATGTGGTGCGACGTGACGAGCAGCGAGATCCCGAGCTGACGGTTCAGATCGGTGAACAGCTTCTCGATCCGGCGGACGTTGATCGGGTCGAGTCCGGAGAAGGGCTCGTCGCAGAGCACGATCTCGGGATCGGTGACGATCGCGCGCGCGAGCGCGGCGCGACGCAACATGCCGCCGGACAGCTCGCGCGGGAAGAGGCGCGCGGCGTCGGGCAGACCGACGGCGACGAGTCGGCGCTCGACTTCCTCGGCGATGTCGCGCTCCGACAAGCGCGTGTGCTCGCGCAGCGGCAGCGCGACGTTGTCGTAAACGCTCATCGCGTCGAGCAGCGCGCCTTTCTGGAAGAGCATCCCGATGCGCTCGCGGACGCGGAAGAGCTCGCGCTCGGCCAGCTTCGTCGTGTCCTCTCCCGCGATGCGGACGCTGCCGCGCTCGGGACGGACCAGCCCGCCGATCGTGCGCAGCAACGTGCTCTTGCCGCAGCCACTGCCGCCGAGAATCACGGAGATCCCGCCGCGCGGGAAGCTCACGTCGAGGCCGCGAAAGATCGCGCGATCGCCGAAGGACACGTGCACGCCTTCCAGCTGGACCCGTGCCTCTGTCTCGTTCATCGCGCTCATCCGCCCCCCGAAGCCCCGTAGAGTAGCCGCAGTTGGCGCCGCGTCGGCGCCCGGCGATCTGCAGGGACGTATTCCAAATCGGCGATTCGGCGGCGTTTCTGGAGTGGAGATCCGACTGGCCGGGCGGACCGTGTTGGGGTACGCACCCGGGGCGGTGCACGGCCGCCTGCCCTGTCCCGGAGCCCGGATGTCCTCCCCCGAATCCCGCGCCCTGCGCGCCGCCGCGCGACGCCTCTCCCGCGACCTCGCGCCGCTGCGCTTCGCGCGCCCCGTCACCCACGTCTACGATCCGCTCGACTACGCGCGCCGCGCCCACGGCGCCTACATCGACGCCTACGGCGCGGGCCGGAAACGCGTGGTGTTCCTCGGCATGAACCCCGGACCCTTCGGCATGGCCCAGACCGGCGTCCCATTCGGCGACGTCACGCAGGTGCGGGGCTTCCTCGGCCTGCAGTCGCCGGTGGCGCGCCCGCCGAAGGAGCACCCGAAGCGGCCGATCCAGGGCTTCGACTGCACGCGCAACGAAGTGAGCGGCACGCGGCTGTGGGGTGCCGTCGCGGCGCGCTTCGAGTCGCCGAAGCGCTTCTTCGCCGAGCACTACATCGCCAACTACTGTCCGCTGCTCTTCATGGAGGAGTCCGGGCGCAACCGCACGCCGGACAAGCTCAAGGCCGCCGAGCGCGAGCCCCTCTTCGCCGCCTGCGACCGCCACCTGCGGCGGCTCGTCGCGGTGCTCGAACCGGAATGGGTGGTCGGCGTCGGCGCGTTCGCCGAGGGTCGCGCGCGCGAGGTGCTCGGCGACGACGTGCGCATCGGCCGGGTGCTGCACCCGAGCCCGGCGAACCCGCGCGCGCAGAAGGACTGGGGCGGAAAGGCCGCCCGCGAGCTGCGCGACCTCGGGGTGTGCGCCGCACGTTGAAGGAAGGGGTCGTATGGGTTC
The DNA here is from genome assembly GCA_024638705.1 of Deltaproteobacteria bacterium. Lineage (GTDB taxonomy): Bacteria > Myxococcota_A > UBA9160 > UBA9160 > SMWR01 > JAHEJV01. Next base: position 6,420 of record JAHEJV010000201.1, on the reverse strand, counting down.
GAAGAATCGTCACTGGATGGGGTTGATCGTCGTCGCGGGCATGGCGCTCGGAATGGGGAAGGAGCCGCCGCACCCGGACGCCGCGGAGTCCTGGCGCGCGCAGGGTGAGGCGGCGGTCGCGGCCGCGCGCGAGCTCGCGCCGTCGCCGCAGCGCGCCCGCAACGTGATCCTCTTCGTCGGCGACGGGATGGGCGTCAGCACGGTCACCGCGGCGCGCATCCTCGACGGCCAGCTGCGCGGCGGCAGCGGCGAGGAGCACCGCCTCGCCTTCGAGCGGCTGCCCCATCTCGCGTTGATGAAGACCTACAACACGAACCAGCAGGTGCCCGATTCCGCCGGCACCGCGACCGCGATGCTCACCGGCGTGAAGACCCGCGCCGGCGTGATCGGACTCGACGCCACGGCTGCGCGCGGCGTCGCGTCCGAGCCCGGACAACGCCTGACCACGCTCTTCGAGACGGCCGAGTCACGCGGGCTCGCGACCGGCGTCGTCACGACGACGACCATCACCCACGCCACACCGGCTGCCGCCTACGCCCACACCCCGCACCGCAACTGGGAGAACGACGCGGAGATCCCAGCCGACGCCGCGAGCGCCGGCGAGCGCGACATCGCGCTCCAGCTCGTCGAGATGGGCGCGGGCGACGGCATCGACGTCGCACTCGGCGGGGGACGCACGCACTTCCTCCCGAAGGACGCGGTCGACCCGGAGCACCCGGAGGAGCGCGGTTCGCGCGGCGACGGACGCAACCTGCTCGACGAGTGGCGCACCGCCCGGCCCGGTCGCGCGACGCCGTGGAATCGCGATCAGCTCGCGTCGCCCGAGGTGGCGAACGCGCGCCAGGTCCTCGGGCTCTTCGAGCCCTCCCACATGCGCTTCGACGCGCAACGCGCCGCCGACTCCGGTGGCGAGCCTTCACTCGCCGACATGACCGCGTTCGCGATCGATCGCCTCGCGAAGAACGAGTCGGGTTATGTGCTGCTCGTCGAGGGCGGACGCATCGACCACGGCCACCACCTCGGCAGCGCGTTCTTCGCGCTCTACGACGCGATCGCGTTCTCCGCCGCGGTGGACGCGGCGCTCGCGCGCGTCGACCTCGCCGACACGCTCGTCGTCGTGACCGCCGACCACAGCCACACGCTGACGATCGCCGGGTACCCGAAACGGGGGAACCCGATCCTCGGACTCGTGCGCGGCACCGACGCGCAGGGCGACCCCATCGACGAGCCGACGCGCGACGCCAGCGGTCTGCCCTACACCACCGTCGGCTACGCCAACGGGCCCGGACACCACGGCGCGTCGGAGGCGCAACCCGAAGGGCCGAAGCGGTTCCCGCACCTGCCGCGCGAGGTGAAGGGCGTGACGCAGGGCCGTCCCGACCTCTCCACCGTCGATACCACCGACCCGCGCTATCTCCCCGAAGCCGCCGTCCCGCTCACGGCCGAGACCCATGGCGGCGAAGACGTCCCGCTCTACGCCGGCGGCGCCGGTTCGCATCTGTTCCACGGCGTGCAAGAACAGAGCTACGTCTACTACGCGATCCGGACCGCGTTGGGGTGGTAGCGGGAGTGCGTCGCCTTTAGAGTAGGCGTCCGCCCCACCGACGGTGGACGCGCACACGCGCGCACGAGAGAGCGACGCGCGGGAGAGTCAAGAGCGCATGACCAAAGAAGAACTCGAAGCCCGCTTCCCGGATTTCGTCGGACAGGCCTTCGGGCCGCCCGAAACGGGTCCGGACGCGGTGAACGAACCGATGATCCGGCACTGGTGCGAGACGATGGGCGACGCGAACCCCATCTATACCGATCCGAACGCGGCGAAGAGCTCGCGTCACGGCAAGCTCGTCGCGCCACCGACGATGATGCAGGCGTGGACGATGGCCGGCTTCCCGATGTCTGCCGGCTACGACGAGCCGCGCGACAAGCAGGAAGAGCTGCACAAGCTCTTCAACGAGTGCGGTTACACCGGCGTCGTCGCGACCGACTGCCGCCAGGAGTACACGCGCTATCTCGAGCCCGGCGACACGGTCACCGCGCACGCGACGATCGAATCGATCTCGGAAGAGAAGGCCACCGCGCTGGGCATCGGATACTTCGTCGAGACGCGAACGCGCTTCACCGACCAGAACGACATCGAGGTCGGATCGATGGTGTTCCGCGTGCTGAAGTTCAAGCCGGCGCAGCAGCCGCAGCGTCCGGCGAGCAGCGACGGCGCGCCGCCAAAGCCCGGACGCATCCGCGCGCCGCGGTCCTTCGACAACGGCTGGTGGTGGGACGCCGTCGACAAGGGCCACCTGCTGATCCAGAAGTGCAAGGAATGCGGCGTGCTGCGGCACCCGCCGCGTCCGATGTGCCACGGGTGCCATTCGCTCGAGTGGGAGGGCGTCCCGTCGAGCGGCCAGGGTTCGGTGAACAGCTGGGTGGTGCTGCACCACCCGCCGATCCCGGGCTACGACCTGCCCATCGCAATCGCGGTCATCGACCTCGAGGAAGGCACGCGCATCGTCGCCAACATCGTCGACTGCCCGCTCGACGAGATCCACATCGACATGAAGGTCGAATGCTCGATCGAAGAAGTCGAGGAGGGCTACATGCTCCCCGTTTTCCGGAGGATCGACTGACCATGGAAAGCGTTTCCTTCCAGCAAGTGAAGATCGGCGACGAGCTGCCCGGGCTCGACATCCCGCTCACCACGAGCCTGATCGTCAGCACCGCCCTCGCCTCGCGCGACTTCACGCCCGTGCACCACGACAAGGGCGCCGCCCAGGCGTCGGGCGTGGACGACGTGTTCATGAACATCCTCACCACCAACGGCCTCGTCGGGCGCTACGTCACCGAATGGGCCGGGCCGGACGCGCGCATCACGAACGTCGCGATCCGTCTCGGCACGCCGAACATGCCCGGCGACACGATGAAGATGAGTGGCACCGTCAAGGAGAAGGACGACGCCAGCAAGACCGCCACGGTCGAGGTGCAGGGCGCCAACGCCTGGGGCAACCACGTGACGGGCACCGTCGTCGTGGAACTCCCGTAGATCCGAAGGAGAGATCATGCCCACCACCCTGCGCGACGAAGCCGCGATCGTCGGCATCGGCGAAACCGAATACTCGAAGAACTCGGGCCGCTCCGAGCTGCAGCTCGGCTGCGAGGCGCTGCGCGCCGCGATCCAGGACTGCGGTGTCGATCCGAAGGAGATCGACGGCATGTCGTCCTTCACGATGGACGGCACCGACGAGATCGAGATGGCGCGCGCGCTCGGCATCGGCGAGCTGCGCTTCATCTCCAAGGCCCATCACGGCGGCGGCGCCGCGACGGCGACGCTCCATCAGGCGGCGATGGCCGTCGCGACGGGCGCCGCGAACTACGTCGTCTGCTACCGCACGCTCAATGGCCGGTCGGGCCACCGCTTCAGCATGGGCGTGTCCGGCGACATGATCACGAGCGACATCCTGCACTACAGCTGGTACATGCCCTCCGGGCTGCTCACGCCGGCGAGCTGGGTGGCGATGTTCCATCGGCGTTATGCGCACAAGTTCGGCACCACCGCCGAGCACCTCGGCCACACGGCCATCTCGATCCGCGACTTCGCGGTCACCAACCCCGCCGCGTTCTTCCACGAGCGCCCGCTCACGATGGACGACTACATGGAGAGCAAGTGGATCGTCGAACCGTTCCGGCTCTACGACTGCTGCCAGGAGAGCGACGGCGCAGCGTGCTGCATCGTCACGACGCCCGAACGCGCAAAGGACCTGAAGCAATCGCCGGCGATCATCCACGGGGTGGCGCAGGGCTCGGGGAAGGACCAGGAGGCGATGACCAGCTTCTACCGCGAGGACATCGGCGCCATCCCCGAGATGGACGTCGTCGCGAAGCAGGTCTGGGAGATCTCCGGCCTCACCCCCGACGACGTCGACGCCGCGATCATCTACGACGCCTTCACCGCGATCGTGCTCTGGCAGCTCGAGTCCTTCGGCTTCTGCAAGCCGGGTGAGGCGCAGGAGTTCGTCGCGTCGGGCGGCATCGCGCGCGGCGGTCGCCTGCCGACGAACACCAACGGCGGGCAGCTCTCCGAGGCGTACATCCACGGGATGAACGGCGTGAACGAAGGCGTGCGGCTGGTGCGCGGCGACTCGGTGAACCAGCCCGAGAAGAACGTGGACAACGTGCTGGTGACGAGCGGCGTCGGCGTGCCGACCAGCGCGATGATCATCGGGGCGATGTAACCGCCGTCCTCTCGGGTTCTTCGTCTTCTGCCAGGCGCCGGCCGGCGATGCGGCCGACCACGAGCAGGGTCGCCAGGATCCCGACCGCGATCGCCACGCTGCCCCAGCCCGGATCGCGGATCGCATCGAGTGCGCGCTCGCCGAAGAACGCGAGCGCGATCGACCCCGGCGCCATCCCGATCAGCGTGCCACCGAGGAAATCGCGAGCGCGGATGTGGGTGGCGCCGGCGACGACGTTCACCACCCCGAATGGCGCGACCGGAACGAAACGCAGCGTCGCCACCGAGAGGACGCCGCGCTCGGCGAGTCGTTTGCTGACGCGATCGAGGCGACGCCCCGCCATGCGGCGCACCGTGTCCCGCCAGAGCAGGCGACCCGCGGCGTACCCCAGGCCGGCACCGATCACCGCGCCGGCGAGCCCGATCGCCGCGCCCTTCGCGAAGCCGAATACCATCCCGCTGGCGGCGATCAGCGCCGTCACCGGGACGAGCAGCGTCGCGGCCAGCGAGAACAGACCCGTCGCGATCACCGCGCCCTGGAAGCCGCTGCCGAGCGACGAGACCTGCTGTGCGAGCTTCTCCGGATGGAGCGCGTCGCCCAGCGAAGTGAAGTTCCACGCCACCAGCAGCGCGACCATGCCGACGACGCCGAGCGCCGCACGAACGCCGGGCATCACGCGCCCCGCCTGGAGATCCTCGGCGTCGCGCCCGGTCTTGAACTGGGGCCAGAGCTCCTCGAAGCGGACCGGTTCTTCGGGGTCGAAGGGTCGGTGATCGGCGATCGCCTGTTCGAGCCATCCCGGATCCGGCTCGCTCACCGGCGTGAGGCGGCGCGCGCCTTTCGCGAGCTCGTCGATCGCGCCGCGCAGGGATCCGGTGCGACGCCGCGCATCCGCCACCTGCTCGGCGCCGCAGCCCAGATGCTCCCCGACGAGTCCGTCGACGATGCGGCGGATCTCGCGCGAGACGTCGCGCTCGGGCGTCGACTCGATGCTCAGGTCGCACTCACTGTCGAAGCCCATCGAGCGATTCGAGATGTTCGCCGACCCGACGCGCAGGAGTCGATCGTCGACGACGGTCACCTTCGAGTGCACGCACACGCCGCGATCGCCGGGAATCACGGGTTCGAGGATGCGCAAGCGACCATGACGGTCCGCCTCGCGCAGCCTGCGCATGATGCGCGCGGCGAGCACGCCCATCGTCTTCTCCTCGAGCCATCCCGAGAGGCTCGACGGCAGCACGACCACGACCTCGGGCCCGTCGTCGTCCGCGAGACGCTCCTCGAGCAGGTCGCCGACGCGGTCCGAGGTGAAGTACTGGTTCTCGAGGTAGATCGTCTCCTTCGCGGCGCGCAGCGAATCGATGTAGAGCTGCTCCACTTCGCGCACCTCGGGACGGCCCTCGTGCGCCGGGAACGTGCGCGAGATGCCGACGTCGACATTGCGGAAGTCGGGCGTGACGCGCGCGGGCCAGACGTCGCGATCCGCGTCGCGACGCACTGCCGGGATCGACTTCCCCGTCGCTTGCTTCCAACGCACTCGCGCCAACTCGGCGAGCGCGACCGCGGCGTCCCCATCGACGGCCATCTGCACGTCGTGGAAGGGGCCGTAGTCCTCGAAGCCCGGATCGTTGCGCAAGGGTTGCTTTGCCGTGTGATCGCTCGTGTCCCATCGACACACGGTCACGTCGAGCCCGCCGGAGAAGGCGAGTGCATCGTCGACGACGACGATCTTCTGGTGTTGCGACGCACCGAAGGGGTGGGCAGAGTCGAGCCGGAAGGAGATCCGACGATGCGTCGTCCAGTCGAATCGGTAGAGCGGCTGCCACTCGCGCTCGAGCGCGTAGATCATCGCGAAGTCCCAGCACAGGATGCAGACGCGGAGCGACTTGCGACGTTTCACCTGGCGCGCGAGCAGCGCGAGCAGCTCGTCCTCTTCCGAGCTGCCCTCGCCGCGACGCAGCCGGACCCGGCTGTGGAAATCCCAGCCGAGCATCACGATCGAATGTTCGGCGCGCTCGATCGCGCTGGCGAGCGCGGCGAAGTAGTTCGACGCATCGACGATCACCGCCGCGCGCCCGGCGCGGGCGCGGCTCCAGCAGTTGGTCCCTTCGCGCAGGATCGTCTCGGACATGGCGTCGCGCGCGAGCTAAGCACCCGGACGGCGAAGCGTCGAGGTGCGGCGCGGAAAGCCCCCGCC
>JAHEJV010000200.1 GCA_024638705.1 Deltaproteobacteria bacterium | reverse complement strand
CGACAAGCTCGACGTCTTGCCGTATCCGGCAATGATCCTGTCGCCCTCGTTCGAGATCGCTCGGGTGAACGCCGCGTTCCGCCGCATCGTGGCAGAGGTGTCGGGCGGCGAGGCCTTCGTCGCGCGTTGGTCTCCGGGATCGGACTTCATCGCGGCGTGTCCGAAGCCCATGCGGAGCCGTTTCCGACGCATCTTCGCCAGCGCTCCCCGACTGGACTCGCGTCGGGTGGCGAGTGTCCACGCCTACGAGTCTGCGAGCGAGACGCGCTTCCGGCTGTTCGAGATGCATGTGAACAGGCTCGACACCGGTGAATTCCTGTTGGCGCACCGGGTCGTGATCGATCGCGAGCACGATCCGAAAGTGCGCGTCCCGAGTGCGCCGAACCTCTCCAACTACCAGCGCGAGGATGGAAAGGTCGATTGGTGCGCGAGCTGCCGTCGCGTCCGATCGAGGGTGTCCGGCGCCTGGGACTGGGTGCCCGAGTGGATCTGGTACAGGGGAATCGACCGCATCCACCAGTTGTGCGGCTTCTGCGCGATCGCTTTCGCGACCCGCGAACCGGGCTGAGTCCACCCCCGACCGCAGAGGCGACGGCTCTCCGCCGCTCCCGGTCCTACAGCAGGGATGCCACGCCCGCGGCATCCTCGAGCCGGATCTCGAGCTCTGCGGCGAGCACGTCACTCACCCCGAGCACCTGGGCCTCCGCCGACGAAGCGACCTTGGCATCGGGGCGCGCATCGATTCCGACGCCGATCTTGTTGCAGGCGAGATCCACCAGTCGGACGATGGTCAGCAGCGATTCGTCGTCTCCGAAGTTCGGGTCGTGGTGGCGCGCAACGATCTCCACGTAGATCTCCGGGATGTTCCAATTCCGCATCAACGTGGCTCCGTTGGCCGCGTGCATGCTGGCGAGCATCTCGTTGACCAGCGGGAGGGGCGGATCGAAGTCGGAATCCACCTGCTGAAGGTCATCGATGACCCGGAGCAGAAGGAGCTTCCCCAGGTCGTGCAGCATTCCGGCCATGAAGGCGTGGTCCGCCAGCTCCTTGCGATCCAGTCGCTCGGCGAGCCAGACGGATCCGATCGCGCAGGCGAGGGAGTGGTGCCAGAGCTTCGAGACGAGGGATTGGAGCTTGGGATCCCGCATCTGGTAGCTCTCGCGCTGGGTCACGGCGATGACGACGCTCGAGACCTTCTGGGAGCCGAGGCGCACGATCGCGTCGCGGACGCTCGTGATCTGCGACAGGCCTCCATAGAAGGAGGAGTTCGCCAATCGCAGCACGGAGGCGGTCAGGACCGGCTCCTCTCGGATCAGCTCCTCCAGAAGGGAGGCGTCGTAGTCCTCGCTCTGCACGAGCTTCTGGACCTTGACGGCCGTTTCGTCCAACACGGGAAGCTCCGTGCGGTTCGCCGCGATGTGCGCGTCGACGATCTCGGAAAAGGGCATGTCCATGAAATCAGTCTCCGACCATGCGCCGCAGCTCTTGAAGCGGGCGCGGAACATCCAACCGCGGAAGCATCCGATGGATCTCTGCCAACGTGGTGACTCCGTTTGCGGCCTTGACCAGGCCATCTTCGAAGAGGCTGACGAGATCGCTCCGCTCGCGACTGATGCGCCGGATCTCGTAGGCGGTGGCGTGGGCGAGGATGGCGTCCCGGATCTCTTCGGTCAGGACGAGCAGCTCGAAGACGGCGACGCGTCCCCGGTATCCGGAGCCACGGCAGTGGCTGCAACCCCGACCGATGCGCATCTCGGCACCTTTCAGGTGCTCCGGACCGACTCCGAGCATCCGGTGATCGGCCGCCGTCGGCTCGTAGGGCACGGCACAGCGTTCACAAACCTTCCGCACGAGCCGCTGCGCGAGCACGCTCACGACGGTCGAGGAGATCAGGAACGCCTCGATGTTCATGTTGAGGAGGCGGACCAGGCCCCCGATCGTGTCCTCGGTGTGGAAGGTGGTGATCACCTTGTGGCCGGTCAGCGCCGCCTGGATCGCGGTCTCCGCCGAGAACTTGTCCCGGATCTCCCCGATCACGACCACGTCGGGATCCTGGCGGACGATGTGGCGAAGGGTTTCCTCGTAGGTGAGATCGATCTCGGCGTTGATCGAACACTGCGAGATGCCCTCGATCGTGTACTCCACCGGATCCTCGGCAGTGACGATCGAGAGGCCATCGTGGTTGATGTGGTGGATCGAGCTGTAGAGCGTGCTCGTCTTCCCCGATCCCGTGGGTCCGGTCACGAGAACCACCCCGCTCGGGCGTTCCAGAACCTCGCTGCAATACCGCTCGAGGGTGCGCTTCGGCATCCCGATGTCCTTGAGCGGCATGAGCGTGCGGGCCCGGTTCAAGAGCCTGAGAACCGTCTTCTGGCCATGCACGGTCACGTAGAACGAAGCGCGCATGTCGAGATCGACGCCTGCGACGCGGACCGAGAAGCGGCCGCCCTGGTGTCGTCGGCGCTCTGCGATGTCGGATTGGCTCAGGATCTTCAGGCGGCTGGTGAGCGGGGATGCCGCCTTGATCGGTAGGTCGCGATAGGGAACGAGTACGCCATCCTCGCGAAAACGGATGCGCAGTCGATCGCTCAGGGGCTCGATGTGGATGTCGCTGGCTTCTCGCTTGAGGGCATCGGCGAGGATCGTGTCGACTTCGCCTACGACCTCCTCGTCGGCGACCTCCGCAGTCTTGGGAGCGTTCGATCGCTCCCATCGTCTCCAGGCCGCGTCGATCTCGGACGCCGTCGCGAGGACGACGTCGAAGCCGCCAACGCCATAGACCTGTCCTGCGGCTTCGATCGATTGCGCGTTCGAGGGATCCGAGAAGGCGACGACGGTCCGGCCTCCCTCCCGTCGCACCGGGACGAAGCCGTGTTGGCGGCTCCACGCCGACGGGGCGCTCGCGATGAGTTCGTGATCGATCGACGCGTCGAGTGTCGAGCAGGTGGGGCGCCCGAACTTGAGCGAGAGCGCGGTCAGCAGCTCCTGCGCATCGACGTAGCCATGCTCCAGCAGGATGTCGCCGATGCCTTCCTTCCGGTCGGGAGCCTCGGCCTGGATGTCGAGCGCTTGCTGCAGCTCGTCCGGATCGAGGAATCCGAGCTCGAGGAGCAGTTGCTCCAGCGGAAGGTCGATCGGCGCGTCCCGCAGGGTTCCGAGGAGCTCTTCCTTCTCCGCGATGCCCAGTTCGCAGAGGACGTCGATGAGGGGACGACTCCGGTTGAGCTTCGCGCAGACACGACGTGCGTACTCGATCTCGCTCGCCGTAGCGACCTCGCGCTCGATCAGGACGTCGGCGAGTTCGGGTCCGGGCGTGTCGTTCGCTTCGGGGCTCACGTCCACCTCCGGCTGGCTCATCGATTCCTGCGATGCGCAGCTTGAACGCATCTCGCGACTGGAAGCCCGAATAGAGGGTGGTTTCGCGAGGTCGGCTGTGTAGAAGAGCGGAGGTCGGCCAAGGTCCGCTTCGCCGCGATCGGCGCCAGGGATTGGCGGGCCGGAGCACGAGTCTTGTCGCGCCGAGGTCTGTACAGGTACCTGTCCAGATATTTCCGTCCGCCGCGAAGATGAAGGCGTCGAAAACGCGGCATTCGGCCGCGTCGATCGACGTGCGTGTAGTGGAACCGACCACAAACGCGTTAGGGCCTCCACTCCGCGTGACGTATGATCGCCGACGCGCGCCCGCCGCGTGCCGCGCTAGTTGCAGACGCGTGACGAGCTCGTCTCGGTCGTGTGTCGATATTTCTACGGATCTCGATGTAGGAACTCGAACGCGCTGCATGTTTGTCGGTTCCGCTGCGATTTTCGTCGTCACGGTCTCACCTAAGCAGTATGATGCGACGGCTCGAGAGGCACGATTGATATGGGTTCCCGTGTTGCGGTAATCGATGCAAACGTCCCCGTTCGAGAGGCACTTTCGGTCGCCCTGGCGAATCAGCCGCGGCTTCAACTCGTCGGTGCCGTTCGGGACGCCTACGAATTCCTCGATCTCTGTCGCTGGGCCGAGACCGATACGGTGGTCCTCAGCACGAGCTCTCGCGGTCTGGGGATCCTGAGGAGCATCCGCCTGCTTCGCGCGCTCTTTCCCTCCGTCGGCATCGCGGTCCTGGGGCCGCGAGCGGACCCGGTCGCGAGTGTTCGCTGCTCCGAGATGGGGGCGGACTCCTATCTCGACGGCCGTTCCAGCATGGAGAAGCTCGTATCCGAGATCGCCGCGCTGACACGCGAATCGCCCTCGGATCGCCGGCGTCCGCTGGATCCGGGCGTTAGGCGCGATGATCCGCTCGTCGTCCTCACCCGACGAGAGCGCCAGATACTCGAGTGCATCGTTCACGGCTACTCCATCCCCGAGATCGCGCGCGAGTTCGATCTGGGCCAGAAGACCGTTCGGGATCACTGGACACGTGTTAGGGGAAAACTGGGGCTCTCTACCCCGGCCGATGCGATCGCGTTCTGGGCGAATCTCCACCGATCGGACTCCGTTCTCGATGACGAGACCGATTCTGCTTTCGAGTCGGGAGATCCCGATCGGAGTTCCACGTCGCGAAGTCGGTAAAACGGGGGCACTTTTCCCAGCCCCGCTGTTTTGTCCACTAATGCACCTGTTTTTCCCCGACGACCCCTAGGTATCGTGACCACGACCTACTTAGGTTGTTCTCCCGACCCCGGTCGTCACGGGTACGGGAGTCAGGGGGGTGAAACAACCGATGGCGACCCAGGTCGTACTCGCCGATCACTTGGTGATGTTTCGCGAAGCGGTCCACGCTCTGCTCGATCGCTGTGGTGGATACGAGATCGTGGCGTCGACGGAGAATGGTCGGGACGCGCTCGATGCGATTCGCAAACACAAACCGGATCTCGCGATCGCGGAGACGATGCTTCCGGGCCTGAGCGGCTTCGATCTGGCCCAACGGGTGCGTCAGGAGAAGATCGACACCCGCTTCATCTTCCTCACCCAGAAGGACTGCGCGAAGAGCGTCGAGGAGGCCTTCGAGGCAGGCGCCAGCGGGTACGTCTGCAAGAGCGATCCGTCCGAGGAGCTGGTCAACGCGATCGAGGCGGTGCGCGCGGGTCGCACGCACGTCTCCCCGAGCGTGACGGGTCATCTCGTCAAGCTCGCGGTCGGCCAACGGAGCTCCACCGACAGCACGGGGTTGACGGCGCGGGAGCGCGAAATCCTCCAGCTGGTGGCGGAGGGGATGTCCAGCAAGGAGATCGCCGAGGTGCTCCACGTCTCGGTCCGCACCGTCGACACGCACCGCTCGAACCTGATGGAGAAGCTGGGCATCCACAAGGTCTCCGGCCTCGTCCGTTATGCGATCCGCGAAGGCCTGATGGTCCCGTGAGCCAGGCGACGCCGGGCTCCTAGAAACGCGAGCGTCCGTCCTCCAGCGCGGGCGAGCCCGGGCCGGATCGCGTCCCGCTAGCTCGCGGTTTCGCGTCCTCGACCGGCATCGTCCGCAGCGATCGGGAGCGGGGGCCCGTCGATGACGGCCTGCTCCGAAACCGGGACAGTCGCGCGGGTCTCGCCGATCGCCACGGCGTACGCACCGAGCGCGCGCGTCGCCTGCGGGCCATCGGTCGCGTAGGGCAGGCGGAGTCCGGCGAAGACATGCGGGGCTTCGGTGGCGCGGCACAGCAGCGCGAAGAACGCGATGCCGATCACCGCGAGGCGCTCGGTGCGCGTCACGCCACGGAACCCGCACCCGGGGGCTTCTCGAACACGTAGAGGCGGTTCAGCCCGAGCTGGAAGCGGCGCTCGCGTGCGAGCCGGAAGCCCGCAGCCTCGAACAACCCCGTCGTCGCGTCCACGTCGAAGCCGTGGTGCTCCTCGGCGTCGATCCCGTCGGCGAGACGCAGGAAGAGCAGCACGTCGAGAATCCGGTCGACGGCGGGGTGGGGCACGGTGAGAACGACGCGCCCGCCCGGCACGAGCACACGATGGCATGCCCGCGCGACGCTCGCTGGGTCGTGCATGTGCTCGAGCGTCGCGAGGATCGCGATGCAGTCGAAGGAAGCGTCTTCGAACGCGGCGTCCTCGGGAAACGTCCCGCGCACGAAGGACACGCGGCCATCCTCGGACGGCGCGACGACGGGATCGAGTCCGACCGCGGAAGCGATCCGCGGCAGCACGCGATCGATCAGCGAGCGATCGTGACAACCGACGTCGAGCAGGCGCGCGCCGTCCGGGATCGCCGGCGCCGCGACGCGCACGCGCCACGTCTGGAGCCAGCGATCGAGGGCCTTCACGCGCTCGGGCCCCCGCCCGGTCCTGCGTTCTGACGGCGGATGCCGAGCATGCTGTAGAGGAAGGACATCAGCAGCGTCTGCACGCCGACGACCATCCACGTCGCCGCGAGCAGCAGCGGGCGCATCACGACCGACGGCACGAGCGGCCCCATGCCCCCGCGCGCCCAGTCCCAGGCACTGTGGCCGACGATCGCGAGTCCGCACGTCGTGATCAGCACGCCCGCGAGCAGGCCGCGCTCGAGGGTGAAGATCTCGAACGCGCGCCACATGCGTGGCGACGGCCGGCCCAGCTCTTCGGCCACGGAGAAGATCTGCGCGGCGATCGCCGTGGTCGCCGCCTGGTAGCCGACGATCACGAGCAGGCTGGCGACCAACATCGAGTGGATGTCGAGCGTCGCGAAGCCGAGCTCGAGGGGGCCGAACGCGAGGCGCGCGAGCAGCAGCGCGCCGATCGCCATCAAGAGCAGGCCCGGCGCGAAGAGCGTGTAGCCCGGCGACAGGATCAACATGAAGCGCAGGTGACGCCAGCCGTCGCGCCAGGTGCGCAGGTGCGGCGCGCCGCTGCGCCCGTCGGGGTACAGCGTCACCGGCGTCTCCTCGATGCGCAGCCCGGCGGCACTCGCCTTCACCACGAGCTCGCTCGCGAACTCCATGCCGAGGGTGCGCAGGCGCAGGCGTTCGAAGACGTCGCGGCGCAGCGCGCGCAGGCCGCAGTGGAAGTCGCTCACCGGGGCGCGGAACAGGCGCCGTCCGAGGAACGAGAGCACCGGGTTGCCGAGCCAGCGATGGCTCCACGGCATCGCGTCGGGTTCGATCGCGCCCGCGAAGCGCGAGCCCATCACGAGATCGGCGCCGGCGCGCAGGCGCTCGATCATCGGCCAGGCCTCGCCGAAGTCGTAGCTCTGGTCGGCGTCGCCCATTACGAGAAAGCGACCGCGCGCGGCGGCGAAGCCGCCCTGGAGGGCCGCGCCGTAGCCGCGCTCGGCGACGTGCACGACGCGTGCACCGCACCGCTCCGCGATCTCCGGCGAGCCGTCGCGGCTGCCGTTGTCGGCGACGACGATCTCGGCGTCGAGGTCGTGCTCGCGGATCGTGCGCTTCACGACTTCGAGGCAGGCCTCGAGGGTCTCGGCTTCGTCGAGACACGGGAGCACGAAGCTGACTTCCGGCGCGGTGTCCGGCTTCGCGCTCATCGCCGGGCGTCGACCGCGAAGCCGCTCGCCCAGCGCGCGAAAGGCGATGCGCAGAACGCGCGGTCGACGGTGGCGAAAGCGCCCATCGTCCACGAGGGGGCATTCGGGAAGAGCTGCATGCCCGGGATCAGCGTGAGGTCGACGTAGCGCACGGTCGCCTGCGCATAGCCCGCTGCGAGGAAGGCGTCGCGGACGCGCCCGGGGACGAGCTCGCGTTCGTCGGCGCTGTGATAGGTGTCGTAGCGGTGGCCGAGCACGACGCGTCCCACCTTGCGCAGCACACCGTCCGCGTTCGGATCCTGCGTGTGCACGAGGCCGCCCGGCGCGAGGTGTCGGCGCATGCGCTGGAGCAGGGCGAGCCCGTCGGCGTCGGAGAGGTGATGCAGGAAGCCGACGCACACGATCGTGTCGAAGCGCTCCTCGAAGGCGAAGTCGGCGATGTCGCGGCGCTCGAACGCGACGTTCGCAACGCCGAGCTCCGCGGCCCGGGCGCGCGCCGCCTCGATCGATTCCGGCGAGACGTCGATGCCGAGCACGCGCTCGGCGTCGGCGGCGAGGAGCGTCTCGAAGAGCCCGCGCCCGCATCCGAGGCTCAGCACCGAGCCCAATCCATCGGGCCGCGCCTCGCGCAGCAGGCGACGCTCGCGCTCGAAGCGCAGCGCATCCCCTTCCGGATGCACGACCCAGTTCGAGAAGAAGTCGATCTCGCGATCGACACGCTCGGTGTCGGCGGCTCCGGATCTCATCTCGTCGCGCGCTACCGCCTTACGCCCGGTCCGAGGCGTCGGCGCAGGTCGGCTTCCATGTTGCGGATCGCCTCGCCCGCGTGGACGGACTTGAGCTCCGCGAGCTTTGGGTGGCCCTGGCGCGACTCCTCGTCCCATTCGTCGGCGAAGCGTCCGCTGGTGATCGTCTCGGTCAGCTTTCGCATCACGGCGCCGACATCCAGATGGTCGTAGCTGCCGCGGCGCGAGAGCTGACCGTACTGGCTCGCCGGGGAGTGGTGTTCGAGCTGGGCCGCGAAGCCGTTCTTCCGCAACAGACCGAAGGTGCGCTCGACTTCCCCGGAGAGGAAGAGCTCGGTGAGGATCGCTTCGAGGGGTATGCCCTGTTCGAGCATCGCGCCGACGAAGGCGCCGTTCA
>JAHEJV010000199.1 GCA_024638705.1 Deltaproteobacteria bacterium | reverse complement strand
CCTTGCCCGCGGCCGGGGTCAGGGATCCCTCCGCCCGATGGCTCGGCCTCCCTCGGGACGCTTCCTGGCCGTCGGGACCAGGAGGCTCGAAGTCGGATGGACCCCGGTGCGGGACCCGACTGCGCTGAGTCGGGCTGCGGGATCCCTGGCCCCGGCCGCTTCGATCGTGCCGAGCTTCGGACGAAGCGTGCGTTAGTTGCGCGCCTTCTTCTGCCGTTGCGCGATCTTTGCCGCTCGGCGGCGGATCTCCGCGGTGCTCACGTCGTCGGCGCGGATGTACATGAAGACGGTGGCCATGGCGTCCTGGTCTTCGCCCGAGAAGTTCTCGTAGACACTGACGATCTCGTACTCGTGGTCCTTGTAGAGCGGCAGGCCCTCGACGCTCGAGACGTGCTCGACGTGCTCGAGTGCGATGCGGTCCTCGGCGCTCTTCCCCTTCACCTCGAAGACGACCTCGTCGGTGGTGAGATCGCGCATCTGGAGCGAGGTCGCGTACGGGTGCAGATGGATCGCGGCGTAGTGGAGCGTCGTGTCGTGCTGGAGGCGGAGCTGGTTGGTGACGCGGGTGTGGTTCTCCTCGCGGCCCGGCTTCACGATCCAATGTCCGGTGAACTTCTGGCCGTGGCGATCGCCGCGGACGTGGCCCTCCATCGCCGACTCGCCGATCGAGCAGCCCGGGCCGTGGAGCTCCGGGTTGACCTGGTCGGGATCGATGCCGAAGTGGCCGCCGTCGCCGGACACGAGCTTCTCGCCGAAGGCGCCGGTGAGCGTGAGCGGGATCATCGGCTGCTTCAGATCGCGATCGCGGACGTAGTCGATCGCGATGCGGTGGCGGACGTCGAGATCGGCGTCTTCGATGTTGTGATTGAGCACCTGCGACTGGAGCCGCAGCGGCATGCCGGGGAGATAGGCGATGCCGTAGCCGGGCGGAAACTGCACCTTGCTCTGACCCTGCGCGAGCGTGAAGAGGCGACCCTCCGGCGGCGGCATCTTCGCGGGCAACAGGTTGCGATAGGCGCGCGGGGTGGTGCCGATGCTGCTGTGGCACATGAAATCCTGGGGAAGGCTCGCGGTGCCGTCGGCGTTCACGATGGTCGCCTCGTAGCCGACGAGCCAGAGCAGCTCGGATTCGCTCTTCGGATCGAGGCGGAAGCCCGAGTTCGTCACCGGGCCCTGCATCGACTTGTAGATGCGATCGATGTGGTGGACGGGCGAGGTGACGGTCGTGCGGTAGAGCGGCGCGCCCTGCCAGACGCCGATGCGCTCGCCGTGCTCGGCCGTGATCGGGGTTTCGGCCTGCGCTGCCAGTGCGACACACAGCGCAGCGCACGAGACGAGCCAGAGAGAGATCGGAAAACGAGGCGATCGCGACATGGGAAGGGCCCTCCTCCGGGCGGAGAAGCAGTCTACCCCGTCGCGCCGACGGTGCGTCAGCCGGAGAGACCCAGCGCCTCGCGCGTCTCGCCGATCCTGTGCCGGAGCCAGAGCAGCTCGCTGTGATTCTCGCCCGCATTGCGCTCGTCGAGCACTTCGAGCGCGCCGAGGCGGACGCGCAGCGCCTCCTCGTGGCCTTCGTCGGCGGTGAGCGCCATGTCCGAGAAGTGCAGCGCCTCGAGCGGACGCCCCGCCTCGAGATGCGCGCGCCCCCGCGCGGCGACCGCGTCGGCGCCGCCCGCCATCTCCACCACCTCGGAGTCGAGCTGCCAACGCGGCACGTCGTAGAGCTCGGTGGTGGAGCGGAACTGGAACCACCCGACATAGCCCTCCCAGATGCCGCGGACCGTCCACGACACGCGGCCGTGCCCCTCGGAGAGCGCCAGCTCCTCGGGGAGCCGGATCTCGCGCATCAGGGTGTAGACGTCCTTCCCGGCGTTCATCCCCTCGACGGTCGCGTCGTGGACATGACGCACCGCATCGCGCGTCTTGATCAGGTCGGCGCGGATCCGCTCCTTGCCGACGATCGGCTCGAAGTGGCTCGGCACGAGGATCTCCGGCTCCAGCGCGATCACGCGCTCGAGCGACTCGATGTACGGCACCGCGAAACGGAACTTCTCCCCGCGGATCGTGTAGAGGTTCGGGAACATCGGGAAGAGCGGTCCGAAGAGGTCGCCGGTGAAGAGGATCTTCTTCTCCGGGAGCCACACGCAGATCGAGTCCTCGCCCTCGGCACCGGGTGTGTGGATCACCTCGAAGCGCACCCCGCCCACTTCGAAGGCGTACTCGTCGTCGACGAGGATCGTCGGCTCCACCTGGGGATAGAAGCGGCGGATCAGCCCTCCGACGAGGTTCATCGGGACGTCGGGCACTTCCTCCGGATAGAAGACCTGGTTGCGCGCCATCAGGATCGGGACGAGCTCAGTGAGGTAGCGCTGGGTTTCGAGGAAGGTCTCGTGGGCGATGATCTCGGTGCCGTCCTCCGCCCACTCGCTGGTTCCGCCGAGATGGTCCTGGTGCGCGTGGGTGACGACGATGGTGTGCGTCTTGCCGTGGCGCACCGGCGCGAGGATCTCCTTCGCGCGCTCGGCGCCGCCGGGGAGACCGACGTCGATCAGCACGTCGCCCTCCCGTGTCGCGACGAGGTTCGTGTTGCCGACGGCCCAGGCCTGATAGACGCCTTCCGCGATCTCGTGCGGCTCGGTCTGGTCCTTCCCGAAGGACGTCAGCTCGCGCGTGGCGCGGCCGCCGTCGGGCTCGACGATCTTCTTCTCCGCGCCGCTCCCCGACGACGCCGCGCGTTCGTCCGCACCACAGCCGAGTGCGAACCACGCGAGAGCCAGGACGGACCAGACGATTCTTCGGGGCATCAGGGACTCCTCGTTTCGGGGGCTTCGGAGAGGGCGAGGGCGGGACGCACGAAGATCGGCGAAGACCACGCGCGCTCCTCGTTCGGCGCGAGACAATCGTCGTCTCGCGGCGTGCGATCGTCGCCGTGGCATGGCGACAGGTCGACGCAGCGGCCGTCGGCGTCGCGCGTGCAACGCAGCCCGCCGGCGTTCACCGCCATCGTCGGCTCCTGGATCGCCCGCGCGTAGTAGATCACCTCGCGACCGAACCGCGGATAGTCGGGGTCGTCGAACTCGAAGCGACACCCCGCGCCGTCGCCGGGACAATCCTGCACGCGCCACGGGTCTTCGATCAGCTCGCCGGGCGGCTCGTCGGCGTGACCCTGGGCGCGGATGCGCACGACCTCGATGCGCGTGATCGCGCGGCGCGCGTCGCTCGGGTGGTAGCACTCGGACAGGCACAGCGATTCGAGCCGCTCGGGCGAGAGGGCGGCGTGCACGTTCTCGGGACAGCCCGGCTTCTGCTCGAAGGCGCCGGCGGCAGCGACGCGGAAGCGCGGCGGCGAGGCTTGTCCGTCCACCTCGCTTCCCATCGGAACCGAGCCCGTGGGGGCGTTCAGCAGGTCGAACCAGAGCAGGATGCGCTCGCCGGACGTCGCGTACACCTCGCGCGACCGCAGCGCGTCCCAGATCGCGCGGCGGTCGCGTCCGGCCGAATGCGCCGCGACGAGGCCGCCGGTGAGGAAGAAGGACGCGCCGCGCTCGATGTAGCGGCGCTCCGAGAGCGGCACCTCGGAGAGCACGACCGGCTCGGAGCGCGCCACCGGTTCGCGGCGGTCGCTCAGGAATCGCTGCATGAAGGCCGGTCGCGTGGGCGCCTCGGTGTTCTCGACGCGGGCGAACTCCTTGAAGCCGTTGCCGCCTCGCGCGTCGTGGGTATCGCTGCTGCCGATCAGTCCGAAGCGGTAGCGGTCGCCGGCGTCGCCCGGCGCGTCCCGGGTGAGCGAGAGCGCACGCTGCGCCGAGCCACCGGGGACGTGGGAGTAGGCGGGGTTGAAGCAGTCGCGACACTGGTCGCAATCGAGCCAGTCCTCGACCTCGACGCCGGGAATCGTGCGCGGACCGGCGCTGCCGGCGCGCACGAAATTCACGCGCGCCTCTGCCGCGCGCGCCTCACAGTCGTCGCCACCAGAGGCTTCGCAGCGCTCGGCGATGATCTCCCCCGCACGCCAGCAGCAGGGCAGGAAGTCGTCGCTCGGCATCGGGCAGACGTCGCCCGACACCTCCGGCCAGTCGCGCCAGGGCTCGGCGCTGCCGTGCCCCGAGTAGATCTCGAAGAGCCGCTCGCGATTCGGGTCGTGTTGTCCCTCGGCGAGCGGACGCGCCAGGTCGAAGCCCTGCGGCGTCATCAAACCCCAGGACGTGCCGTGCGGAATCACCAGGCTCTCGAATCCCCACTCGTCGAGCTTCGTGAAGAGCGTCCGCGGGTCGGCGGCGGTCTCGTGGCAGTCGTCGGGGAGCTCGGTGGTGGGGACGCCGTCGGGACACGCCTGCACGGCCCCGATGTCCTCGGCATAACGCTGATAGTCGTAGTAGATCTGACGTTCCGGGAAGTGAAGCAGTGGGAAGAGCGTGCGCGCGACGCGCGGGAGGAGGGCCACGCGGAACTCGGGACGCGGGGCGGCGATCGGACGACGTGGCACCCGACCCGCATCGGTGTCGCGGAAGATCACGTTCTTGTGTCCGTAGTGCTCGTCCGGCGTGCCGCCCACCTGGGTCCACTCCCAACCGAGGAAGGAGACGAGATCGGGGTTGCTCGGATCGCCCGCCACCTCGTTGCACTGCTGGATCGACGCGACCGTCTCCTGCCAGTGCTGCGGGCTGACGCCTTCGGCGTGGTCGTTGATGCTCCAGAAGTCGAGGTCGGAGCAGAAGCGCGCGAAGTCGCAGGCGTCGGCGGGGGGATGCAGGCCGCTGCCGCCGAGCATCGGCAGCGCCATCAGGAAGGCGTCGGGCGAGAAGGTGGTGTGGACGTGCAGGTCGCCGAAGAGGATCTGCTTCGCGGGCAGCGCGTCGGCGTCGCGGGAGAGCCCCGCGCGGGCGTCCGTCTGGCGTGCGTCGTGGGCGGCAGTCGCCTCGGCCGGGATCGCCGCCGGGTTCACCTCGCCGGGCCCCGTGTGCTCGCCACTGCAGGCGAGGCCCAGGGCCACGAAGAGGAGGGGGAAGGCCCGTCGCATCGCTGCGCAGTTTCCGCCTTTCACCCCCCGGACGGCAAGGTGTTCCGGCGCGGCGCGCACGCCCGATGCTTGCCGGCGACGCGCTCTCCCCCCAGAATGCGGGGATGGCAAGCGACACCCCGCGACAGCGCGATCCGGAGAACGACGGACTGAATCTCCAGGCCCTGATCCCCGAGCACTTCGCCCGCTTCTTCACCTTCTTCAAGCCGGGCCACACCGAGGGCGTCGTGCCCGCGCGCATCAAGGAGCTGGCGCGCCTCAAGGTGGCGGCCATCAACGAGTGCGACACCTGACTCTTCGCACGGTACGCGCAGGCTGCGCGTCAGGGCCTCACCGAAGAAATCATCGCGGAGATCCACGAGCCCGAGGCCGAGCGGAAGCTCGAGCCGCGCGAGGCGCTGGCCGTCCGTTATGCCGAGAAGCTGGCGGGCGACTGGAAGAGCGCCGACGCCGCCTTCCGCGCCGAGCTCCGCGAGCATTTCAGTGACGCGGAGATCGCCGAGCTGGGCATGATGATCGGTCAGTACATCGCGCTGGGCCGTCAGCTCCGCTTCGCGGGCGGCGACAAGCTCGCGTGTGAGATCTACGTCCCGGAGATCTAGGCAGCCCTCCCCCTAGCCCTCCGGATACTCCTCCCACTGCACGACTCCGTCGGTGATCTCGTGCCACGGGGCCTTGCTGCCGACGAAGATGTGCTCGCTGGGCTTCGCGCCGGGGTCGTCGTCGAGGTTGCCGAGGGGGACGTTCCAGAAGCCCCGCTCCGCGATGAACCAGGGCGCCTTCGAGCCGCAGGTTTCGCAGAACGCCTGGGAGAAGCGCTCGGCGTCGGGGAGCTTGAAGAGCACGACGTCGGCTTCCCCCGACGTCCAGTGGAAGGCGTCCGGCGCGACGAAGGCGTTGGCGGCGTGCGAGTGCGCGCGGGCGCGGCGACAGCGCAGGCAGTGGCAGCGGCGCATCTGCTGCGGCGGGCCGTCGAACTCCCAGCCCACCTTTCCGCACAGGCACGACCCGCCGACACGCCCCGGTGTCTGCGCGGTGCGACCGAGGTCTTCGAGCACGGGAAGGTCGACGCCGGGCGGGAAGCCGTCGAAGGCGGGCAGACCGTCGGTGATGTCGTTCCAGGGCGCCTTCGTCGAGACGAAGATGTGGCCGTCCGAGTTCGCCTCGTACTCGCCCTCCAGCGCACCGATCGGGAAGAAGGTGATGCCGTCGCCCTCGTCGCCACCCGGCACCGCCGAACCGCAGCGTCGACAGAAGCAACGCTGGAGATCCTTCGAGCTCTGGAAGCGCGCGACCGCGTCTTCGCCCTGCACGAACCGCAACTTCTCCTTCGGCACCGCCGCCATCGTCACCGAGCCCGTGCCGTGGCTCTTCTGACAGCGGGTGCAGTGGCAGTCGTGCACGAATTGCAGCGGCCCATCGACTTCGTAGATCACGTCGCCACACAGACACTGCGCACGCGGCATCGCTCTCTCCTTCTGGGTGTCAGTCGTCGAGCCAGCTCGGCACCGGGAGGTCCTTGCTGCGCAGGAACTCCGGATTGAAGAGCTTGCTCTGGTAGCGCGTGCCGCCGTCGCACAGGATCGTCACGACGGTGTGGCCGGGGCCGAGCTCCTTCGCGAGTCGGATCGCGCCGGCGACGTTGATGCCGCTCGATCCGCCGAGGCAAAGGCCCTCTTCCTTCAGGAGATCGAAGACGATCGGCAGCATCTCGGCGTCTGTCACCTGATAGGCGTCGTCGATCTGGGCGCCCTCGACGTTGCCGGTGACGCGCCCTTGTCCGATGCCCTCGGTGATCGAGCTGCCCTCGCCGCGCAGCTCGCCGTCCTTGATCCAGTGGTACATGTTGGCGCCCATCGGGTCCGCCGCGACGATCCGCACCCCGGGCTTCTTCGACTTGAGGAACTCGGCGACGCCCGAGAGCGTGCCACCCGTCCCGATCGCGCAGGTGAAGCCGTCGACGGTGCCGTCGGTCTGCTCCCAGATCTCCGGGCCGGTCGAGCGCACGTGGCCGCCCCGGTTGCTCGGATTGTCCCACTGGTTGGCGTAGAGCACGCCGTCGGGCTCCGATTTCGCCAGCTCGGCGGCCAGGCGCTCGGCCTGCTTCACGTAGTGGTTGTCGTCCTTGAACGGGACGGCGGGCACGCAGCGCAGGTCGACACCGCAGAGCGTCAGCATGTCCTTCTTCTCCTGGCTCTGCGTCTCCGGCATCAGGATCACCGTCTTGTAGCCGCGCGCGTTGCCGACGAGCGCGAGGCCGATGCCCGTGTTGCCGGCCGTGCCCTCGACGACGACGCCGCCGGGCTGGAGATCGCCGCGCTCCTCGGCGTCGAGGATCATGTACTTCGCGGCGCGGTCCTTCACCGATCCGCCCGGGTTCAGGAACTCGGCCTTGCCGAGCACGTTGCAGCCCGTCAGCTCGGACGCCT
This sequence comes from Deltaproteobacteria bacterium, assembly GCA_024638705.1. GTDB lineage: Bacteria > Myxococcota_A > UBA9160 > UBA9160 > SMWR01 > JAHEJV01. The sequence continues at coordinate 1,156 of JAHEJV010000199.1, read as the reverse complement.
TGTGCAGCTTGATCAGCGGCGTATTGCCGACGGCGTCGGTGAATCCGTCTCGAATGTCCAAGGGGGGCTCCTGTCGGTGGATCCGTGGTCGGTGGGGTCGAATTCTAGAGCAGTTGCGCCGCGCGGCGGATCGTGTCGAGGTCACGTGGGTCGAGCGGCAGCTCCATCGCCAGCGCCTTCGCGCGGTCGCTCATCTTGCGCAGCGTCTTCGCGGTGACGTCGAGGCGCTTCGGCTCGTCGAGGCGCTCGGCGAGGTCGCGGAACTGGGTTTCCAGGAAGACGAGACAGAGGGCGTCCTCGAGCACCTGGGCTTCGGCATCGCCGCGGGCCAGGCCGCGCTTGTGGAGCAGATCGCCGACGCGGCGCACGGTCGCCTCGTCGTAGCCGTGCGCCGCGAGGATCTTCCCCGCCTCCTCGGCGTGGAAGTCGTAGAGCGCACGACGCCACGTCAGGTAACCGGCGCGGCCCTCGGGGTAGTCGGCGCGCGGAATCGTCCAACGACGGAGGTGGTGCGCGCGACCCGCGAGCTGGAGCGCCTCGCTGCCGTCGGGCGCGAGCTTCGCGATCCACTCCGACACCATCTCGGCGTGCGCGGGCTCCTTCGGCCGCGCGACGCCGCGCACCTCGATCGTGTTCGGATCGTCGGCGTTCGCAGCGTCGATGGCATCGAGCGTCCGCTGGAGACGATCGGACATCGGCCTAATAAGGGGTGAGCGAGGAATCGATCCGATCGATCCAGGCGAGAATGCCGCCGTTCACGTTCCAGCTGTTCTCGAAGCCGTTCGCGCGCAAGAACTCGGTGGCCTTCGCGCTGCGACCGCCGCTGCGGCAGAGCACGAGGACGTGTGCGCTCTTGTCGAGCTCGCCGTGACGCTCGGCGATCTGTCCGAGCGGGATCGGCGTCCCGCCCAGCTCGCAGATCTCCAGCTCGTGGGGCTCGCGCACGTCGACGAGCACGAAGCCGGCGCCGTCGTCGCGCAGCTTCTTCAGGTCTTCGACACTGATGTCCCAGAGGCTCTGTACCGGCATCAGGCCTTCTCCACGTTGGCGAGCACGGCGTCGAGATCGCCCGCGCCGCCGGTGATGCGCAGCCCGAGCATGCGGCGCGGGTCGTCGGACGAGTCGTGGACGATGCCGATCGCATCGCCGAAGAAGC
>JAHEJV010000198.1 GCA_024638705.1 Deltaproteobacteria bacterium | reverse complement strand
ATCAGAATGCCGTTCGCGAACATCAACATGCCGAAGATCCACACGTTCGCGAGCGCGACGGCGCCGATCGCCTCCACCGACACGCGGCCGACCATCACCGTGTCGACGAAACCGAGCAGCATCGTCGAGAGCTGGGTGGCGGCGACGGGAGCGCCGAGGGCCGCCATCTTGCGGATCTCGGCGCGGAGAGGGGACACGGGCGGCTCCATTCCGACGGGCGGGTGCGACGCCGCGGGGGCGAGCGGCCGGCAAGGTATCGGATGAAGGAAGCCCCGCACCCTCGGCGGTGGGCGACGCGACGGGGCTATGATGCGCGCCACCGTCACTGCGGCCAGGCCGCGCACCGGGGAGTTCCATGAAGTTCGGAGTGCTGCAGTTCTTCAGCTGGCCGCAGCGGCGGATCCCGATCGCCGACGTCTACGGCCGTGCGCTCGATCGCATCGAGATCATGGACCAGACCGGCTACGACGCCGTGTGGCTCGCCGAGCACCACTTCAACTCGTTCAGCGTCTGCCCGTCGGTGCACCTGATGGGCACCCACATCGCCGCGCGCACGAAGAACCTGCGCGTCGGCACGGCCGTCACGTTGGCCGCGCTCTATCACCCGCTGCGCATCGCGGAAGAGGTCGCGCTGCTCGACGTGCTGTCGGGCGGCCGCGTCAACTGGGGCGCCGGGCGCGGCTTCGACCCGAAGGAGTTCGGCGCTTTCGGCGTTCCGCCTGACGAGAGTGCGATTCGTTTCCGCGAAGCCGTCGAGATCGTCCAGCAGGCGTGGACCCAGGATCGCCTGACCTATCGGGGGGAGCACTTCTCCTTCGACGACGTCGAGGTGTTGCCCAAGCCCGCGCAGGATCCGCATCCGCCGATGTGGGTGGCGGCCTCGTCACCCCCGGCGATCGAGTGGGCGGCCGCCGCCGGGCACACGATCATGATGGATCCGCACTCGCCGCACGTGGAGATCGCCCGCAAGCGCGAGCTCTACCGCGCCGAGCTCGAGAAGGCCGGCCACTCGATCGACGGGCGCGAGATCCCGATGGCGCGGCTCGTCGCCGTCGCCGAGACGGAGGAGAAAGCCGCGGCGACCGCGCGCGCCGGCGCCGGGTGGATCGTCGGCTCTTACATGGGCGACGCGCCGGTGTCGGCCTTCGATCCGCAGGGCGTCGCCGGCACCGACGATCCGGTCGAGCGCTATCTGCGCGGCGTCGTCGTGTACGGCACGCCCGAGAAGGTGATCGACGAGCTCCAGCGCCTCGGCGACGAGATGTTCCTCGACTATCTCCTCGCCGCGCCGCTCTCCCACGAGTCGTTCCTGCTGCTGACGGAGAAGGTGCTGCCGAAGCTCGTTTGACTTCGCGAGCCTTCGGCTCGCTGCGCGCGGTCTTCGACCGCTTGCGGGGGTGCTGGGGCGGCGATCAAGCGATCCGGAAGTCGTCGATCTGGATCTCCTGGCCGTAGTCGTCGTAGTCGCCGGCGGAGCGTTGGTCGCGGAAATGGCTCCAGGAGACAGGGCGGAAGCGCGCGGGGGTGGCGCCGGTGACGAGACCGGGGAGCGGGGCGCAGACGGCGTCGTAGGTGGGGTTGAGGAAGAACGGCGCGCTGTAGCGCTCGCGCGAGTCGCTCGCGATGACGCGGTGGATCGGCGAGCGGAAGCGGTCGTTGCTCCACACCTGGAGCATGTCGCCGAGGTTCACGGTGAGCGCCTCCGCGACGGGCTCGATCAGCACGAGCTCTTCGCCGCGCAGCGCCTGCAGGCCCGGGACCTCGTCCTGGTAGAGCAGGGTGATCGCGCCGGCGTCGGTGTGATGGTGGACGGCGAGCCGGCCCGAGTCGGGGAGCAGCGGCGCGTCCGGCGGCGCCGGGTCGTCACAGGGCGCGTAGCGGTTCAGGCGCTGGAAGCTGGTGTGATCGCGGAAGGCGTCGTCGAGGGCGTCGGGCGCCACGCCGAGCGCACGGCACAGGGCGGGGAGGAGCGCGAGCGCGACGCCTTCGCAGCGCTGGTAGTAGTCGAGCAACGCCGCGCGCAGCGCGGGGCGCGCCGCGGGCCAGCGGTTCTCGCCGTCGCTGTGAACGGGCCGCGGCGTGCCGGGCGGGCGCTCCACGCCGTAGTCGAACACTTCCTTCCAGTCGCGGCGGTTCTTCGTGAGCTCGGTGTCGTAGTAGCCCCAGGCGTTGTCGCGGGTGCGGCGCAGCGCGGCCTTCTCGGCGTCGGGCAGGGCGAAGAGCTCCCGCATCGCGCGATCGAAGGAGGTGAAGGCTTCCTTCGGGATGCCGTGTCCGCTGATGTGGAAGACGCCCCATTCGCGACACGGCGCGGCGATCTCCGCGGCGACGCGGTCGATCGCAGCGACGTCGCCGGCGACGAGGCCGCCGACGTCGACGACGCGGGGTTGCGCGCTCAAGCGACGGCGGGCCGGCGTCCGGCCCGGGGCCTGGCGGCCTTCGTCGTTGCGATCATCGCCGCTTCCCGGGCTCGGCGCGGAGCGGCTGCCCCGGCGCGGCGTCAGGGACGAGCGCTCCATCGCGCAGGACGGGCTCGCCGGCCACCAGCACGTGCGCGATCCCTACCGAGGCCTGATAGGGATCCTCGAAGGTCGCGCGATCCGCCACGGTCTCGGGATCGAAGACGACGAGGTCCGCGTCGGTGCCGGGCGCGATGCGTCCCTTGCGCCGCATCGCGGGGACGATCGCCTCGAGGCGGCGCGCGGGGGCGAGGGAGAGCTTCGCGAGCGCCTCCGCGAGCGTGAGGTCTCCGCGCTCGCGGACGTGGCGACCGAGCACGCGCGCATGGGTGCCCGCGCCGCGCGGATGCGGCGCGGCGCCCTGCATCGGCATGCCGTCGGACGCGACCATCACCAGCGGGTGCGCGATCGCCTGCGCCACCCGCTCCGGGTCCATCACGTGCATCACCACGGCGCCACCCTTCGCCCGGTAGCGTTCGAAGCTCTCGGCGGTGAGGCGTTCCCCCGTCGCGGCCCACTGGAGGTCGCCGTAGTCGGCGCCGAGACGCTCCTGCCAGCCCGCGTCGAACATCGCCGACTCGAGCAGCGTCGACGACGCGGCGTAGGGATAGGCCTCGACCGTGACGTCGAACCCCGCGTCGCGCGCCAGGACGATGCGCGCGAGGCAGGTGTCGAGCGCATCCTTCGCAGAGCTGTTGATGTGCACGACGTGGAGCGAGGCTCCCGTCGCGCGCGCGTGCCCGAGGGCGAAGTCGATCGGCGCGACGTCGTTCGGGTCGGCCTGCCCGGGCAGGTGGAGGAAGACCGGGACGCCGCGCTCGGCAGCGAGCGCGAACACGGCGCGCACCTCCTCGTCCGGCGCGGCGGGCGTGTAGGCGAGACCCATTCCGATGCCGATCGCGCCGGCCTCGAGCTCCGCAGCGAGTGACGCGAGCAGGCGCGCGCGCAGCTCTTCGTCGCCGACGACGTGGCCGAACTCCGGCGCACCGAAGACGCGCAAGCGCAGCGCGGTCCACCACAGGCGTGGTCCGTTCTCCATCGCCTCGGCGGTGAGCAGGTGCTCGACCCCGATGCCGTCCACGACGAACGCACGCGCCGGGATGTGTCCCGCGGACGCGCCGAAGTGGATGCGAGCCCGTCCTTCGCGTCGCGAGAGGAACCGCGCCACGTCGTGCGCGCCGGCTTCGAGCTCGAGCGCCGTGGTGACGCCGTCGCGCGCCATCCAGTCGTAGCTGTCCGGCTCCTGACCGTGTGCGTGCAGGTCGATGAAGCCGGGCGCGACGACGAGCCCGGCGACGTCGATCGTCTCGACCGCCGCGGCGAGCGGCGTCGCCGAGATCGCGGCGACGCGGCCGTCGCGGATCCCGAGCCAGCGCACGTCGTCGAGCCCGCTCTCCGGGTCGATCACGCGGCCGCCGGCGAGCACGACGTCGAAGCGGTCGGCCGCGTGGCCGGCCGCCGCGGCGAGGCACACGAGCAGCGCGGCGAGGCGGGTGAGCCGGCGCGACCGTCGCGCGGGGCTCATGGGCATCGCGGCAACGATGTCGCGGGGTTACGACGGTGCCGGGGGAACGCGTCCATCACAGTTCTGTGTCTGAGATTTAGAGTGGGAATAGCCACATCCGTTTGAAGGACTGTGTGACTTCGACTCGACAATTTTCGATCTCGTAATCCATTGATTTGATTCGACAAAAACAGTCCCTTTCCGTCGGTCGCGATTGTGTCGAGTCGAGTTGTGCCAGAACCGTTCAAATCGGAAACAAAAGTTTCAGAATGCATGTAGATTGCCCACTCCGGCCACAGACGACACAGCGGGACGGCGCTGCGTCAGGCCAGAGGGGAAACCGGATGATGAAGACGAAGAAGATCGATCTCAAGGGGATGCGCGATGACCAGGTGATGCTTCTGCTCCAGTGCTGGAAGGACCAGCACTGCAAGGCGACTCCGGCCAGCGAGATGTTCAGCGAGAAGATGCTCGAGCACGGCGAGGGCGTGTACATGACGCGCGAGCAGGTCTATCCGACGATCGAGGAGGCCTTCGAGCGCGGGTATCTCCGCATCGCGCCCCCGTACAACCACGCGCTCGCGCAGCGCATCATCGACCGCTACGGCAGCAACGTCGCGGGCGAGCGCTTCCGCGTCTCGGACGTTCGCGTCTCGACGTCGCGTCGCAACCTCCAGTACGTCGCGTCGAACGGCGCCGACGTCGTCATGGAGCTGATCGACCTGCTCGCCGCGACCAAGGACACGGTGCACGTCGGCATCGGCGCGGGGACGACGTCGATGTACTTCGCCCGCAGCCTCGCTCAGGCGGTCCGCGGGAAGAAGGAGGTGCTGCCGCGGCTCGCGATCCACGCGCTCACGTCGGGGATGGATGCGCTCGCGCCCGAGCGCAGCCCGGAGAGCTTCTTCGGGATGTTCAGCCAGTGCGGCATGAAGCCGGAGATGGTCGGGATGCCGGCGCCGCCCTTCGTGGCGTCCAACCAGTACCAGCAGACGCTCAAGAACCCGGCCGTCAAGGTCGCGTTCGAGAAGAAGCACGAGATCGACATCGTGGTCACGGCGCTCGCGTCGGTGCACGACGAGCACGGCTGCATGCGCTCCCTGATCGACTACCAGGGAGGCGAGAGTCCGTCGTGGATGACACGTTCACGTGTCATCGGTGACATCCAGTACCGCCCGTTCAGCGAGAAGGGCCCGGTGCTCGAGCGCGGCTCGCTGCGCGCGATCACGCTCTTCGAGCTCTCCGAGCTGCGCGAGATGGTGCAGCAGGACGGGAAGTACGTGGTGCTCATTGCCGGGCCGTGCGACGTCTGCGGGAAGACCCGCGAGGCCGCGCTGAAGCCGGTGATGGTCAACGACGATCTGAAGGTCTGGTCGCACCTCGTGTGCGACCTCGACACCGCGGAGGGCCTGGTGGCGCCGTGGCGCCCCTAGCGAAGGGGAGGTGAGCCTCGCGCAGCGACTCAGGGCATGGCTCGGCGGTAGGACGCGGCGGCGGGACGAACCCGTCGTCGCGTCCGACCCGGTCCCGGCCGAAGCCGACGAGAGCGGAACCGGCGATTCCAGCGATTCCGGCGAGGCCGAGGACGACGAGGAGGGCGAACCCTTCCCCGAGCCGGTCGAGATCCCGATCACCGATTCGATCGACCTCCACTACTTCCCACCCAAGGACGTCGGAGAGATCGTCGACGCCTACCTCGAAGCTGCGGCCGAGCGTGGCTTTCGCGAGGTGCGCATCATCCACGGGCGCGGACGCGGCGTCCAGCGCAACCGGGTGCGCATCCACCTCGAACGCAGCCCCTACGTCGAGGCCTTCGACGATGCGCCCGGCGACCGCGGCGGCTGGGGCGCGACCCTCGCGATCCTGCGCGTCGACTGACGGGCGGCCGAACGCTCGGTGACGGCGTGGCGCCTCCGTCGGGTTCGCGGACGGCGCCTAGCGCGCGGCCGGCGTGTTCGCCGACGACGCGAAGCGCGCGAGCCCGAGCTCGTCGCGCACCTCGGCGCTCATCTTCGCGAGGTTGTCGTCGAGGGGGATGCCGGTCGCGTCGGCCACCCGGTCGACGACGTTGAAGGCGCCGACCGTGGCGCAGGTGTCGACGAAGGCCGCGTCGTCGAGCACGGCGCGCAGGGCGGCGCGCTCGCGGTCGAGCAGCGTGTCGTCGTCGCCCATCACGGCATCGGTGAAGGAGACGAGCTTCGCGCCGTGGGCGACGCCGCCGTCGTCCGCGATCGGCCCGTTGACGGCGCCGAGATCGACCATCTCGCCGGAAGCCTGACTGCTCACCCGGAGCAGGGACGCATGCGCGCTCGTTCAGTAGAAGCACTCGTTGAGTGCGGAGACGCGCGACGCCACCAGCTCGATCTGCATCCGGTCGATCGCGCGGCCCCTGGTCGGGTCGGCCATGTCCTCGAGCGCGAGATAGTGGGAGCGCGAGATCAGCTGGAGCATGCGCGCGTGGTCGGGCACCGACGAGAGCGCGCGCGCGATGTTGGGGACGAAGGGAGAGCCGCCGTAGAGATCGGCCTCGGGGCCGCTCGCGTTCTCGGGGGTGAGGATCGGCACCCAGGCGATGTCCTCCCGCAATCCGGCCGGGGTGGCTCGGGAGGGCTCGCCATCGGCGGGCGCGGGCAGCGGATAGGAGGGGATCCCGAGGGCGCGGCAGAAGTGGTCGAGCCCGGCGAGCAGCGCGACGACGCCGACCGCTTCGACGTACGCGCCCACCTCGAGGCCGGCCGCGAGCGTCTCCTCGTACCACGCCCGGGAGAGGCGGCCCGAGTCGGTGCGGATCCGGTGGGCGACCTCGATCGTCACCTCGGAAATCCGTGTCCCCACGTCCACGCGGTCGTGTTCTCCGTGAATGTGCATTGGCGAGAGCGCCGCCTTGCGTTCACGGCACAGCGCACAGCCCGGCGAGTTGCGGCTCTCGGCCGCGATCGCGAGGCGTTCTGCGCCGGTGAACCAGTTGCCCGGCCGACCCAGGTGCTCGAGAAGCCGGGCCTGGGCGAGGCGCAGATCTTCGCGGATCGGAATGTCGCTGGGGTCCGGCGCCGCGGCGCCGTCGGACTTGGGCATGGAGGCAGTGTCGGGGGCGGCGGGGGGCGCCGTCAAGCGGGGCGCATGCCGGGGGCTGCGCGGTTCGGGCGCGGCCGGAGAATCGCGCGTCGCGCCGGCGACGAGCCGCTACGTTGGTCCGCCGTGGGTGTGGAGACGGGCGCTTGACCGGCGGGCAGTGGATCGCCGGGGTGTCGATCCAGAAGCTCGTGCGGGCGGGAGGGTAGGGTGAAGGCGCCGGCGACTCTCGACGACGCGACCCTCGAAGCCGCTCTCGCGCGCTTCGGGCACGACGCCTTCCGTCCCGGTCAGCGCGAAGCGGTGGCCGTGCTGATGGAGGTCGGTCGCTTGCTGCTCGTCGCGCCGACCGGAGGCGGGAAGAGCCTCACCTATCAGCTTCCCGCGAGTCTGTTGCCCGGCACGACGCTCGTCGTGTCGCCGCTCATCGCGTTGATGCACGATCAGGTCACCGCGCTCGAGCGCTGCGGCGTGGCGGCGACCTATCTCGCGTCGACGCTCGAGGCGGGCGAGACGAGCCGCCGCCTCGCGGCCCTCGCGCAGGGCGCCTATCAGCTCGCGTACGTGGCGCCCGAGCGTCTGTCGCAGCCGGCGTTCCGCGCCCTGCTCGCGCAGCTCGATTGCCCGCTGGTCGCCATCGACGAAGCGCACTGCATCAGCGAGTGGGGTCACGACTTCCGGCCCGACTATCACCAGATCGGCGACGTCCTGAAGCGCCTCCCCGACGCGCGCGTGCTCGCCTGCACCGCCACCGCGACGCCGATCGTGCGCGACGAGATCCTCGCGAAGCTCGGGCTCGCTCCGGACACGCCGCAGATCCTCTCGGGCTTCGCGCGCCCCAACCTCTCGCTGCGTGCGGCGGAGGTGAGCGGCAAGGCCGAGCGCAATCGACGCGTGGACGCCGCCCTCGCCGAAGCCCTCGGCGAGCCCGGCGCGGCGCGCGGCAAGGCGATCGTCTACGCGCCCACGCGGCGCAGCGCCGAGGAGGCTTCGGACCGGTTGGCGGGGAAGGGCTGGCGCGCCGACTTCTACCACGCCGGCCGCGACGGGGATTCCCGGCGCGCGGTGCAGACCGCGTTCACGGACGGCGAGCTCGATCTCGTCGTCGCGACGAACGCCTTCGGAATGGGCATCGACGAGCCGGACGTCCGCGCCGTCGTGCATCTCGGACCGCCCGCGTCGCTCGAGGCCTACTACCAGGAGGTGGGACGCGCCGGCCGCGACGGCGAGCCGGCCCTGGGCCTCCTGCTCTTCGCCGGCAACGACCTCGCCCTGCGCCGCAGTCTGCTCGAGCGCGGCGAGAACGGCGAAGCGCCGCGGCCCGAAGTGGTCGACCACAAGTGGAACCTCTTCCTCGAGCTGATGCGCTGGGCCGAGGGAGGCAGCTGTCGTCACGACGCGATCCTGCGTTACTTCGGCGACGAGGCCGAGACGCTGGCGGGCTGCGGCGTCTGCGACGTTTGCGCGGGGCTCGTCGCGGAGACCGCGCCCGACTTCTCCGAGGAAGACGCGACCCTGATCGTGCGCAAGGCGCTGTCGGGGGTGGCGCGCGTGCACGGTCGCTATGGGCTCGGACTCGTCGTGAAGCTGTTGCGCGGCGAGCAGGACGAACGTCTCACCCGCACCGGGCTCGCAC
>JAHEJV010000197.1 GCA_024638705.1 Deltaproteobacteria bacterium | reverse complement strand
GGTGCCAGACGGCGGTGAGGATGCCGCCGTCGTGGCCGACCACGAGCGGGTTCTCGCCGCGGATCTCGACCCGCCAGGTGGCTCCGAGGACGCGGAGCGCGCCGGCGATCAGCCAGAGCAGGAGTCGGATCGCGCGCTCTTGCATGCCGCCGCGCTGGCCTAACGCGACCCCAGGCGGGTGAGCTCGCGTTTCGACGTCTTCTTGATGAAGTCGCAGAACAGGCGCTCGGCGTTCACGGTGCAGGGCGTCGCGACGGCCTTCTCGAAGTGTTCGCGAGCGCGGGCATCGTCGCCTTCGCGCGCCCAGTACACCGCGTAGCCATATTGGTTGCGCGCCGATCGCGGCGCTCGCTTCGCGGCCTGTTCGAAATGCACGCGCGCCTGGTCCATGTCCGAGACCGGCCACGGCGCGACGAGCAGGAAGCCCGCCATCATGTAGTCGCCGAGGGCGTCCTCGTGGTCGGGGTGTCGATCGATCAGGCGCCGGGCGTTCGTCTTGTACTCGCCGGCCGCACCCGAGAGGATCGACGAAATGATGCCCATGCTCGACGCGTGGAACATGTAGGCCGTGGCGACGAGCGCGGCGGCCTGCGCCGAGTCCGGTCGCGCCGCGAGCGCGGCCCGTGCGTGCTCGAGGGCGCGGGGCGCGAGCTCTGCCCAGAGCGCCTTGTTGGCCGGGGTGTCCTGCAGCCCGTCGACGAGCGGGAGGTTGCCGTTGCTGCGCACCGCCATCGTCTGGGTGAGCGCGGTCGCAGCGCCTGTGCGCGCGGCGAAGTCTTCCGGGTCCTTCGCGACGCGCACCTCGTAGATCTTCGACGCGCGCTCGAAGTCGGCGACGCTCGAGCCGTCGAGCAGGGCCTTCGCGTCCTCCTCCGCTGGCGAGGCGGCGGCGAGGAGGATGACACCGAGAAGCGCAACGAGGGTGGAGTGGCGCATCGGCGGGTTCCTAGCGCATCCCGATGCGATACGCTGCGCGCTCCCCGGACCCCGAGGAGAGCGAAAACATGGACCGACTGTTGCGCGACGGCGCGTTCGAAGGCGAAACCCACATCGTGACGGGCGCGGCCCAGGGCATCGGCCATGCCGTCGCCCGCACGCTGGCGCACCACGGCGCGGTCGTGGCGATGGTCGATCTCGATCCGGGACGCCTCGCCGAGGCCGCCGACGGGATCGCCGCCGAGGGCGCGCCGAAGCCGATCGTCGCGGCCACGAACGTCACCGACGAAGCCGCCGTGCAGAGCACTGTCGCCTCCGTGCTCGAAGCGTCGGGATGCATCAACGGCGTGGTCAACGTCGCGGGCATCACGAAGGACGCGCGCATCACGAAGAAGAGCTACGACGACTTCAAGGCGGTGATGGCGGTGCACCTCCACGGCACCTTCCTCTTCACGCGCGAGGTCGCGGCCCAGCACTGGCATCCGCTCTTCAAGGCGAATGGCAACCAGCCCCTCGACGACGGCGTGAACCGCTTCATCGTGAACTTCTCCTCGGTGTCGGCCCGCAACGGCAACATCGGTCAGATCGACTACACCGCCGCGAAGGGCGCGATCGAGTCGGCGACGAAGACGACGGCGCGCGAGTTCTCGGGCTACCGCGTGCGCGTGAACGCCATCGCGCCCGGCCCGGTGAACACGCCGATGCTGGCCGCCGTGGGCGAGGACGGGATCAAGGCGATGGGCCGCGCCACGCTCGTCGGTCGGATCGCCGAGCCCGAGGACATGGCCGCCACCGTCGCGGCGATCGCCGACCCGAGACTCTTCGGATACACGACGGGCCAGATCTTCGCGGCCAACGGCGGGATGTATCTCGACTAGCAAGCCGGCGCCGTCAGGCGCCGGCGCGCAGCGAGGCGCAGCCGAGCGAAGTCAAAGAGCGGCTTCCGCTTCCCGAAACACCTCGGGCTCCAGAATCATCGAGCCCGTTGTCTTGATGAACACCGGAACCGCTAGATTCGGCTGAGCGAGCGAGCCCGTGTTCCCGAAGAACGCCGGACCCGCTCGCTCCGGCTACCCGAGCCGAGCCCGCGTTCGCACCGAGGCGCACGCTAGGCGGGCGGCTCCTTCCCCCGCTCCAGCGCCGCCAGCACCTTCTCGAACCGCTCAGCGATCAGCGGGGCAAACTCGGGGTGCGTGAAGATGTAGAGCGCGTTCTCGCGCACGCCGCGCAGGACATGGCGTCCCACCTCGACCGGGTCCATGCCCTCGGCCATGCCGGGGGTGATGATCTCGAGGCCGTCGGGCGCCGTGCCGAGGTCGCTCGGACGGTTGCGCGACGCCTTGCCGAGGTTGGTGTTCGTCCATCCCGGACACAGCACGCTCGCGCCGATGCCGCGTTCGGCGAGCTCCTGCGCGAGCGCCTCGGTGTAGGCCACCACCGCGAACTTCGACGTGCTGTACATCCCGAGCACCGGCCCCGAGAGGAAGCCGCCCACCGATGCGGTGTTCACGACGTGCGCGCGGTCGCCGCGTTCGAGCCAGCGCGGCACGAAGGCGCGACAGCCGTGGATGACGCCGTAGAGGTTCACGCCGAGGGTCCACTGCCAATCCTCGGGACGCAGCTCGTGCAGCGTGCCGCCCTGGGCGACGCCGGCGTTGTTGCACAGCAGGTCGACGCGACCGAAGCGGTCGAAGCTCTCCTCGGCGAGCGCTTCGACCTCCTCGGCGCGGGAGACGTCGGTGCGCACGGCGTGGGCGGTCGCGCCCGACGCGACGAGTTCGGCGGCGACGCTCTCGGCAGCGTCGCCTTCGATGTCGGCGAGCACGACGTGCATGCCCCGTTCCGCGCAGGCGCGCGCGATGCCCGCGCCGATCCCGCTCCCGGCGCCGGTCACGACGGCCACCCGATTCGAAAGGTCTTCCACTGCGTTTCCTCCCGTCTTGCGGACGGCGCTCACCGCGTCCGGCGTCTCGACCGGCCCACGATACCGCCCGACGCTCGCGGGGCGATTTTGTCAATTACTACCTGACTACCTATGGTAGGAAGGCTGGAGTCGCACCCGCCGGCCGCCTCGCCCCAGGCCGTCCGGCACGCTGGAGGAAGATGAATCCGAAGGTGTCCGCGCCGCTCGGGCTGTTGGCCCTGGGCTTCGCGATCGCGATCCTTCTCGTCGCCACGCGCCCCATGGCCGAGCGCAGTCCGGATTCCGCGCCAGCACCGCTGGTGCGCGCGATGACCGTCCAGCCGGAGACGGTTCGGCTCACCGTCGGCGCCTACGGCACCGTCGTGCCGCGCACCGAGAGCGAGATGGTGGTGCAGGTGGCGGGGGAAGTCGTCTGGGTGTCGCCGTCGCTCGTGCCCGGCGGCTTCTTCGCGAAGGGCGAGGAGCTCGTGCGCATCGACCCCTCCGATGCGGAGGTCGCGCTCGAGAGCGCGCGCGCGAGCGTGGCTCGGAACGAGAGCGAGGCGTCACGCTCGCGAAAGGAGCGAGACAGGCAGAGGCGGCTCGCGAAGCAGTCGGTCGCGAGTCAGCAGCGCATCGACGACGCCGAGAGCGCCTACCGGCAGGCGGCGGCGCGGCTCCGCGAAGCGCGCGCCCAGCTGCGCCGCGCCGAACGCGACCTCGCGCGCACCACGCTCACCGCGCCCTTCGACGGCCGTGTGCGTCAGGAGAAGGTCGACGTCGGGCAGTTCGCTAACCGCGGCACGTCGATCGCGACGCTCTACGCGATCGACTTCGCGGAAGTGCGTCTCCCCATTCCCGATCGCGACCTCGCCTATCTCGACCTCTCGCTCGCCTGGAACGACGCCGAGCGCGAGCTCGATTCGGGGCCGCCCGTCGTGTTGCGCGCCGAGTTCGCCGGCAAGCGCCGTGAGTGGCAAGGGCGCATCGTGCGCACCGAAGGCGAGCTCGATCCGAAGAGCCGCATGGTGCACGTCGTGGCGCGCGTCGACGATCCCTACGGGCGCGAGGCGGAGGAGCCGTCCGCGCCGCTCGCCGTCGGCCTCTTCGTCGAGGCGGAGATCGCCGGGCGTCGGCTCGATCGCGCCTACGTCGTGCCGCGCAGCGCCCTGCGCAGCGGCGACCGTGTCTGGGTGATCGACGGCGAGAATCGGCTCCACCCGCGCGATGTGGAGGTCGTTCGCCTCGACGCCGATTCCGCCGTGCTCGCTCCGGATCAGCTCACCGCCGGTGAAAGGCTGTGCATCTCGCCGCTCGCCGCGCCCGTCGACGGCATGCGCGTGCGGGTGCAGGGCGATCCGGCGCCGGTCGAGGCCGACGCGCCCGCGACGGTGAAGGTCCCCTCGTGAGAGGCATCATCGCATGGTTCGCGCGCAACCACGTCGCGGCGAACCTGCTGATGGCGCTGATCGTGTTGGGCGGCGTCGCGTCGCTCCCGATCATCCAGCAGAAGACCTTCCCCGATCTCCAGGTCGACGTGATCCAGATCGCCGTTCCCTACCTGGGAGCGGCGCCCGAAGAAGTGGAGGAAGGCGTCTGCATCCGGATCGAGGAAGCGATCCAGTCGATCGACGGGATCGAGCAGATCACGTCTTCGGCGGCGGAGGGGGCATGTGGCGTCTCGGCGGAGCTGATTTCGGGCTACCCGATCGATCGCGCGCTCTCCGAGATCAAGAACGAAGTCGACGCGATCACGACCTTCCCCGAGGAGGCCGAGGAACCGATCGTCAACCACTTCACGGTGCGACGCAACGCGCTGCAGCTCGCGCTCGCCGGCGAGGCTTCGGAGCGCGCGCTGAAGGTGCTCGCCGAGCGCACGCGCGACGAGATCGTCGCGCTCGACGGCGTCACCCAGGTCGACGTCACCAGCGCGCGTAACTACGAGATCTCGATCGAGGTGCCCGAGGAATCGCTGCGGCGCCACGGCATCACCTTCGACGACGTGGTGCGCGCCGTGCAGCGCGGCAGCCTCGATCGGCCCGGCGGATCGATCCGGACCGCGGGCGGCGAGGTGCTGTTGCGCACCGTCGGGCAGGCCTACACCGGCGAGGAGTTCGAGCGCATCGTGGTGCTGACGCGCGACGACGGCACGCGCCTGTTGCTCTCGGACGTCGCGAAGGTGGTGGACGGCTTCGAGGAGGATCGCGTCTACGCGCGCTTCGACGGCGAGCCGGCGGTGATGGTGCGCGTGTTCCGCGTCGGCGAGCAGAAGGTGCTCGACCTCGTCGGGACGGTGAAGGGCTACGTCGAGCGTGCCGCCGAGACATTGCCTGCCGGCATGGCGCTCCACGTCTGGCGCGACGATGCCCAGTCGCTGCGCGATCGCCTCGACATTCTGGTGCGCAACGGTCGCGCGGGCTTCGTGCTCGTCTTCGTCGTGCTGGCGCTCTTCCTGCGTCTGCGTCTCGCGTTCTGGGTCGCTTTCGGTGTGCCCGTCGCGTTCCTCGGCGCGCTGCTGCTCTTCCCCTTCCTCGACATCTCCGTCGACGTCATCTCGCTCTTCGCGTTCATCCTCGTGCTAGGCCTGCTCGTCGACGACGCGATCGTCGTCGGCGAGAACGTACACCGACACCAGGAGCGCGCTGAAGAACCTCTCGAGGCGTCGATCCGTGGCGCCCAGGAAGTGTCGGTGCCGGTGATCTTCGGCGTCCTGACGACCGTCGCCGCGTTCCTGCCGATGATCTTCGCCCCGGGCACCTTCGGGCAGATCTTCGGCGCGATCGGCGCCGTGGTCATCTGCTGTCTCTTCTTCTCCGTGGTGGAGTCGCAGCTCATCCTGCCCGCGCATCTCGGCCACATGAAGGTGGAGGACGACGCGTCGGGCCAGGCGGCGAAGGCGGCCGCACCCTCCGGGATCTCGGCGCGCTGGAAGCGCCTCCAGGCGCGCTTCGCGGAGGGGCTCGATCGCCTCTCACGTCTCCGCTACCGCAAGTGGCTCGAGAAGGCGATCGAGTGGCGTTATGCGACGCTCGCCGGCGCCATAGCGCTCCTGATCGTGACCGTCGCCTGGATCGGCACCGGGCGTATGCGCTTCAGCTTCTTTCCCCCGATCCAGAGCGACTACATCTCCGCGCGGCTCACCATGCCTCAGGGCACGCCGGTCGAGGTGACCGCGAAGGCGATCGAGGAGCTCGAGGCGTCGGCGCTGCGCACGAAAGCCGCACTCGGCGAGGAGTACCCCGAGCTCGGGCACTCGATGGTCGTGCACGTGATGGCGACGGTCGGGCAGACACCGTCGGTGGGCGGCACCGGGCCGCCGGGCACCCTCGCCGACTCGGGCGGCGCGACGCATCTCGGTGAGGTGTCGGTCGAGTTGACCAGCGGCGACGACCGGCCGATCGACGCGGAGACCGTGGCGCAACGCTGGCGCGAGATGACCCTCCCGATCCCGGACGTCGAAGAGCTCGTGTTCTCGTCGTCGCTCTTCTCGGTGGGCGATCCGATCGACGTCGAGCTCCAGGCGGCCGACGTCGGCATTCTCAGCGCGGCGGCCGAGCGATTGAAGGCAAGGCTCGCCGAGTACGCGGGCACGCGGGACATCAGCGATTCGTTCCGGGGCGGCAAGCGCGAGGTCGTGCTGTCGATCCTGCCGGCAGCACAGACCCTGGGCCTGACCCTCGACGACCTCGCGCGCCAGGTGCGCCAGGCCTTCTACGGCGCCGAGGCGCAGCGCATCCAGCGCGGTCGCGACGACATCCGCGTGATGGTGCGCTACCCGGCCGAGCAGCGCCGCTCCCTCGCCGATCTCGAGAACCTGCGCATCCGCACGCCGGACGGCGGTGAGGTGCCCTTCTACGCGGTGGCGCGCGCGGAGGACGGCGTCGGCTTCGCGACGATCAAGCGCCGCGACCGCCAGCGCGTGATCAACGTGACGGCGGACGTGAATCGGGAAGAGGGCAACGAGGGCGAGATTCTCTCCGACCTCGAGTCCGACTTCCTGCCCCAGCTCGTCGCCCAGTTCCCGGGCCTCTCTTACAGCTTCGAGGGAGCGCAGCGCGAGCAGCGCAAGGCGATGGCCTCCCTCGCCCGCAACTACCTCTTCGCGATCGTCGCGATCTACGCGCTGCTCGCGGTGCCCCTGCGTTCGTACGGTCAGCCACTGATCATCATGGCCGTGATCCCGTTCGGCCTCGTCGGCGCGGTGATCGGGCACCTGATCCGCGGCATCGAGCTCTCGATGATGTCGGTGTGGGGGATCGTGGCGCTCACCGGGGTCGTGGTGAACGCGAGCCTCGTGCTCGTGCACTACGTGAATCAGCACCGCTCCGAAGGCGTGTCCCTGGAAGAGGCGGTCGCCGAGGCGGGTGTCGCGCGCTTCCGGCCGATCGTGCTGACCGCCCTCACCACGTTCGTGGGCCTCCTGCCGCTGCTCTTCGAAGGCAGCGTGAGTGCGCAGTTCCTGATCCCGATGGGGACCTCGCTCGGTTTCGGCGTCCTCCTCTCGAGTGTGGTGTCGCTGGTCCTGGTGCCGTGCAGCTACGTGATCCTCGAAGACCTCAAGACGCTCTTCCGCCGCGACGGCGAGCCGCCCGCCGCGGAGCTGCACGTCCTCGAGGTCGAAGACGCGCGTCCGGGCTTGCGCGCCGGCTGATCGCGGGCGGCCGCGTCGCGACCGGCCGCTATCGTCCGCGGCGATGTGGATCTTCGTCACGCGCGCGATCCCCGAGGCATCCCTCCGGCGTTTGGCCGAAGCGGTGCCCGAGGCTCGGCTCGACGTCCACCGCGGGCCCGACCTGCTCTCGCCGGAGCAGCTGCTCGACCAGGCGCGCGGCGCCGACGCGATCGTGTGTACGCTGACCGATCGCATCGACGCTGCGTTGCTCGAGTCGCTGACGCCGCCCCTGCGCGTCGTCTCCACCTTCGCGGTGGGGCACGAGAACATCGACCTCGAAGCGGCGCGTCGGCTCGGCGTACGCGTCGCGAATACGCCGGGCGTTCTCACCGAGGCGACGGCGGAGATCGCGGTGGCGTTGCTCCTCGACGCGGCGCGCCGTGTGTCCGAGGGTGATCGCTTCACCCGGGCGGGGCGCTTCGAGCGCTGGGATCCGCTCGCCCATCGCGGGCAGTCGGTGTACGGGCGTACGGTCGGCATCGTCGGCGCGGGGCGCATCGGTTTGCGGGTCGCGGCGACGCTGCGTCGCGGGTTCGACTGCGAGATCCTCGTGCACTCGCGGCGAGACCCCTTCGAGACCGACGCAGCGTCGGACTGGGCCGACCTCGGAGCCCGCTTCGCGACGAAGGACGAGCTGATCGCCGCTGCGGACTTCGTATCCCTCCACTGTCCGCTCACGCCGGAGACGCGCCATTGGATCGATGCGGACGCGCTCGACCGGATGCGCGACCACGCGATCCTCGTCAACACGGCGCGCGGCGCGGTGATCGAGGAGGCGGCGCTGGTGCGAGCGCTGCGCGAAGGGGCGATCGCCGGCGCCGGTCTCGACGTCTTCGAGGACGAGCCGCGGCTCGCCCCTGGCCTCACAGAGCTCGAGAACGTCGTGCTGGCGCCCCACATCGGCAGCGCCACCCACCGTGCGCGCGAGGCGATGGGACGACTGTGTGTGGATGCCGTCGCTTTGGAGCTGTCCGGGCGCGCGGCGCCCAACCGGCTCGTCTGAGGGGCTCGCCTGAGCGGCTCGCCTGAGCGGCTCGAGCGAGGGCGTCCGGGGCGCGATCGCCCGACACCGACGGACGTCACGACGAATCGACTTGACGCCGCCCCTCCCGATCCCCGACGGTGAACCCGGGCGACCATCGCCGCGGGGAGAGCCATGCC
>JAHEJV010000196.1 GCA_024638705.1 Deltaproteobacteria bacterium | reverse complement strand
CTCGCCACGAGCAGCGATCCGGGCCCGACGACCCGATTCACCACCGGGTTCCCCTGAGCGTCGAACGCCGTGATCGGTCCGGACACCACGGTGAACGGCACCGCGAACTGGGTCTGCACGACCGGGGAGTCCTCCTGCTCCTGCTCGAGATAGGAAGGACCGGCGGCGAGCTCGAAGTTCATCGTGTCGCTGATCGTCCAGCGCCAGGAAGCGAACGCCCGGTAGGTCTGGGTCTGGCTGCCCGCGAAGAAGTCACGATCGTCGAAGTCCTGGTAGGTGTAGCCCGCGCCCACGCCGATCTGGTGCTTGAGGTTGAGCCGATACTGCAGGTCGACGACGGGGCTCACCGAGAACACCCGCGAGCGGTCGTCGCGCGTCGGATCGAAGAGATCGGAGCTGGTGACGAAGCGCAGGACGGTGCGCGGCGAGAAGTTGTACGTCGCACCGAGCTGACCTTCGTTGCGCGTCACCCGATCGCGCTCGTCGCTGATCGTCGGCGTGAAGCCCGCGCTGCCCGGAGCGTCCGCCGCGGTGTCGGTCCCCACGCGCTCGCGGCGCAACGTGCTGCGCAGATAGCCGAAGTCGTCGCGCCCGAAGAAGCTGAGTCGATCGTTCACGCGGTACCTGAAGCGACCGTCGACGATGTGGTCCTCGTCGCGGAGCTCCTGGTTGTTGTCCAGCGCCCACTCGAACGGAATCGCGTAGCCGAGACTGAAGTTCAGATCCTCGCCGCGGTCTTCGTAGATCCGCGCTCCCGGACGGAGCCGGAAGAGGATGTCGTCCTCTTTGTCGCTGTCGCGTCGGAAGACGTTGTCGTCGTATTCGACGGCCCCTCCGAGCGAAAACTCGAGGTTGGCCCCATACGCCGGCATCGCGGCGCACAGGATCAGAAGGGTCGCGGGGATCAATCGGTGCGTCATCGTGGCCTCAATCGGGAACGATGATCGTGTCTCCGGACTGGAGGACGATGTTCGTGCCCGGTGCTCGTCCCCGGATGTAGGCGCCGTAGTCGAAGCGATACTCCGACTCCGATCCGTCGTCGTTGCGACGAATGATGCGCACGTCCGCCTTGTCGGCGAACGGGCCGAAACCGCCCGCAACGTTGATCGCCTCGAGGACACGCAGGTCACGCGTGAGCTGAACACGCGCTTCCTTAATGACCTCGCCGATCACCGATACGAAGCGGCTGTTGCTCTGGAGCACGATGACGGTAACTGCAGGCTCGGAGATGTACTCGGAGAGCTCGCGAGTAATGACCTCTTTGAGCTCTTCGGGCGTCAGCCCCTCTGCCTGCACGTCATCGATCAGCGATACCGAGACCATCCCGTCCGCTCTCACCGGAACATCGACCGTCAACTCCGGGTTCTTCCACACGCTGATCCGAAGCACGTCCGTCACGCCGATCGTGTACGGCTCGCGATCCATCGGAGTCGGGTCCGGCGGAGGCGGATCCAGCGGTCGCCCGGCGCACCCGACGACCAGGCCCACCAGCAACACTGAAGCCAGAACGCTCCATCCCGACACGACTCCCTCGCGAACACGCATTTCCCGACCGATCCCCCTGGAACTCCAGCGCCGCTAGCGGCTCTGGCTGAGTCCGTTTTCCTTCATTTTGTAGAGCAAGGCCTTGTAGCTGATCTGCAACTTCTCGGCCGCCTCTTTGCGGTTCCAACGGGTCTGCGCAAGCACGCGCTCGATCACACGTTTCTCCGCAACTTGAGCGGCACGTCGCGAGATCGCCTTGAGATCTATCGTCTCGCCCTTCGAGAAATCGACGTTCATTTCCTCGACGTCGAGGGGGGCTTCCCCCGGCTCCTCGCCTCGAATGGGAGTGTTTCCCCGCAAAGAAATCTCTTCGAGCACGGTGGCCTCGCTTCCGAGCACCACCATGCGCCGAACCATGTTCTCCAGCTCGCGGACGTTTCCGGGCCAGTTGTATTTCATGAACACGTCCATCGTCTCCTGCGAGAGCGCCTGGAGGTTCTTGTTGTACTGCTCGTTGTTCTTGCGCAGGAAGTGGTCGACGAGCAGCGGAATGCCGTCGAGTCGTTCGCGCAGCGGCGGAATGTGGACCGTCACCACGTTGAGCCGGTAGTAGAGGTCTTCGCGGAAGCTGCCTTCCTGCACCGCTTCCTCGAGGTTGCGATTGGTCGCCGCGATCACGCGCGTATTCACGCGCACGTCAGCCTCGCCGCCGAGACGCGAGAACTCACCGTCCTGCAGCACCTGGAGCAGCTTCGCCTGGAGGCTGGGATGCATCTCGCTGATCTCGTCGAGGAAGATCGTGCCGTTGTTCGCGTACTCGAACTTCCCGAGCTTCCGCTTCTGCGCACCGGTGAACGCGCCCTTCTCGAAACCGAAGAGCTCGCTCTCGAGCAGCTCCGACGGCAGCGCGGCGCAGTTCACCTTCACGAAGGGTTGCTCGCGGCGCCCGGAGAGCTGGAACAGGGTGCGCGCGACGAGCTCCTTGCCCGTGCCGCTCTCGCCGCGCACGAGCACGGTGATGTCCGTGTCCGCCACCTGCTCGATGATGTCGCGCACCTCGCGCATCTTGGGGTTGTCACCGCAGAGCAGCAGGAGCTCGGTCTCCGAACGCGCGCGCCCGCGCAGCCGCTCCACCTCCTGGGTGAGCGCGCGCTTCTCGAGCGCCTTCTGGAAGGCGAGCTCGAGCTCTTCCACCTCGAAGGGCTTGCGCAGGAAGTCGGACGCGCCGAGCTGCATCGCCTCGACGATGTTGCGCGCCTGTCCGTGGCCCGAGAGCATCACGACGGGCACTTCGGGGACGCGCTTCTTGAGGCGCTTCAAGGTCTCGAGCCCGTCGATGCCGGGAAGCACCACATCGAGCGTCACGACGTCGGGACGCGTGTCGTCGAGGTCGGCGAGCGCTTGCTCGGCGTCCGCGGCGAGAAAGACCTGGTAACCCTGGCGGGTGACCAGCGCCTCCATGTAGTCGCGCACGCCGGGGTCGTCGTCGATGACGAGGACGCGGAACGGCTCGCTGTCGTTGTGGGCGGTTGCGGATGATTGTTGAGCCATGAGAGGTTCTCCGTCTACCCGCTCAGGGGAGGCTCCGGCGCGCGAATCGGGGTCGCGCCGGGGCGGATCCGAGTGGGGCGCAGCAGTGTGAAAGGAAATTCCGTCTTTGGGAAGAACTTTTACTCGACGGAAGCGAGATTCCTTCGAGATCCGGGAATGTGGATATTCTTTCCATTTCGCCGATCAGCGGTCATAATCCCGTCCCCGTCGCGCCCGGATCGGGACCGGATTCGGGCGCGGAATCGGCGAGTTGCAGGGTGAGAGCCCGAGCGCATGCCGGGATCGGTGCCAATCGGCTGCCGGCGGGCGTGATCGGCGCAAAGCACAACGGTCCGGGATCCTGGCGGGACCGCCCCCCGGACGGATGACACCGATGGCCTCCCCCGCGGCCTGAATCAACCTGGAGATCGACCTTGAGCGATCGGCAAACTTCGTTCTGGCGACGCCTTCTCGAGGGCTGGGCGGTGATCGCCGGGCGTTTCGGCGCGGTGCAGACGCTCGTCCTGCTCGCATTCTTCTATACGGTCTTGATCGGTCCGGTCGCCATCGTCCAGGCACTCGCGCGCACCGATCATCTGGACAAGCGCAGCACCTGGAAGACGGGGAGCGCCTGGCGCGAAGCGGACACCAGCGGATCGGATCTCGAACGTGCGAAGCTGCAGAGCTGACGTCACGGCCGCCCGGCCGCTGCCCTGCATTCCTCCTGCCTCTGGAGAACGGCGTTGAACATCCTCGGAATCTCGGCCTTCTACCACGACTCCGCAGCGGCGCTGCTGCGCGACGGTGAACTCGTCGCCGCCGCGCACGAAGAGCGCTTCACGCGCAAGCGCCACGACCCGTCGCTCCCCGAAGAAGCGGTGAAATACTGCCTCGAAGTCGCCGGGATCGGCATCGACGACGTCGACTACGTCGTCTTCTACGACAAGCCGTTCGTCAAGCTCGAACGCATCCTGTTGACCTACCTCGCCACCTTCCCGCGCTCGCTGCCTTCGTTCACGAAATCGATGCCGGTGTGGATGAAGGAGAAGCTCTGGATCCCGAACCTGATCGGGAAGCACCTCGGCTACGAGGGGGAAGTCCTCTTCGCCGAGCACCACCAGTCGCATGCCGCTTCCGCGTTCCTCGCTTCCCCCTTCGACGAGGCCGCGATCCTCACCTGCGACGGCGTCGGCGAGTGGGCCACCACCACCCAGGGCGTCGGGCGCGGCAACACCTTCGAGCTGACGAAGGAGATCCGCTTCCCCCACTCGCTCGGGCTGCTCTACAGCGCCTTCACCTACTACCTCGGCTTCAAGGTGAACAGCGCCGAATACAAGGTGATGGGCGCTGCGCCGTACGGCGAGCCGAAGTACGCCCAGAAGATCTTCGACGAGCTGGTCGACCTGCGTGAGGACGGCTCGTTCAAGCTCGACATGAAGTACTTCGCGTACGACTACGGCCTCACGATGACCAACGATCGCTTCGCAAAGCTCTTCGGCCATCCCGTGCGCGACATGGAAGGCCCGATGGAGCAGTTCCACTGGGACATGGCCGCGAGCGTGCAGAAGGTGACCGAGGAGATCGTGCTCAAGATGGTGCACGACCTCCACGCGCGCACCGGCATGAAGAACCTGTGCATGGCCGGCGGCGTCGCGCTCAACTGTGTCGCGAACGGACGCATCGTCCGCGAGGGTCCCTTCGAGAACCTCTGGGTGCAGCCCGCCGCCGGCGACGCCGGCGGCGCCCTCGGCGCCGCGCTCTTCGTCTACAACTCGGTGCTCGGCAAGCCCCGCGCCCACCGCATGGACCACTGCTACTGGGGCCCCGAGTATTCCGACGAGGCGATCCGCAAATACCTCGACGCGCGCGGCGCGGTCTACCGGACCCTCTCCCGCGACGAGATGATCCGCGAGACGGCGACGCGCATCGCCGGCGAACACACCGTGGTGGGCTGGTTCCAGGGCCGCATGGAGTGGGGCCCGCGATCGCTCGGCGCCCGCAGCATCCTCGCCGACGCCCGCAACCGCGAGAACTGGAAGCGCGTGAACGAGAAGATCAAGTTCCGCGAGAGCTTCCGGCCCTTCGCCCCGGCGTGTCTCGAGGAGAAGGCGAGCGAGTGGTTCGACATCGACCGCGAAAGCCCGTACATGCTGCTCGTCTGCCAGGTGAAGGAAGACAAGGACATCCCGGCGGTCACCCACGTCGACGGCTCCGCCCGGCTCCAGACCGTCCGCCGCGACCAGCACGCCGAGTTCTACGATCTGTTGGCGGAGTTCGACCGCCAGACGGGCTGCCCGGTGCTGATCAACACCTCCTTCAACGTCCGCGGCGAGCCGATCGTCTGCTCGCCCCACGACGCCTACCTCTGCTTCATGCGCACCCAGATGGACGTGCTCGTGCTCGGCAACCAGATCCTCCAGAAGGAGGATCAGCCCGAGTTCAGCGAGGACGTCGACTGGCGCGAGATCTACGCGCTCGACTGACCTCGCGCGCGGTCGCGGCGCATCCGGCGTCCGCGAACCCGACCCATCCCTCTCGAAATCTCAGGAGAAACCCATGGCGCAGTCCAAGAGCGGCCGTCTCACGATCTTCTCGGAACTCTGGTCCTTCATGAAGGTCCGCAAGAAGTGGTGGCTCGGACCCATCGTCGTGACGATGTTGATGCTGTCGGTGCTGATCGTCCTCACCGAGGGCTCGGCGGTCGCTCCGTTCATCTACGCACTCTTCTAGGTCTGGCCGGGCCGGCCGAAGGCGATCACATGACGACCAAGGCCAAAGCGAAGTCCGCGAAAGCCGCGCCCCACCCGGCGCGGTTGGAGTGGACCCTCGCCGCCGTGCTGGTCGCGGCGGCGATCGCCATCTACTACCCGATCCTCACGTCGATGGTGCGGCACTGGGGGATCTCGCCGGACTACTCGCACGGCTTCCTGATCCCGATCCTCGCGATCTACTTCGCGGTCGAGCGGAGCAAGAAGCTGCGCAAGGCGCCCGTCGCCCCCGACCTGCTCGGCATCGTGCCCTTCCTCCTCGGGACGCTCACGCTCGCGATCGGCCGTTTCGGCGTCGAGCTGATGAACATGCGCGCGTCGTTCGTGTTCACGTTGATCGGCATCGTGCTGCTGATCCTCGGGCGCCGCGTCTTCCAGGTCCTGGCGTTCCCGCTCTTCTTCCTGTTTCTCATGGTCCCGCTGCCGCAGTCGCTCGTGAACACGATCGCCTTCCCGCTGCAACTGATCGCCGCCGACACGGCGACCGAGTTCATGCAGTGGATCGGCATCCCCGCGCTGCGCGAAGGCAACATCCTCCACCTCGCGAAGACGCAGCTCTTCGTCGAGGAAGCGTGCAGCGGCCTGCGCTCGTTGATGGCGCTCGTCACGCTCGGTGTCGTGTTCGCCTATTTCTTCCGCAAGAGCTGGGTGGAGCGGGTCATCATCGTGCTCTCGGCGATCCCGATCGCCATCGCGGTCAACGCCTTCCGCGTCGCGCTCACCGGCATCCTCACCCACCACCTGGGCCAGGAGGCGGCGGGCGGCTGGATCCACCAGACCGAGGGCTTCTTCACCTTCGGCATCGCATTCATCCTGCTGCTCGGGGAAGCGTCCCTGCTGCAGCGCTTCTGGCCGCGCGCCAAGAAGGAGGCCACCGCATGACGAAGATCGCCTTCCTGATCGCCGTCTCGATGCTCGGGCTCAACACCTACGTCTTCTATTTCATGGGCTCGAGCGAACAGCTCCCGCCGCGTGACAGCTTCGACTCCTTCCCCCTGGTCGTCGGCGAATGGGAGTGCGCGAGTCGCGAACGCATGGAAGACAAGATCGAGAAGCGCCTCGGGGTGAGCGACTACATGATCTGCTCCTACGAGAACGAGCAGGCGGCGGCCAAGTGGGTCGGCATCTATCTCGGCTATCACGAGCGTCAGGTGCGCGAGGGCGCGAAGTCGTCGGCGGAGAGCTCGATCCACCCGCCGCGCCACTGCCTGCCCGGGGCGGGTTGGGACATCATCCACTCCGAAGTGACCACGCTCGATCTGCCGGGCGTGCCGAACGCGGAAGTGAACCGCCTCATCATCGCCAAGGGCGAAGCGCGCCAGGTCGTCTACTACTGGTACCAGGAGCGCGGTCGCATCATCGCGAGCGACTACCTCAAGATCGTCTATCTCTTCTGGGATCGGGCTACCCGCGCGCGCAGCGACGGCGCCCTCGTGCGCTTCACGATCCCGTACAAGCGCGGCGGAGAAGAGGGGGCGGACGAAGCCTTCCGCTCGCTGGCCAGCGAGCTCGTACCCGTGATTCCGGAATACATCCCGAGCTGAACGGGTGGCCGACCTCTCGCAACGCGTCTACGCCGCGCTGCCCATCACGCTGCAGAACGCGGCGTGCACGTGGGCGGGTTTCCGGCGAAGCCGGTTGCGATTCACGCCGCATTTCGAGGCGACGCTCGCCGAATGGGAGCGTTCGGTGGGAGGTCCTCGCGAGGCCCTGCTCGCGATCCAGTGGCATCGACTCGAACGCCTCGTCGATCGCGCGCGCAGGACGACGACCCACTACGCAGACCTGCCCGAGCCGGTGCGACACGCCGACCCCGAACGCGCCCTCGAGGCGACGCTCGCGTCGATTCCCACGCTCGAGAAGAGCACCTACCGCGAGAACCCCGCCCACTTCGTATGTCGCGATCTCCCGGAACGCGAACTGATCCGCGGCAAGACCAGCGGTACGACGGGAAGCGCTCTCCCGCTCTTCTACACACAACGCGCGGTGGCCGAGGAGTTCGCCTGCATCTGGCGCCAGCGACGCCACTTCGGCGTCGGCCGGAAGGATCCGAATCTCACCTTCAACGGGCAGACGATCGTCCCGTTCGAGGCGGGGGGTCCGTTCTGGCGCGTCAATCACGCCGGCCGTCAGACGCTCTTCTCGCTCTATCACATGAGCCCGGAGAACCTCGCTTCCTACGTCCAAGCCGTACACGCGCGACCCGCCACCTGGGTCCAGGGCTACCCCTCTTCGATCTTCCTCGTGGCGAAGGCCATGCTCGAGGCGGAACGGCCGCTGCCGCCCGGTCGCCTGCGCGCCGTGTTCACCTCCTCGGAATCCCTGCTCGCGTTCCAACGCGACACGATCGAACGCGCCTTCGGCGCGCCGGTGCGCGATCGCTACGGCGTGAGCGAGCTCGCCGTCTCGATGACGGAGTGCGCCGACGGACGCCTCCACGTCGACATGGAGTTCGGCATCGTCGAAGTCGACGTCACCGAGGAGACCGGCGACACCGAGCGCGGCGAATTGATCGTGACGGGTCTCGCGAACGACGCCGTCCCCTTCCTGCGCTATCGCGTCGGAGACGTCGGCACGCGCGCGAAGCATCCCTGCCCCTGCGGTCGCCCGGGCGACTCCTTCCTCGAAATCGACGGGCGCATCGAGGACTATGTCGCGACCCCCGACGGTCGCCTCGTCGGGCGGCTCGACCACATCTTCAAGGAACAGCTCGATGTGGCCGAAGCGCAGATCGTCCAGGAGACTCCGGAGGCCATCGAGATCCGCCTCGTCCCCCGACCGACCTGGGACGCCGCCAGCGAGACGAAGCTCTTGCGCGAGGTCCGATCGCGGTTGGGCCACGAGATCGAGGTGGTGTTGCGCAGCGTCGATGCGAAACACCACCTCGATCTC
>JAHEJV010000195.1 GCA_024638705.1 Deltaproteobacteria bacterium | reverse complement strand
ACCCTTTCGACTTCGCCGCGCTCAACAGACGCCCTACGGGCGTCCGCGCCGTCGCGGACACGGGCTCGACGAATCCCGGGGCTCTGCCGTTTCGACGGCGGAGGCACCCTTTCGACTTCGCTCGGCTTCGCCTCGCTGCGCGCCGTCGCGGCTTTGCCGCGACGGCTTGCTAGCCGACGGTGTTCCGCGCCGCCGCGATGTCGGCGTCCATCAGCGTCTTGCGCTTGTTGTCTTCGGCGGACTGGTTCGCAGCGCGCGCCAGCCGTCCCAGATATTCCTCGGCGGCCTCGACGGCCTTCTCGAGCGCCGGACCCGAGACACGCATGCCTCCGGCGTGCTCGGACAACACCCGCTTCACGACTGCCTTGGGCAGACTCATGGTTCCCTCCATCCCTCTCGTCCCGACTCCCTCAGGACGTCTCGACGCCTCTCGACGCGCCCCACGGCACCCCCGCGGGGCCCTTCCTCTCAGCCAGCAACGTAGCGCAGCGGAGGGCGCTTCCGGGTGAGGAATCGCGTGACCGCGTCGGCAAGGGCCGGGCCGTCGTGGTCGACCGGGACCACGTGGCCGGAGTTCGGCAGCCAGAGCAGCTCCCGCTCCTCGGAGGCGACCTTCCCGACGATCTCGCAGGCGTCGCTCGGCTTCGCCGTCGCATCGAGGACGCCGTGGGCGACGAGGATCGGCGCGGTCACCCGATCGAGCACACCGCGCACGCGGTGCTGAAGCCGCATCAGCTCGTGCACGCTCGCGAGCGGCATCACGTTCATGCTGGGGTGGCGATCGCGGGCCTCCGGGTGCCGGATGTCCGACCCGTTCGGCTTCGGGAACGCGTGCTTCCAGCGCTTGAGGAGCGGGATCCACGACACGAAGCGCGCGTGCACGTGGAGCGGCGTTCCGACCACGACGAGCGCGTCGACGTCTTCCTCGCTCGCGAGCGCGAGGGTGAGCAGCCCGCCCAGCGAGAGCCCGACGACCGACACCGCCTCGTGCTCCTCGCAAAGGGCGCGGTAGGCATCGCGCGCGGCCTCGTACCAGACGTCGTGGAGGATCGCGGCCAGCAGCTCGGAGGGTCCGCCGTGGCCCGGCAGCATCGGCCCGACCGCGCGCAGCCCCGCCCGCGCGAGCGCCTCGCCGATCGGGCGCACCTCGTAGGGCGTGCCGGTGAGTCCGTGCAGGCACAACACCGCGTGGCGGCCCGAGCCGAAATCGAAAGGGCCGGGATCGACCTCGACCACCATCGCCTCGCTCACCCGCGCGCCGCCTCCTCGGCCACCCGCACGACATCGCGCAGCGACGCACCGTGCTTCCGCGCGGCCTTCACGCAGTCGTCGAGCTCCGCGGAGAACATCTCGCGTCCGTCGAGATCGCGCACGACCTTCACCGCGATCCGCCCGTAGGGCGTCGCGACGCGGCGCACCTCGCGCGGCAACACGATCCGGTCGACCTCGTACGCGCGCACGCCGATCGCCGTCGACTCGGCGAACAGCTGCCGCGCCACGTCGAGCTTCTCCGCCGGCCGCACGAGCACGCGCACCAGGATGCCGGGGCGATTCTTCTTCATCTGGAGCGGCTGGAGTGCGACGTCGAGCGCGCCCGCCTCGAACAGGCGCTCCATCAGGAACGCGAAGTGCTCGGGCACGAGGTCGTCGAGGTTCGTCTCGAGGCAGACGATCCGGTCGGACGACACGCCCTCCTCGCGTCCGAGGACGGCGCGCACCACGTTCGGCATCCCGAAGTCGCGGTCGTTTCCCGCGCCGTGACCGATCGCTTCGATCGTCATCGCCGGCAGCGTGCGGAATTCGTCGACGACGGCGCGCAGGATCGCCGCGCCGGTGGGCGTCACGGTCTCCCACTCGACGTGGGCGGGAACGGTCGGAATCCCGCGCAGGAGTTCGAGGGTGGCCGGGGCCGGCAGCGGCAGCGTCCCATGCTCGGTCTCGACCGTGCCCGAGCCGAGCGCGACCGGGCTCGCCGTCACGCGTTCGATGCCGAGCCGCGCGAGGCCGATCGCGACGCCGGTGATGTCGACGATCGCATCGACCGCGCCGACCTCGTGGAAGTGCACCTTCTCGACCGCGATGCCGTGCACCTTCGCCTCGGCATGCGCCAGCGCCGCGAAGCACGCGAGCGCCCGGTCGCGAACCTCCGGCGGAAGCTTCGCCTTCCCGAGCAGTGCGGCGATCGCGCGATGCGAACGGCCGTGGTGGGCGTGACCCGCCTTTCCTTTCAGGTGCGTGTCGCGCGCGCGCTTTCCGGCGCCCGGAACGCGCACGTCGACGTGGCGCGCTGCGATCGCGCCGCGGTGCACGCGTTTCACGACGAGCTTGTGGTCGACGCCGAGACCGGCGAGGTCGGCCTCGAGATCGGCGCGGCGCAATCCGAGATCGAGGAGCGCGCCGAGGAACATGTTGCCGGCCATGCCGGCGAAGGTGTCGAGGTGGAGGACGCGGCGGCCGGTGGCCTGGCGTCGGGAACGGGGGTGGGTCATGAGGGGCTTGCGGGGTGGGTGGGATGCTTGTCGAGGAAACGGTGCGTGAGGTCCCGGTCGGAATGCGGGGGCTCTCGCAGGTCGCGGGTCGCGTGCGGGCGCGCTTGGAGGTCACGGCTGGCATGCGGGCGCGCTTGGAGGTCACGGGGCGCGTGCGGGGGCTCGGGAACCGGGGAGTGCGCGGATTCTGCGATCGAGTCGTTGCGCACTCGGAGGCCGCTTTTTGACTTCGCTCGGCTTCGCCTCGCTGCGCGCCGTCGCGGACACGGGCTCGACGAATCCCGGGCTCTGCCGTTTCGACGGCGGAGGCACCCTTCCGACTTCGCTCGGCTTCGCCTCGCTGCGCGCGCGGCACCTTCGGTGCCGCGCTTGCTAGAGCCGATTGACGAGTGTCGCGACATGGGCGGCCCCGAAGCCGTTGTCGATGTTGACCACCGTGACGTTCGAGGCGCAGCTGGTCAACATGCCGAGCAGTGCGGCGAGGCCTCCGAAGGCGGCGCCGTAGCCGACGCTGGTGGGCACGGCGATCACGGGCTTGTCGACGAGGCCCCCGACCACCGAGGGCAGCGCACCCTCCATGCCGGCGACGACGATCAACACGCGCGCGGCGCGCAGCGTTTCGCTCGCCGAGAGCAGACGGTGCAATCCAGCGACGCCGACGTCCACGAGCAGCTCGACCTTGTTGCCGAAGTAGCGCGCGACGCTCGCCGCCTCGCGCGCGACCGGGAGGTCGGCCGTGCCAGCCGAGACGATCGCGATCGTCCCCTTCCCCACCGGCGGCACCTCGTTCGGGCCGACCCAGAACGTGCGGGCGACCGGGTCGTACTCCCCCGTCCCGAGACCGCTGTGCACCGCTTCCGCCACATCCGCCTCGACCCGCGTCGCCAGGACGTTCTGACCCGCGTCGCGCAGCGCCGTCACGATGTCGACGATCTGCTGTGGAGTCTTCCCCGGTCCGAAGACCACCTCGGGCAGGCCGGAGCGGAGCGCGCGGTGGGTGTCGACGCGCGCGTCGGGCACGTCGACGAAGGGCAGACGCGCCAGCTCCTCGAGGGCGGTGTCCGTCCCCAGGTCGCCGCGTCGCACGCTTTCCAGCAGCTCGCGCAGACGCTCGGGATTCACGTTCGGGCTCCGGTCATCGGCGGCAACGTATCGCAACCCGGCCCGGACGGCGCCGCGCGCGGCCGACTATCGGCTCGTCGCCGAGACCTTGTCGAGGCGCGGCAGGAGGACGTGCAGCGCGCGAAAGTCGCCCTGACGGTCGAAGAGCTCGCTCTCGATGTAGAGCGGCGCGACCGGTTGCTGACGCGGGGACATCCGCGCCTGGAGCGCGGTCTCGGCGTCGCGGATCACCAGCTCGGGCAGGCCGGGAAGGATCGTCGTCCCGAGCGTGTCCGCGATCGCCGACACGGTCTGTGAGGAGAGGATGTTCCCGAACTCGGAGAGCGCCGATGCCACGATTTCGGGCGCCGGGTTCGCCTCGCCGCACATCATCTCGACGATCGAGTCGCGCGATGGCTCCGTGAGGAAGATCGCGACCAGACCCTCCATGCCGCCGTGGATGTCGCAGAAGATCCCGGTCGTCCATTCCCCGCGTTTGCGGAAGCGGTCGGGCCCGTGGACGATCGGCACGCGCGTGAGGATCGTGCGCGACGCGAGTCGCGCCACGGCGCTCGCCGCCCAGCTCGCTCCGATGTGCGCGAGCTCGCGGAGGCGATCGACTTCGGATTCTTCGATGGCGTCGAGCGTGCGCATCAAGCCACCTGATTCGGATCGAGGAGGAAGATCGGTCGGCCGTCCCCGAGGATGGTCAGGCCGGAGAGCGCACGCGTCCCGCGAAGGAGATCGGGGAGCGGCTTCACGTAGATCTGCTGCTGTCCCGCCACCCGCTCGACAGAGAGCGCGACGCGCTCGCCGCGCACCTCGGTGAGCACGAGATGCGTGAGCGGACCCGGCTCCGCCGACGGCTGCGCGATGCGCGCCGCGAGGTCGAGGACCGGAACGAGTTCGTCGTCGAGCAGCACGAAGGCATCGGCGCCGCTGCGCTCGATCGCCTTCGTCTCGCACTCCTCGATGCGCTCGACCTTCGAGATCGGGATGGCGACGGTCTCGCTGCCCACACCGAGAAGCAGCACGCGCTGCACTGCAGCGGTGATCGGCACCACGAGGGTCGTCGTCGTCCCGCGACCGCGCTCGGTGGCGATCTCGACCGAGCCGCCGAGCGATTCGAGCGTGGCGCGCACGGCGTCCATGCCGACGCCGCGCCCGGAGATCTCGGAGACCGAATCCGCAGTGGAGATGCCAGCCTCGAAGACGAGCGCGGCGACCTGGCCCGGCGTGAGGTCGGCGGCGAGGTCGGGATGGACGAGGCCCGATTCGGCCGCGCGACGGCGCACCGCCTCGAGGTCGATGCCGGCGCCGTCGTCGGAGATCGAGATGCGGATCGAATCCTTCTCGCGTCGCGCC
The DNA here is from genome assembly GCA_024638705.1 of Deltaproteobacteria bacterium. Classification (GTDB taxonomy): domain Bacteria; phylum Myxococcota_A; class UBA9160; order UBA9160; family SMWR01; genus JAHEJV01. The sequence goes on along the minus strand of JAHEJV010000195.1, from coordinate 3,741 downwards.
TCGACGACGAGGCGTCCGACGCTCGGCTTGCCGGCGGCGATGCGTTCGTCCGGGGGCTCGATCCCGTGATCGACCGCGTTGCGCAGCAGGTGCACGAGCGGATCGGAGAGCCGGTCGAGGATCGAGCGGTCGAGCTCGAGCTCGGCGCCGCGCAGCGCCACCTCGACGCGCACGCCGGCGCGCTCGGCGACGTCGCGCGCGGCTCGCGGCAGCGGTTCGAGGATGCGCAGCAGCGGCGTCGTGCGCAGCTCGAGCGCGCGCCGCTGCAGCTCGCCGACCACGCGCTCCATGCGATCGAGCCCCTCGGCGAGCCCGGTGTTCTGATGCGGCTCGGACTCGGAGACGGTCCGCACCTGGCTCGTGTTGAGGATCACCTCGCCGACGGTGGAGAGGAAGCGGTCGAGGGTGCTCGTGTTGACGCGGACGGTCGGCGGCGGACGCGGCGTCTCGAGGTCGGCGGCGGCGGGGTTCTCGTTCGCCTTCTTCGCGGTGTCCGCGGAGACCGACTCGGTTTCGTCCGCCGGAGCTGCGACCTCCGCCGGCGCGACGGGGTCGGGCTCGGCTTCGATCTCGGCCGGCCCGCCCTCGCTCGCCTCAGCCGTTTTTTTTTTCGCTTCGGACGCGCCGGGCGACGCGGCGAGGTCCGCGAGCAGCGCGGGGTCTGCGGGAGGAGCGGTCTCCGTCTCGCGCACCGCGGTCACCATCGACTCGAGCGCGGTGAGCCCGCGGAACAGCACGGAGAGCTCCTCGGCGGGTCCGATGCGACCGGCTTCGCGAACGATCTCCATCCGGTCCTCGAGCTTGTGTGCGACCTCGGTGATCGAGTCGTACCCGAGCGAAGCCGCCATCCCCTTGATGGAATGCGCCATGCGGAAGACGAGGTCGATCGCCTCCTCGCATTCGGGATCCTTCTCGAGATCGAGCAACGCGCGACTGATCTCGGCGAAGTGCTCCGTCGATTCCTCGATGAAGATCGTGCGGTACTTCGCCAGATCCACGCCGCGGCTCCTGCCTAGTCGCCCTTCTCGAGAACCTTCTCGAGGGTGGCGATCACCGAGTCGGGCTTGAACGGCTTCACGATGAAGTCGCGGGCGCCGGCCTGGAGCGCTTCCTGCACGAGCGTCTCCTGACCGAGCGCGCTGCACATCACGACGCACGCGCTCGAATCGATCTCCATGATGCCCTTCACGGCGTCGATCCCCGATCGCCGCGGCATCACGATGTCCATCGTGACGACATCCGGGTGGAGTCGCTTCCACTCCTCGATCGCTTCGTCGCCGTCGGACGCCTCGCCCACGACCTCGTGTCCTTCCGCTTCGACGATCTCCCGGATCATCTGCCGCATGAAAGACGCGTCATCTGCAACCAACACTCGCGCCATGACTCTTCCCCCTGTTCACTCGCCCCGCGCGAGTGCCTCTTCGATCACTTTCCGTGCACGCGCCACCAGGCGTCCCGGATCGAGAATGTGTGCCACGCGACCGTCCATCGGTCGCTTCTCCACCACCGGATCACTGCCGCGCGCCTTCGTCGGCGCGACGTCGACCAGCCCCAGTACGCGATCGGCGTTCAGGCCGAGGCACGGCGGGCTGCTCGGCCGATCGCTGATCACGAGGAGATGCTCCGGTTCTTCCTCGGCATCTTCGACCGGGTCGAAGAGCCGCTCGCGCCGCACGACGGGGAGCGCGTCCCCGCGATAGTTGATCACGCCCGCGACGTCGCGCGACAGCGTGGGGATGCAGGCGAGCTCGACCATCGTCGCGACTTCGTGGACGCCGCCGATCGGCACCGCGAAGAGCGACGCGCCGATCTCGAAGGTCAGCATGCGGTCGGCCTCGGGCATCGTCACGAAGCGCTGCCTCCCGCGCCCGTGTCGAAGCGCCGCAGCACTTCGCGCAGCTCTTCCGAGAGACCGACGAGCGACTGGCTCGACGACACCATCCGGCCCATCGAGTCGACCTGCCCGTGCGAGGTGACGGCCACGCCGTCGATCGCCTCGGCGTTGCGCGACGCCACGCGGCTGATCTCCTCCATCGACTCGACCATCCGCTGCACGTCCATCGCCTGGGTGTCGGCGCCTTCGAAGATCTCCTCGGCGCGGCGCGCGGCCTCTCCGACGGCGGAGCGGATCTGCTCGAGGGACGCGGCGACGGTGTCGACGTCCTCGCGGCCCTCGCCGACGACCAGGCTCGATTCGCGCATCCCCTCGGCGACTTCGGTCGTGTCCGACTCGATCTCGTGGATCAGCTTCGCGATCTCTTCGGCGCTGCGGCCCGCGCTCTCGGCGAGCTTGCGGATCTCGTCGGCGACGACGGAGAACCCGCGGCCGGCCTCGCCGGCGCGCGCCGCCTCGATCGAGGCGTTGAGCGACAGCAGGTTCGTGCGATGCGCGACGCTGGTGATGATCTCGGTGATCTGGTGGACGTGGCGGGTCTTCGCTTCGAGCTCGAACACGCGCGCCACAGCATTCTCGACGCGTTCGAACACGGTGCGCATCTTCTCGATCGCGAGGCGCGCGACGTCGACGCCCGAGCCGGCCTTCTGGTTCGCCTCGGCGGCGAAGCCGAAGGCCTCGCGCGCGCGCGACGCGTTGAGCTCGATCGCCGACGCGATCTCCTGCACGAGTCGCGTCGTCTCGGCGAGGCGTCGCTGCTGTTCGGCGACGTCGCTCGCGAGGTTCGCGACGGTGCCCGAGATGCCTTCGTGTCCGCCCGACAGCGCCTCGGCGCTGCGGGTGAGCTCCTGCGAAGAGCGGTCGACGCGCGCAGCGGTCGCCTTCACGCCTTCGACGAGCTCGCGCAGGCTTCGGGCCATGCGCTGGAGGCCCTGTGCGAGGTCCCAGGTTTCGTCCGGGAAGCGCGGGGTCTGTTCGAAGTCGCGCAGCGGACGCAGGTCGCCGCGGCTGATCTGGTCGCTCGCCGAGAGCAGGGAATCGAAGGTGTGGCTGAGCGAGCGCGAGAGGAAATAGCCGAGCGCGCCGCCGACCCCGAGCGCCACGAAGGGCCCGACCCAGGGCGAGACGTCCACTCCGCTGCGGACGAGCGCCATCGGCAACACGATCACGGCGCCGCCGACGATCAATGCGCCCACGACGAACTTGTGGGTGAGTGCAACTCTCACGCAGGAATTATCGGATCGGCGCGCGGGCTTCTTGATCGCGGAGTGGCAGAAATCACCCGGCCGCCGGCGGTTTAGCGCCTCCGAGCGCTCCCGGCGGGGCCGTAGTGGCGCCAGCCGGCGGCGGCCTCCGGCGCGCCCCGCTCGACGCGCCCGAGCTCGGTCACCCGCAGGCCCAGACGCCGCGCCAGCGCGTCCGCCGAGGGCGCTCCGGGCGCGGCGCTGAACAGCAGCTCGTAGTCGTCCCCGCCTCCGAGCGCGGTCGCGACGGGATCGAGTCCCAGGCGACGGCACGCCGCAGCGAAGCCGGACGGTCGCGGCACCCGTTCCGGGTCGAAGCGGCAGCGGCGCCCGGGTCCGAGCAGGTGCCCGAGATCGACCTGCAGGCCGTCGGAGACGTCGATGCAGCCCCGGATGCCGGAGATGCGCGCGAGCGCCCGGCCCTCGTCGAGGCGCGCGACCGGCACGCGTCGGACGAGGCCGCCCTCCCGCTCGGCGCGCGCCCGGGCGAGCGCGGCGCCCCCGAGCGCCCCGGTGACGAGGATGCGATCGCCCGGGCGGGCGCGCCGGCGCAGGGCGCGACCCGGAGCGACCTCCCCGAACACGGTCAGGACGAGGGAGGTC
>JAHEJV010000194.1 GCA_024638705.1 Deltaproteobacteria bacterium | reverse complement strand
CGTGATCCACTACGGCGTCGCGAACATGCCCGGCGCCGTCCCGCGCACCTCGACCTTCGCGCTCACCAACACGACGCTCCCGTACGTCGAGCGTCTCGCCGAGCTCGGCACCGAGGCCGCCGTCGCCGCCGACCCGTCGCTCGCCCTCGGCGCCAACGTGTGGCGCGGCGCCGTGGTGCACGAGGGCGTCGCCGAGTCGATCGGCGTGGCCTGCGAACCGCTTCCGAGCAAGCCCGAGTAACGAAGCAAGCGCCGGCTGAGCCGGCGCGCGCAGCGAGGCCACCCGAGCCTTCGGCTCGGGTGAGCCGAGCGAAGTCCAGATAGAGACCTCCGCGCCCCGCCGCGGCGCCTGCGCTCGAATCGTCGAGGCCGCGTCGCTTCCTACACCATGTGGATGCGCGGATCGCGCGCCCGCGTGAGCAGGCTGTCCGCGTCGTGGCCGTCCTTCGCGTGGATGGCGTAGCCGAAGGAGAGCGCGATGCGCGTGGGCGTGTTCATCGCCGGGTCGGCGGTGACTTCTTCGGAGATGGCGCGCGCGAAGTCGAGCACGTGCTGAGCGGGATCGTGGCCCGGATCGGGGAGCAGGATCGCGAACTCGGCGTTCGCGCAGCGCGCGACGACGTCGAAGTCGCGCGCGTTGCGGCGCAGGGCCTCGACGACGCGCTGCACGATGCGCGCGGTCTTCACTGCGTCGCCCACGCTCTCGATCTCGGCGAAGTTCTCGATGCGGGCGACGGCGAGCGCGAGCGCGCCGTCACGCGGACCGACCCGGGCGATCTCCTCGCGCAGGCGTTGATTCAGGTAGGCGGCGTTGGGCAGGCCGGTGTCTTCGTCGAAGTTGCGGAAGCGTCGCGCGCGCTCGTAGAAGAGGGCGTTGGCGATCGCGCGCTCGAGGTAGGAGACGAACTGGAGGAAGAGCTCGGCGTCCTGCTCGTCGAAGGCGCTCGGGTAGAACCGGTCGGCGGCGAGCTTGTCGTAGAGCGCGAGCGTGCCGATCAGCTGCCCGTCGCGGCGCAGCGGCGCGGCGAGGAAGGAGCGCACCTCGGTGCCATGGGCGGCGAGGCGCTCGTCCTCCGCGACGTTCTTCTCGCGGCGCAGCGCGCGGCGCTGCAACACATCGACCGAAACGTCCTTGTCGAGCCGGAAGAGCTGTTCCTGGAGCGGGCCGTCGGCGGAGCCGAAGTAGGAGCGGATCACGAAGCGCCGCGTCTCCTCGTCCTGCAAGCGCAGGACGGCGTGGTCGGCTTCGAGCACCATCGCGGCGGACGAGGTGCCCAGGCGCAGCACCTCGGCCGGATCGGTCGACGAGATCATCCGGATGCCGGCTTCGTTGATCGCGCCCGCAGCGCTGGCACGCGCCGTCATGCGCGCCTCGCGCTCGGCGTCGACGATGCGCTCGGCGGCGCACGCGGCGATCTCCAGCAGCGTCGCTTCGGCTTCGCGATCGCGCGGCGGCTCGGCGCCGCTCTGGATCGAGAGCACGCCGGCGAGCACGTCGCCGTCGACGAGCGGCAGCGCGGCGTAGGCGAGGGCGCCGTCGGGTTGGCGCAGGAAGGCCGGCGTGCGCGACTCGGCGACCTGGCCGTCGATGCCCTCGCCGAGGGCGACGCGATACTCGCCGCCGAGATTGCCGCCCGCGAGCGACGTGGCGGCCAGGCGCAAGCCCCCGCTCGGGTGATCGAACTGGTAGAGCGTGGCGATGCCGCCGCCGGCGCGCGCCGCGACGAGCTCGCACAGCTGGCGCAGGCGCTCGGTGAGCGGCTCGGCGCTCCCGAGCAGTGCCTGCACGTCGCGTACGGCGGTGTAGCGCGCGGCCTGGGTTTCGAGAGCCGCGTGCTGCTGGGCGCGCGCGATGATCTCGGCGTCGAGGCGGCCGAGCTCTTCGGTAAATGCGAGGTCGTCCTCGCTGAACGCGTCGACGCGCGTGTGGTGATGCAGGTTGAGCACGCCGAGCATGTGCTCCTGGTGGGCGAGCGGCACCGAGAGGGCGGACTCGACGTCGAGGCGCTCGCGGGTGACGCGGAAGCGCTGGCGGTCGGCGCGTCCGCGCAGCAGCAGCGATCGGCCCTCCTCGGCGACGCGCCCGGCGATCCCCGCGCCGAGCGGCACGCGGATCTTCGGCCAGAGCTCCTTCTCGACGCCGACGGCCACGCGCACCGAGAGCTCCTCCGACTCTTCGTCGAAGAGCATGAGCGAGCCGCCGTCCGCGCCGGTCACCCCGATCGCGATCTCGAGCATGCGCTGGAAGAGCTCGTCGGAGTCGACGGTGAGGTTGTACGACTCCACGACCTCGTGAAGCGCCTGTAGGAGCTCTGCCTTGCGGTCGGCGCCGGGGACGCCGAGGCCCCAGAGCAGGCGCGCCGTCAGCGGCGAGACGACCTGGACGCCGCGTTCGACCGCGTCGGGAAAGCGTCGCGCGAAGGGCGTCTGCTCGCCCGAGTCGATCACGGCGTGGAGCGCCGGATCGTTCGCCAACGCCGACGGGTCGTTGCCGAGCGTCTGTTCGAGCGTCGCGGCGACGGCGGGCTCGAGGTGGGGCAGGCGTTCGAGCAGGGCGAGCGCGTGCTGGTCGACCACCGCGACCAGCTCGACCGTCGGATTCGCGCCGAGCAGCGGAATCAGCGCGAGCGCCTCGTCGGAGGCCCCGTAGATGCCGATCCGCTTGCGCATCAGTCGCTTTCGTCCTCGAGCAACGGGTCGAGCCGGATCGTCAGCACGAGCGGCGAGGTCTCGCCCTCTTCGTCGCCGAGCACGAGCGGCACGCGCACGGTGCGCTCGTCGGCGCGCGAAGCGGTGCCGACCGACACGATCGAAAGGCCGGCGGTGATGCGCGCCCCGAGCGGCGTGCCGAACTCGTCGGGCTCGTGCAGCCAGGGCTGATCGTCGAGCAGGGCCGATGCCGCATCCGAGGCGGCTTCGACTTCGCCGCCTTCGGGGTGCTCCATCTCGGTGAGGATCGCCTCCTCCATCGCCTCGTGCGGGGAGGACGCGCCGGCGGTCGGCGCGGGCGTCGCGTCGGGGTCGAGCACCGGATCGGGCGCGGTCGATGCCTCGATCGGCTCGTCGAAAGCTTCCTCGGCGGCGATCGGCTCCGGCGCCGCGGGGGGCGCCGTCATTCCCGACTCTTCCGTGAGCGGCGAGCGCATCGGGCTCGCGCTCTGCTCGCGCAGGAAGCGGATCACCTTCTTCGAGATCGTGGACAGCGCCTGGAGCAGGCCCGTGCCTTCGGTGGCCGTCGTCTCGAACACGGTGGCGTCGGCGAGACCGAGCCGGCGGTGGAGCTCTTCGATGGCGTAGTCGTCGCAGAGGTCGCGCTTGTTGTACATCACGACCAGCGGCATCTCGTCGATCGAACGCGCGTAGTCCTGGAGCGTCTTCTGGAGCTCTTCGAGGCTCGCCAGGTTCTCTTCGAGGCGGCCGCGCTCGCAATCGACGACGAGCACGATGCCGTCCACCTGGTCGAGGAGCTGCTTGCGCGTCGGGGCGTGCTCGGCTGCGCCGGGCACGGCGACGATCTCGATCGCGGTGCGCATGCCGCCCACCTCGCCGAGCTCGATCGGCAGCACCGTGTAACACACCGACGGGTCGAAGCGCGTGGGCAGCTCGCGCATCTCGCCGCGGTGATCCGGGCGGAGCTTGCGGTAGACGCCCTGGAGGCTGGTGCGCTTCCCCGCGCCGTCGATGCCCCAGTAGACGATGCGGGCATTCACTTCCCCGGCTTCCGGAAGAACCTTCGCCATCAGACCTTTCCCTTCTTGGTGAGGATACGGCGCGCGTGGGTGGAGATCACGGTCGGCACGTCCTTGCTCTTCATCAGGTTGCGCAGATCGCGGTCCTGGAGATAGTTCGCGAACTTCATCGCCGTCGCCTGGGGGGTCCTCGGGTTGGTCGAGAGCGCGAGCTTCACCTGGTAATTGCGGGTGATGTCCTTGTTGCGGCACACGACGCGGATCACCTCGTCGCAGACGGCGCGCGACTGGGCGATCGCGATCATCTCGTTCTCGGTCATCTTCGGGCTGGTGACGGCCGCCATCGCGACGATCTTGTTGCGGTCGCGGACGAGCAGGCTGCGCGCCTCCTTGTTGCCCATGCGTCCGAGCTTGATCTTCTGGAAGACCGACAGGTTCTGGATCAGGCTGTAGAGACTGCCGCCCTGTTCGAGCTCTTCCGGATCGATTTCGTCTTCCGATTCGTCGACGAGCTGGGTGAAGTTCTCGCCGAGCACGACTTCGAGGGCGGCGCGCGCCTCTTCCTCGCTGAGCTCTTCGACCTCGATCGGCTCCTCGTCCGCCTCCTCGGTCTCGGTCGGCATGCCGAGGAAGTTCAGGATCCGCTCGATCACGGAGCGACCGGTGAGCGGATTGTCGCCGAGGGCCTCGACGATCGCCGGTGAGCGCACCAGCCGCTGCTGGTTGTTCGCGATGATCTCGACGACCTTCTTGAACGAGAGCGTCGCGAGATAGGCGATCGTCCGGTCGCTCGTCGCGGCGTTGAGCGCGAGCGTCTCGACCTTCTTCTCGTCGTTGCAGAACGCGTGGGCGAGGTGGTCGAGCAGGGCGGGGTGCGCCGGGGCCGAGATCACCGAGCCGACCACGTTCTCCGGCAGCTTTTCGAGGCTCTCGCGCGCGGTCGACTTCACCTCCGCGTCCGGGTCGTGCATCAGCACGAAGAGCACGGTGGCGAGCTCGACCGGCTGGAGGGGCAGGGCGCCGCGCGACGCCATCAACCGGACGTCGCGCGGGGCGTCTCGGCGGGCGTACTTCTCCGCCTGAGCGGAGAGCTCGAGGCGGATCTTCTGCTTCTGCGGTTGGTTCGACACGGCTCCGTTCACTCCACGGGACGCTGATCCCGTTTCCTCGCGAGGCCGGTCGACGCGCCTCGACTCAGGACTCTTCGGACTGGTTCGCCTTTGCTTCGGACACGACCTTCTCGCGCACGTGGGAGGGCGCCTCGTCGTAGTGCGAGAACTCCATCTGGAACTCACCCTGGCCGCCGGTGATGCTCGTGAGCGCACTCGCGTATTCGAGCAGCTCGCTCATCGGCACCTGGGCTTCGATCAGCTGGGACGACCCCTTCGCCTCGCCCGACCCGACGCGGCCGCGACGGCTGGAGAGATCGCCCATCACGTCGCCGACGTACTGGTCGGGCACCGAGACGTGGACGTTCATCACGGGCTCGAGGAGCGTCGGCGAAGCCGCCTCGATCGCGGCCTTGAAGCCGAACGACCCGGCGAGCTTGAAAGCCATCTCGTTCGAGTCGACCGAGTGATGCTTCCCGTCGATGCAGCGCGCCTTGATGTCCACCACCGGGTAGCCGGCGAGCGGCCCGGCTTCGGAGGCCTCGCGGATGCCCTTCTCGACGGCCGGGATCAGGTTGCGCGGAATCGCGCCGCCGACGATCTCGTCGGAGAACTCGATTCCCGATCCGCGCGGGAGAGGCTCGATGGTGAGGTAACAGACTCCGAACATTCCCTTGCCGCCGCTCTGCTTCTTGAGCTTGCCCTCGATGTGCTCGGCCTTCTTCCGGATCGTCTCGCGGTACGGGACCTTCGGCGTGTGGAGGTCCACGTCGACGCCGAACATCCGCTGGAGCTTCTGGACCGTCATCCGGACGTGCAGCTCTCCGCGACCGGTGAGCAGGTACTCGCCGGTGGCCGGATCGCGCCCGAGCTGGAGTGTCGGATCCTCTTCCACCAATCGGCCGAGCGAGGAGAAGACTTTATCCTCGTCCCCCTTTGATTTCGCCTGGATGGCATAGGAAATGACACCCTGGGGAATGTCGATCGGGGCTACCGCGACGCCGCCCTTCTCGGAGGTCAGCGCGTCGCCGGTGTGCACGTGCTTGAGCTTCGCGACGGCCACGATGTCGCCCGGGCCGGCCTCGGGCACCTCGGCGTGCTCGCCGCCCTGCATGACGAAGAGCTTGCCGAGACGCTCCTTCTCGTCGCGCGTCGCGTTCAGGATCGGGGTGTCCGCCTTGATCCGGCCGCTCATCACCCGGAAGATCGAGAGCGTGCCCGCGTAGCGGTCGATCGCGGTCTTGATCACCTGGGCCGCGAAGGGCGCGTCGGGGTCGGGGGCGATCTCCTCGCCTTCGGCGGTCATGAAGGGGGCGCCGCGGTCGGCCGCGGACGGCAGCAGCTCTTCGATCGCGCGCAGCAGCGGCGGGACGCCGATGCCGCGCAGCGCCGACCCGCAGAGCACGGGAAGGATCTGCCCGCTGCGCGCGCCGTGGAGCAGGGCCTGCTGGAGATCGTCGGCGGAGAGCTCGCCTTCCTCGAGATACTTCTCGAGCAGGGTGTCGTCGCACTCGGCGACGTTCTCCACGAACTGCTCGCGCGCCGACGCGACCGTGTCGGCGAGGTCGCTGGGCACGTCGGTTTCGCCGTCGGCGGTGTACGCCTTGCCCGTCACGAGATCGACGACGCCCGAGAGGTCGTTCTCCTCGCCGATCGGAAGCGTCAGCGCGACGGGCTTCGCCTCCATGTCCTCGAGCGAGGAGAGCGCGCTCTGGAAATCGGCGCGCTCGCGATCGAGCCCATTGATGAACGCGACGGCCGGGACGTCGCGTTCGCGGCAGAAGCGGAACATCCGGTCGGTGCCCACCTTCGCGCCGTCGACGGCCGAAACGAGCAGCACGGCGCCGTCGAGCCGTTGCAGCGCGACCTGACCGTCGGCGGCGAAGTTCGAGTCGCCGGGCGTATCGACCATCGTGAGGTGCTTGCCCGCGTGGTCGTAGCTGTAGAGCGAGGAGGTGATCGTCGTGTGCCGCTCCTTTTCCTCCGGGAGATGATTCAGCACGCTCGTTCCCTCGGTGACACTCCCGAGTGTGGACGTGGCGCCCGAGGCGTGGAGGATCGCCTCGCCGAGCGACGTCTTCCCGTCCGCCGAATGGCCGATCAGGGCGTAGTTGTGGGTGTCGCCGACCTTGACGTCCTTCATCGCTCGTTCTCCTTACTTGGACCGGTTCTTCTCGTAGATGATCCGCAGCCCTTCCAGGGTGAGGAAGGGCTCGACCCGCTCGATCGCCTCGCTGTGGTCGGCGATCAGGGTGGCGAGGCCGCCCGTCGCGACGACGCGCGCCGGGCCCAGCTCGCCGCGGATCCGCGCCACCATCGAGTCGACCACTCCCGCGGTTCCGTAGAGGAGGCCCGACTGGAGCGCCGTCGTCGTGGTCTTGCCGATCACCGACTTCGGCCGGGCGATCTCGACGCGGTGGAGCATCGAGGCGCGCTCGAAGAGCGCCTCCATCGAGGTGTGCATGCCGGGGAAGATCACGCCGCCGAGGTACTCGCCGTCCTCGGACACGCAGTCGAAGGTGGTGGCGGTGCCGAAGTCGACGGCGATCACCGGGCCGCCCATCAGCTCGAAAGCGGCGAGCGCGTTGACGATGCGGTCGGCGCCCACCTCGCGCGGATTCTCGTAGCGCACCGGCATGCCCGTCTTGATGCCGGGTCCGACCACCATCGGCGGCTGCCCGAAGAGCTTCTGCGAGACGCGTTCGTAGATCGGCAGCAGCGGGGGGACGACGCTCGAGATGATCACGTCGTCGACTTCTCCCAGTTCGCGTCCGCTCTGGGCGAACAGGCTGCCGAGGATGAGGCCGACCTCGTCGGAGGTCTGTTCGCGGTGTGTTCCCGTGCGCCAATGGTCGCCGAGCTTGCCGTTCGCGTCGCCGGCGCCGTAGTCGAAGACGCCGAGGGACACGTTGGTGTTGCCGATGTCGATCACGAGGAGAGTGTTCACGAGGGCTCCTTCACGACGGTGACGTCGCCGGCGAGCCAGCGCTCGACGCGTCCCCCGTCCACTTCGAGCTGTAGCGCGCCGTCGCTGTCGATTCCGGCTACGCGGCCTTCCCGCTCGGCGCCGTCGTGCTCCCGGATCCGCACCGTCTGCCCGCGCATCCGGAAGCGCGCGTCGAAACGCGGAAGTATCCCACGGAATCCGCTCGTCGCGCAGGCGTCGAAGACGTTTTCGAGGCGCTCGCACAGGATGCGCGTGAACGCGGCGCGGTCGATCGCGCTCCCGGCGTGGGCGGAGAGGCTGGTGGCGCGCGCGCGGAACTCGTCGGGGAAGTCGTTCGGGTCGACGTTGAGGTTCACGCCGATGCCGACGACGAGGAAAGCGACGCGCGTCGCCTCCGCGCCGAGCTCCATCAGGATGCCGCAGGTCTTCTTGCCGTCGATGAGGACATCGTTGGGCCACTTGATCTCGACCGCGTCGTCGTCACCGAGCGCGGCTGCCACGGCGTCGGCGACGCCCACCGCGGTGGCGAGGATCCAGGCCGGCGCCTCGGCGATCGTGATCGTCGGGCGCAGCACCAGCGACATGTAGAGATTCTGGTAGGCGGGGGAGTGGAAGCTGCGGCCGAGGCGACCGCGGCCGGCGGTCTGGCCCTCGGCGACGACGAGTCCGCCGTGGGGCGCACCCTCGCGCGCCCAGTCGAGGGCGACGCGGTTGGTGGAATCGGTCTCGTCGAAGTAGCGGACTTCGCGAGCGAGCCACTTCGTGTCGAGTCCGTCGTGCAGCTCTTCGGGATAGAGCCGGTCGGGTGCGGCCGTGAGGCGATAGCCGCCCCCGGCTTCGGCCTCGATCACGTAACCCCGCGCGCGCAGGGTCTCGACGTCCTTCCAGACCTGCGCGCGGGAGATTCCGTGTTCGCGGGACAGGGCTTCCCCGGAGCAGGGCCGGCCTCCGCTGCTGCGGAGTGCGTCGAGCACGCGCGCCG
>JAHEJV010000017.1 GCA_024638705.1 Deltaproteobacteria bacterium | reverse complement strand
CCGCCGAGCACCTCGTCTCCGCGATAGAAGACGGCGGCCTGACCCGGCGCCACGGCGCGCACCGGGGCCTCGAAGCGGACGAGCGTCGCGTCGTCGCCGGGCTCGAGCCGCGCACGCGCGCCCTCGTGACGATGCCGCACCCGCACCGTCGCCTCGGTTCCCGCGGCCGGCGGCGTTCCCGAGATCCAGTGCACGTTCTCGATCCGCGCCACCGGCGCCTCGAGCGCGCGCTCGTCGCCCACCACGACGCGATTGCGCCGCGCGTCGAGCGACGTGACGTAGAGGCGCTGCTCCGACGCGAGCCCCAGCCCACGCCGTTGTCCCACCGTGTAGCGGTGGATGCCGCGATGGCGGCCGAGCACGCGTCCGGCCGCATCCACGATGTCGCCCTCGCCGGGGAGTGCGTCGGGCCGGATGCGCTCGACGACCTTCGCGTAGTCGCCGTCCGGAACGAAGCAGATCTCCTGGCTCTCGGGCTTCTCGGCCGTCGCCAACCCGAGCGCGCGCGCTTCGTCGCGCACCTCGTCCTTCGTCAGATCGCCGAGCGGAAACTCGACGCCTCCGAGCTGGGCCTGGGAAAGACCGAAGAGGAAGTAGGTCTGGTCCTTGCGCGCATCCACGGCGCGGCGCAGGCGCCAGGCGCCGGTCTCGGGGTCGCGATCGACGCGAGCATAGTGCCCGGACGCGACCTTCTCCGCGCCGAACACGTTCGCGCGCTCGATCAGGTAGTCGAACTTGAAGCGCTTGTTGCAGGCCACGCAGGGAATGGGCGTGCGCCCGGCGAGGTAGCCGTCCGCGAATCGCTCGATCACCTCCTCGCGAAACTCGTCCATGTAGTTCGCGACGAAGAAGCGCATGCCGAGCCGGTCGGCGACGCGCCGGGCGTCGTCGGCATCGTCGAGGGAACAGCAGCGCGAGCTGGCGCCGGCGAGATGCATCGTCACGCCGATCGCCTCGTCACCGCGGCCGACGACCCGGGCCGCCGCAACCGACGAATCGACGCCCCCCGACATCGCGACGACGACGCGATCGCCCATCAGGAAACGCCGCCGGCCGCGCGCGCCCGCGCGACGAGGTCGGGAAGCACGGCGAGCACGCGCTCGATCTGCGCGGCGTCGTTGCCATGGCCGACGCTGAGCCGAAGCGTCCCGCGCGCCTCTTCCGGCGTGAAGCCCATCGCGACGAGCACGTGCGAGGGCGTGATCGATCCCGAGGCGCACGCCGCGCCCGCGGAAGCCGCGACGCCTTCGAGGTCGAGCGCCTGGAGCACGATCTCGCCGGGGGTGTCGCGGAACGTCACGTTCAGCGTGCTCGCGAGCACGTGGTCGGGATCGCCATTGCGCACCGCGCCCGGAATCTTCGCGGCGATCCCGTCCCAGAGCTGGTCGCGCAGCGCCGCCGCGTGGGCGACGCGCTCGGGGAGCTCGCTCGTCGCCAGCTCGCAGGCGACGCCGAAGCCGGCGATGCCGGCGGTGTTCTCCGTCCCCCCGCGCCGCCGCCGCTCCTGCGGACCGCCGTGGACGAACGGCGCGAACGGGATCGACTCGCGCACGGCGAGCGCCCCGACGCCCTTCGGACCCCCGAACTTGTGGGCCGAGCACGAGAGCAGATCGATCTCCCGCGTGTCGATCGGGTGCTTCCCCACGGCCTGGGTGGCGTCGCTGTGCAGCCAGGCGCCGCGCGCTCTCGCGAGCGCGGCGATCTCCGCGACCGGCTGGATCACGCCCGTCTCGTTGTTCGCCCAGATCACGCTCACGAGTGCCGTGTCGTCGCGCAGGGCGTCGGCGACGTCGGCGGCGGGCACGCGGCCGTCACGGCCGACCGGTACGCGCGTCACCGGGTGACCGGCGGCTTCGAGCAGTTCGAGCGCCGCTTCGACCGAGGGATGCTCGACGGCGGTGGCCACGACGTGACGCCGGCCGTCGGGGCGCGCCGTCACGAGCGAGAGCAGCACGGTGTTGTTCGCTTCCGTCGCCCCGGCGGTGAACACGATCTCGGCGGGCGCGAAACCGAGCAGTGTCGCCACGCGCTCGCGCGCGCGATCGATCTCCGCGCGCGCCACCGCCCCTTCCTCGTGGACGCTCGACGGATTGCCGTGCACCTCGCGGAGCACGCGCGTCATCGCGTCGGCGACCTCGGGGCGCACCGGCGTCGTGGCGTTGTGGTCGAGATAGACCCTCATTGGAGCGACCCTACCCGTGGGCCCGAGGGGGGTCAACGCGGCCCGCTTCCTTCGAGCGGGCGACGAGATCGGCGAGCGTCACCGATGACGAGAGCTCCTGCGATTCGCCGTCGATCTCCGCCAGCAGCGCCATGACCTGCGAGCTCGCGCGATCGTTTCCGATCGGCTTTCCGCGATGTCCGCGCAGGGCGTCGAGGACGTGGGTCACGCGAATCATGTCGCTCGGGCGTCCGAGCTGGTAGGCCTCCTCGCGATCGTCATCCAGGCGGAGCGAGAGGATCCCGACGTCCTGGAGCACCTCGGCGACCGAGCGCACGGTGCGCACGGGCACCTGGAGGTCGTCGGCGAGGCGCACGGCGTGGGGTGCGGCGCCGCTCTCTCGGAAGCAGCGCGCCACCTCGACGGCGATGCGCAGCGCGATCGCCTCGCGCTCGGCGGGACCGGCCGGATCGCCGCGCACTTCCTGTCGGTAGAGCGCGAAGTTCTGGTGCGCGAAGGCGATCTCCGCGCCGAGCAGGACGATCGCCCAGAACACGTAGATCCAGGCGAAGAGCAGCGGCAGGAGCGCGAAGCCGCCGAAGAAGGTGTCGGCCCGCGCGGCGCCGACGCTGAAGTCGACGTAGACGTCTTGCGCCATGGCGACCATCACCCCGGCGAAGGCGCCGCCGATCACGGCCGACACCACCTGCACGCGCGTGTTCGGCAGGAACCAGTAGAGGAAGCCGAACGCCACCCAGAGCATCACGATCGGGACGAGCGCGCCGCCGAAGTCGTAGAGCACGCCGAGCACGGCGACGTCGCTCAGCGCCGAGGCGGCCCACTGGGAGTTGATCGCCGCGACCCACGAAAGCGCGAGACCGGCCAGCAGAGGCGCGACCACGATCACCGCGAGATAGTCGGAGAAACGCCGCGCCAAGCTGCGACCACTCGCGACGCCCCAGATGTGGTTGAAGGTGCTCTCGACGTTGCTGATCGCGAGCACCGTCATGATGAAGAGCAGCCCGCCGCCGAGGGTCCCCGAGCCGGTGAAGTCGACGCGTTCGATCAGCGACCGCAGCGTCGACTCGGCCTCCGGCGCTCCCGCCGCGACGGTCCCGACCACCCACTCGACGAAGCTCTGGCTCCCGATCCCGACGGCGCTCGCGATCGCAACGACGACGGCGAGCAGCGGAACCACCGAGAGCACGGTGAAGTACGTGAGCGCGCTGGCGCGCAACAGGAGGTGATCGCGGACGAACCCCTCCCCGAGCATGATCGAGAACTGGAGCAGGCGGATCGCGGACAGACGCGAACGACGCTCCGGCTCGATCTCCCAGATCTTCTTCGAGAGGAAGTCCTGGACGCGCTGGGGCCACTCGAGCCACCTCACGGGCGCCCCTCGCCGGGAAACGCGAGCCACGCGTTCGCGCGCCGCAGGGTCACCGGACCGATTCCCGGGACGCGGAGCAGATCGCGGGGGGTGTCGTAGCTTCCCTGCGCGCGGCCCGCGACGACGGCCGCCGCGCGCGCGGGGCCGATCCCCGGCAGCGCTTCGAGCGTGGACGCGTCGGCGACGTTCGGGTCGATGCCGAGCCCGTAGAGCACCCGCGCCGGACCGCGCAGAGGCCCGCCCTGCCCGTCGCAGCGCACGCGGCGGGTGTGCCCGGAGGACGCGGCCTCTTCCCGGGGTTCGGCGCAGACCGGGCCCGCGCGGGAATCGGGATGCTCCGCCGACCCCGTGACCAGCGAAGCGAAGAGCGCGATGGCGACGGCGAACGCCGCGACGGCCTCCCGCGATCGGAATCCAGGGGACTGTGCGTCGGCTCGCACTAGCGCTCCGGACCCGCTGCGAGGACGCGCACTAGCTCTCCGCCACCGGCTCGCCGGCGCCCGCATCCACGAATTCGTCGTGGAGCGCCCTCACCGCGAGCTCGGTGTACTTCTCCTCGATCACCACCGAGACCTTGATCTCGCTGGTGGAGATGAGCTGGATGTTGATGCCCTCGTCGGCCAGCACCTGGAACATGCGCGTCGCGACCCCGGCGTGGTCCTTCATGCCGAGGCCCACGATCGAGACCTTCGCGACGTTCGGATCCCCGTCGACGTCGGCGGCGCCGAGCTCACCGCAGGTGGTGCGGGTGACTTCGAGCGCGCGCTTGAAGGCGTCGCGCGGGACGGTGAACGTGAGGTCGGTGGCGCCGTCCTGGGAGAGGTTCTGGATGATCATGTCGACCACCACACCCTCCTGCGCGAGCGGGGAGAAGACACGCGCCGCGATGCCCGGCACGTCACGGACGCCGCGCACCCGGATCTTCGCTTCGTTGCGGTTGTAGGTGACGCCTGAGACGACCAGCTGCTCCATCACTTGCTCCTCGGGAACCACCCAGGTTCCCGTCGTATCGGTGAACGACGAGCGCACGTGCAGCTTCACGCCGTAGCGCATCGCGAAGCGCACCGAGCGGATCTGCAACACCTTTGCACCGAGGCTCGCCATCTCGATCATCTCGTCGTACGACACGCGCTCGAGCTTGCGCGCGGTGGGCACCATGCGCGGGTCGCTCGTGAAGACGCCCTCGACGTCGGTGTAGATCTCGCAGACGTCGGCGCCGAGCGCCGCCGCTACCGCCACCGCCGACGTGTCCGACCCGCCGCGCCCGAGCGTGGTGATGTTGCCGTCGTCGTCGGTGCCCTGGAAGCCGGCGAGCACCGCGACGTGTCCGCGCTCGAGCGTCTCGCGCAGGATGCGTGTGTCCACGCTCTCGATGCGCGCGCGGTTGTGCGCGGTGTCGGTGCGCATCCCCATCTGCGCGCCGGTGAACGAGCGCGCGGGCTGGCCGAGGCGGCCGATCGCCATCGCTAGCAAAGCGATCGTCACCTGCTCCCCCGTGGAGAGAATCACGTCGAGCTCGCGCGGCTCCGGGACCTCACCGCCGAGGTCGTGTGCCAGGCCGACGAGCCGATCGGTCTCGCCACTCATCGCGGAGACCACCACCGCGACGCGGTGGCCCTGCTTTACCGTTTCCACGACACGACGTGCGACGTTCCGGATGCGATCCGGATCGCCGACGCTGGTGCCGCCGTACTTCTGGACTACGAGGGCCACGTCGTGACGCCTCCGGGTGTCGGGTTCGTTTCGGGGAGGACGCCCGCCGGGACCGGTCGGGCGCGCGTAGATTCGCTCAAGATCCCCGGTCTTGCGAGGCGTTCGACGATTCGCGCGGGTCCAGGGAGCCGGCGGGATGCGACGCCTGCCAGCGCGCCAGCAACGCCTCGGAGGCGGGGCCATGGGCGCGCGCCGAGATCGTCCGTGCGCCCCCGTCCCGGGCGATCGCGATGGCGAGGTGATCGGTCGGCCACGCGTCCGGCACCCGCTCCGCCCATTCGGCGACGACCAGCGCGCCGGGCGCGAGCCAGTCCAAGAGCCCCGCCGACTCGAGCTCCGCTTCGCTCGAGACGCGGTAGCAGTCGACGTGCACGAGGGTGCCGCCCGCGGGCAGGGGAAGCTCCTGGGCGATCACGAAGGTCGGGCTCTGCACGCGATCGGGGGGGAGACCGAGACCGGCCGCGATCCCCTTCACGAAGCAGGTCTTGCCGGCGCCGAGCGGGCCGGTCAGCAGCACGACCGCGCCCTCGCTGCCGATCGCACGGGCGAGCGCCGCGCCGAGTTCCTGGGTGGCCTCAGGCGTCGGGGAATGGAGGGGCAAGGTCGCGCTCGAGATCGTCCGACGTCGTTCGGCGCAGTGCGGCGATCGTCTGCGGAAGTGCGGGCAGCAGCTCCGACGCGAGCAGGCCGCTGTCACCGCGTCGCGCGGCGATGCGGTCGGCGGCCGCGCCGTGGAGATAGGCGCCGAGCGCCGCCGCCCGATGCGCGGGGACGCCCTGCGCCAGCAGGCCGGTGACGACGCCGAGCAACACGTCCCCGGTTCCGCCCGTCGCGAGCGCCGGACCGCCGGTCGGGTTCACGATCACGTCGCCCTCGGGCGCCGCGATCACCGTCCCCGCGCCCTTGAGCAGGACGACGGCACCGGTCTTCTCCGCCAGCTCGCGCGCGGCGCCGGCCCGATCGGCATTGATCGCAGTCGCCTTCACGCCGAGCACGGCGCCGGCTTCGCCGGGGTGCGGGGTGAGCACGGTGGGGGCCCGTCGCCCGCGGAGCAGCGCCAACTGGTCGGCGAAAGCGACGACGGCATCCGCATCGAGGGCGATCGGTGCGTCGATCCGTTTCACGAGGGCGTGGACGAGGCCATCGGTCTCGGTCGCGCGACCGATGCCGGGACCGATGCCGACCGCATCGCGCGACGCCGCCAGGGCGACGATGCCGTCTTCGGCCGCCGCGGCGAAGGCCCGCTCGGGCGTGTCCGGGAGCGGCGCCGTCATCACTTCCGTGCATTTCTCCTCGAGGAGGTCGTTCAGCCCCGCCGGACACGCGAGCGTGACGAGGCCCGCGCCGACGCGGGCCGCTCCCTCGGCGGACAGTGCGGCCGCGCCGGTCTTTCCCTCCGAGCCTGCGACGAGCAGCGCGTGACCGAAGCTGCCCTTGTGTCCCGCGGCAGGACGTTGCGGAAGCGCCGCGGCCGCGCCGGCGCGCGTCCAGAGGGTCGCGTCGACCACGGTGTCGGGCCCCGCGTCGGCGATGCCGATCCGCGCCACCACGATGCGACCGGCCTGGGTGCGGCCGGGCTCGAACACGTGCCCGAGCTTCGGCAGTCCGAGCGCGACGGTGACGTCGGCGGAGACCGCGACGCCGAGCACCTGACCGGTGTCGGACGAGAGTCCACTCGGAAGATCGACCGCCACGATGCGAACCTCGCGACGTTCGGTGCGCGCCTTGTTCATGCGTCGCACCGCGGTCCGCGCCTCCCCGGCGAGAGGACGCGAAAGCCCCGTGCCGAACAACGCATCGACGATCACGCCGCGCTCCGGCGCGCGCCAGCGGGCTCCCTCGACCGGGAGTTCGAGCGCGCGCACGCGCGCGAGCTGGGCTGCGGCGTCGCCGCCGAAGTCTTCCGAGAGCAGCGCAACGCGCACCGGCACGCCGAGCAGATGCAGATGCCGCGCGACGACCAGCCCGTCACCGCCGTTGTTTCCCGGTCCGCACACGACGAGGACGGACTCGTCGCGCCGCACGAGCGGAAGCACCTCTGCCACGACCGCCCGGCCGGCGCTCTCCATCAACACCTCGCCGGGCACGCCGAGCGTCTCGATGGTGTGCCGGTCGAGCTCGCGCATCTGCGCGGCACTCGCGAGCGGCCAGACGCGCCGACCCACTAGAGCAGCGCGCACAGATCGCGCAGCGCGCGGTCGAGGCCGACGAGCATGGCGCGCGTCAGCGCCGCGCGTCCGACGGCGACGCGCTCCACCGCCGGCGCCGCCTGCACGAGTTCGGGGAGCACCCGGTAGCCAATCCCGCCACCGACACCGAGCCCGAGCTGGAGCTTCGAGGCGAGGCGCGCGGCGTCGCCGAGCTGGTGCAGCTCGCGCGTCCGTTCGCTGGGCGGGAGGTCCACGAGCGAGCCGGTGTAGAGCTCGACCCGGGTGAGGCCGGCGCCGTGCGCCGCCTTCACCGCTTCGAGGGTCGGCGCGACGCGCGCCGCGACGGGGATGCCCGCCTCGGCGAGCGATCGCGCGACATCGCCGACGCCCGCGGCGTCGTTCCGGAAGTCGAGGGGGCTCGCCGCACTGGCGCCTTCCCGGCGGTCGGAGCCGAGCACGACTACGTCGGGCCGCACGTCGAGGGCGATGCGCACCATCGCGTCGATCGCCGGCATGCGCAGCTCCAGCCGGCGCGCCGCGCGGCGCGTGTCGTGGAGATCCTCCTCGGTGACCGGCTTCAGGTCGGGGCTCACGCCGAGGCGCACGGCGTCGACGCCGGCGAGCTCGGCCAGCGTGGCCGCTGCGGCGAGGTCGACGTCGTGGGCCGACATCGCGTCGCGCAGGCTCGGCAGCGCGTCCAGTTCCAGAATCAATCCCCGCATCATTCTCCCCCCGCGAGACTCTGCTGGAGCGCCTTCGCCAGTTCGTCGGCGAAACCGCGTACGCGCGTCTCGTCATCTCCTTCGACCATCACCCGTGCCTTCGACTCGGTACCGCTGTAGCGGACCAGCACACGGCCTTCTTCGCCGAGCGCGGCTTCCACCTCGGAAAGCTTCTTCTGGAACGAAGGCAGCTCTTCCACCGGGCGCTTCTCCGCGACGGCGACGTTCACGAGCACCTGCGGCACCGGCTCGTAGTCCGACACCAGCTTCGAGAGCGGCAGGCCTCTGCGACGCATGATCGCGAGCACCTGGAGTGCGGTGAGCAGGCCATCGCCGGTGGTGTTGTTGTCGAGCATGACGACGTGGCCCGACTGCTCGCCGCCGAGGTTGTATCCGCCGGCGCGCATCGCCTCGACCACGTAGCGGTCGCCGACGTCCGTCCGCACGAGCTCGACGCCGTGGCGTGCGAGCGCGCGCTCCAGGCCGAGGTTGCTCATCACCGTCGCGACGACGGCGTTACCGGCGAGCTTGCCGCGCTCGTGGAGGTCGCGGGCCAGCACGGCGATCAGCGCATCGCCGTCCACCGTGCGGCCTTCCTCGTCGACCATCACGCAGCGATCCGCGTCGCCGTCGAGGGCGATGCCCACGTCGGCGCGCACCTCGCGCACCTTCGCGCCGGTCTCCTCGGGATGGAGCGCGCCGCAGCCGTCGTTGATGTTGCGGCCGTTCGGATCGACGCCCAGCGCGAAGACCTCGGCCCCGAGCTCGCGGAGCACCGTCGGACCGACCTTGTAGGCCGCGCCGTGGCCGCAGTCGAGCACGACGCGCATGCCGTCGAGGGCCAGATCGCGGGGAAAGCTCTTCTTGAGGAAGACGACGTAACGCCCAGTCACATCGTCGATTCGACGCGCCGCCCCGATCGAGTCGGGATCGGCGCGGTGATTCGCCAGCTCGCCCGACTGCACGAGCTGTTCGATGCGGTCCTCGATCTCGTCGGGAAGCTTGAAGCCGTCGCGGGAGAAGAACTTGATCCCGTTGTCCTGGTAGGGGTTGTGGCTCGCCGAGATCATCACGCCGGCGTCGCATCGCATGTCCGCGGTGAGAAAGGCCATCCCCGGCGACGGCATCGGGCCGACCTGGAGGACGTCGACGCCCATCGAGCAGATGCCCGCCGCCATCGCGTCCTCGAAGAGATAGCCGGACAGGCGCGTGTCCTTGCCGATGATGATGCGCCGACGCTCGCGGTCGCTATTGGAGAAGACGTAGGCGACGGCCTGGCCGAGGGCGAGCGCCGTCTCCGCCGTCATCGGGTGCACGTTGGCGCGACCGCGTACGCCGTCGGTGCCGAAGAGCCGCTCGACCCCCTCGTTGCGAACGCGCGCCGTCACGACGTCTCTTCCGATCCGGGCGGTGCGTTCTCCGCCTCGATCCGCACGCGCACCTGCACCGGTGTCGGCTCCTCCATCCAGACGTGATCCGCGAGCAACAGGCGCACCTCTCGTTCGATCGGCCCGGTGAGGCCGCGGACTTCGATGGGCTCGGTCATCGCCTCGGTCATCGCGCGGACCTGGCGCCGATCGCCGGTGAGCCAGACGTAGGCGGGTTCGATCTCGACCCACGCGACGGTGTACCCGTCCGCCGGCTCGCCCGCGAGATCGGCGCGGACGCGGATCGACTTGCGACCGCGCCGCGCGAAGCGCAGCTCGAGGCTGGCAGGCGAACGGCTGACGATGCGCGCGCCACCCGGAAGCTGCTCTTCGATCTGCCCGGTATCGATCTCGTACACCGCCTCACCGCGCTGCACACCCGACACGTCGATGCGGTAATCGATCTTCGAAGGACCGACGTCGCGCAACGCCGATCGGCTGCCGAGGACGCGAATGTTCACCGCGCGGGCGCTCTGATCGGTGAGCACGAGATCGTCGGGAACGCCGTCGAAGACGATCGGGATGTCGACGCCGCGCTCGATGTCCGAGACGCCGTGCGCCATGCCCCAGAGCACCATGGCGATCACCCACGCGAGCAGGAGGGTTCCGATGCGAAGCGGCACGCCGAAGTCCTCCTTTCCCTAGCCCGCGGTCCGCAGCGGCGCTTCGGGCTCGGGATCGACGCCGGGCCCGGTGTCGGCTTCGGCCTTCGACTTCGCGACGGCCTTGCCCTTCCCCTTGCCTTTGCTCTTCCCCTCACCCGATTCCGCATCGTCCTCGGCCGGTTCGACGGGCTCGACGGCGAGCTCGGTAGCGGGGATATCGCGCAGATCGCGGCGCTCCCCGTTCAGGATGTCCCGCAGCACCGCACGCATGCGCGGCCCTTCGAGGCCCTGCACCATCGCGCCACCCAGGACGACGCTCATCGCACCGGTCTCCTCGGACACGACGACCACGAGCGCGTCGGTCTCCTCGGTGAGGCCGACGGCCGCACGGTGTCGCGTGCCGACGCCGTCGGGCAGGTCTTCGCGCAGCGTCAGCGGCAGGATGCATCCCGCGAAGGCGAGGCGCCCGTTCTGGACGACGACGGCGCCGTCGTGCAGCGGCGAATAGGGATTGAAGATCGAGACCAGCAGCTCCTTGTTGATCGCTGCGTCGAGCGCGTGCGCGGTTTCGATCTGGTCGTCGAGCTGGGTCTCGCGCTCGAGCACGATCAGCGCGCCGATCCGCTTCCGCGCGAGCTCCTGACTCGCGCGCACGATCTCCTCGAGGATCTGCGTCTCCCGCTGGAGCGCCGCAGAGGGGAAGAAGCCGCGCCCCACGCGCGCGAGTGCACGGCGGATGTCGTGCTGGAAGAGGACGATCACGATCAGCACGCCGTACTGCACGAAGTTCTCGAGCAGCGTGCGCAGGGTGACCAGCTGGAAGATCTCCGAGGCGACGCTCGCGGCGAAGAGCACGAGCAGGCCGAGGAGGATCTGGAAGGCGCGCGTGCCGCGGATCAGGATCAACAGCCAGTAGATCCCGATCGTCACCAGCAGGATGTCGATCACGTCGCGGACGGGATCGAAGTTCGCACCGAAGTACTCGAGCAGCTCGCTGAAGACGCTCCAGAGGGCCTCGATCACGGGGCGCCCTCCCCGCGCGCATCGCGCAGCGCGAGCGCGACCGCGCGAGCCCGCACGGCACCGGCGACGTCGTGGACGCGCACCGCGTCGGCGCCTTCGTAGAACGCGATCGTGCAAGCGGCCACGGTGGCGGTGTCACGGTCGGCCGCGCCGTCCCCGGTAAGCTCGCCGAGGAAGGCCTTGCGAGAAGGTCCGACGAGTATGGAGAGGTCTCCGCCGACCTTCTCGCGCAGCTCGGCAATCCGGGCCAGCAGCGCGTAGTTGTCTCCGGGGCGCTTCCCGAAACCGATCCCCGGATCGATCACGAGAAGATCGTCGTCGATGCCTGCCTCGCGGGCGACCGCGAGCGACGCACTCAGCTCCGCGGCCACCTCATCGATCACCGAGTCGTAGTGGGGAGCGTCCTGCATCGTCTCCGGCGTGCCGCGGGCGTGCCCCACGATGACCGCGGCCCCGGCCTCGGCCGCGACCACCGCGATCCGCGGATCGAAGGCGAGACCGGAGACGTCGTTCACGATGCGCGCACCGGCCTCGATCGCCGCCTCGGCGACCGACGCCTTGCGCGTGTCGATCGAGATCGGAGTCGAAAAACGCTTCGTCAGCGCCTCGATCAGCGGCGCCGTGCGCGCGCACTCCTGATCGGACGGCACTGCACGCGCGCCGGGGCGGGTCGACTCGCCGCCGACATCGAGGACGTCCGCACCGTCGCGCACCAGCCCAGCTGCGACGTCGATGGCGCGAGCGAGATCCACTTCGGCGTCGGCACGCACGAAACGCCCGCCGTCGGAGAAGGAATCCGGCGTGGCGTTCAGCACGCCGACCACCGCTTTCGTGTCGAAGAACGCCGGCACGCGGCGACCCCTCCTAGCCGGGAACGGGCTCGGGGTCGGGAAGCTTGTCTCCGGAGAACTTCTCGGAGGGCTCCGCCTCGGCCCGTTTCGGCGGAGGGTCATCCTTCGCCGACGATACGGGGGTGGGGAGCGGGGGGAGGGGTTTGTTCTCGAGGAGCAGCGCCAGCTCTTCCGTATCGAGGGTTTCGCGCTCGAGCAGCGCCTCGCTGATCCGGTCGAGCACGTCGCGATGTTCGGCCAGCAGTGATCTCGCCGAGTCGTACATCGAGGTGAGGACCTCGTGGACCTCCTCGTCGATCTCCTGCGCCTTGCGCTCGCTGTAGTCCTTGCGCTGCACGAAATCGCGACCGAGGAAGACGTCGTGGTCGTCGTCCGCGAACGACACCGGGCCGATGCGGTCGCTCATGCCGTACGAACAGATCATGCGCCGCGCGAGCTCGGTGGCCTGCTTGAGGTCGTTGGATGCGCCGGTGGTGAACTGGTCGAAGACCAGGTCTTCGGCGGCGCGCCCGCCCATCGCGTGTCGGATCTGCGCGATGATCTGATCCTTCGAGAGTCCGTAGCGATCCTCGACCGGCATCGTGAGCGTCACGCCGAGCGCCATGCCGCGCGGGATGATCGTGACCTTGTGTACCGGGTCGGAGTGCTCCGAGAGCAGCGCGACGAGCGCGTGGCCCGCCTCGTGGTAGGCCGTCACGCGCTTGTCCTCGTCGGTCATGATGAGGCTCTTGCGCTCGGTGCCGAGGATGACCTTGTCCTTCGCGGACTCGAAGTCGACGCGGTGCACCTCGTTGGCGTCGCGACGCGCCGCGAGGAGCGCCGCTTCGTTCACGAGGTTCTGGAGATCGGCGCCGACGAAGCCGGGCGTACCGCGCGCGACGATCTCGAGGTCGACGTCGTCCGAGAGGCTCACGCGCTTCGTGTGCACCTTGAGGATCGCGAGGCGACCGCGGAGGTCGGGGCGCGGCACGACGACGCGGCGGTCGAAGCGACCCGGGCGCAGCAGCGCGGGATCGAGCACGTCGGGGCGGTTGGTCGCCGCGATCAGGATCACGCCCTCGTTGCTCTCGAAGCCGTCCATCTCGACGAGGAGCTGGTTCAGCGTCTGCTCGCGCTCGTCGTGACCGCCGCCGAGCCCGGCGCCGCGGTGGCGGCCGACCGCGTCGATCTCGTCGATGAAGATGATGCAGGGCGCGTTCTTCTTGCCCTGGAGGAAGAGGTCGCGCACGCGCGACGCCCCCACGCCGACGAACATCTCGACGAAGTCGGAGCCCGAGATGGAGAAGAAAGGAACGCCCGCTTCGCCCGCGACGGCGCGCGCGAGCAGCGTCTTGCCCGTGCCGGGCGGACCGATCAACAGCACGCCCTTCGGAATGCGACCGCCGAGGCGCGTGAACTTCTTCGGCTCGCGCAGGAACTCGATGATCTCCTCGAGCTCGACCTTCGATTCCTCGACGCCGGCGACGTCCTCGAAGGTGACGCGGTGCTGGTTCTCGGTGAGCAGCCGCGCGCGCGACTTGCCGAAGCTCATCGCCTTGCCGCCGCCGGACTGCATCTGACGGATGAAGAAGATCCACAGCCCGATGATCAGCAGCAGCGGGAACCACATGATCAGGATCTGGCGCCAGAACCCGGCCTCGGGTTTCGGACGCGCATCGAGCGTCGTCACCTTGGAGCGCAGCTGCATGATCAGCCCTTCGGTGATCGCAGGTGCGTAGGTGGTGAATTCCTTGCCGTCGGTCTTCTTGCCGGCGATCAGGTTCTCTTCGATCACCACGCTCTCGACTTCGTCGCGCTCGATCAGCTCGAGGAATTCGCTGTAGGCGATCGGGGGCACGGTCTGCTGGCCCTGACGAAGCATCGTGACGAGGAGGAGGATCATCACGAGGATGACCACCCAGAGGGCCATGTTCCGGTACTGATTGTTCAAGCGACTCCCCGCTTGGTTCGGTCGGCCTGATGGAACGGGTGATGGGGCCGTCGGCTGCCGGCCGATTCGCTGCGATCCGCAGTGCGGTGCGAAAAACGGTCGGCGAGTCGAATGGTCCCACCTTTTCCGTGGGCGCGAGTCCAAAAAACCGAGTGTTGTTTGGAGCTTAGCAGAGAGTTTCTCCGGTGCCGGGAGACCCCTCCGGCCGCGGCCCGAGCCGCGCCCCGCGGCGATCGCCGGTCAGGTTCACGCCGCACGGAAGCTCGATGCGAAGCCCGCGCGCAGGGCTCGCCAGGAAGCGCAGCACGCGCTCCAGGTGCACCCGCTCGACGTGCCGGGCGAGTCCGACGCGACGCAGCGCCTCGCGCGCGAGACGGCGCGCGAGCGCTTCCGGCAGCGCTGCCCAGTCCTTCGTGTCGATCGCGAGCCATGCCCCCTCGGCGGTGAAACGGGCGTGCGCTTCGCGCTCGACACCCGCGTGGATCCACTCGGAATCCCTCCTCTGTGCTTCGGCAAGATCGGCGATCGCCCTGAGCAATCGCGGGTTGAAAGCCTCGGCCAGGCCGGGCAGCCACTCGTTCCGCAGGCGATTCCGGGCGTACTCGGAGCTCGTGTTGGAGGCATCCTCGCGCCAGGAGAGGCGACGAGCGCGGGCGTAGGCCTCGATCTGGTTGCGATCGAGGCGCAGCAACGGCCGGACGATCCGACCGTCCGACGAGCGCTCCGGGATGCCGCCCAGGCCGTCGGGTCCGGTCCCGCGCAGCAGACGCAGAAGTACCGTCTCGGCTTGATCGCCCGCGTGATGAGCCGTCGCGATGCGATCGGCCCCGAGTGCCTCCCCGATGCGCGCCAGAGCCGCGTAGCGCAGGCTGCGCGCGGCCTCCTGGACGGTCGGGCGATCCCGGCTGGTGCGCGAGGTCGCGCTCGCGAGGTCGATCCGCTCGCTTCCGAACGCCACCCCGAGCCGCGACGCGAGGTCGCCCACGGCGGCCTCGTCCGCGTCCGCCTCGGCGCCGCGGAGGCCGTGGTGGACGTGTCCGATCGCCACGGCGAAGCCTTGGGTTCCGGCGCAGCGGGCGAGCGCGTCGGCGAGCACGGTCGAGTCGAGTCCACCCGAAGCCGCGACCAGGACGGTCGTTCCGCGGAGGTCGAGCGAACGGCAGGCTTCCTCGACCTCCCGCATGACGGCCCGGACCGGGTCGCGGCGCCGCGCGCGTCTCGCTCCGCCGCGATCCTCCATGCGTCGCTCCTCGCCGCCCTGGCTCGCTACGGAAGGGCCAGGGGTGGGCTCACTCCGAGGTCTTCGTCGCACTCGCGTCGCCCACGAGGACGCGCGTGCCGTCTTCCTTGTCGACCCACACCTCGCAGTGCACGCGCGTGCGATCGCCCTCGGGCTCCTCGTCCTTGATGCGCCCGTGCACGCGCACCGTCTCGTCCACCCAGAGCACGTTGGTCAGCTTCACCGACATCCGCCCGCCGCGCAGCCAGCCTTCGCCGAAGTGGTCCTGCATCAGCTGCGACACGAAGCAGGTGGACATCATCCCCTGCACGACGATCGTCGGGAAGCCGAGCTTCTGCGCCTGCTCGCGGTCGGTGTGATAGTTCTTGCCGGGCCCCGAGAACATCCAGCAGCGGCGGTCGTCGATCGTCTTCGTGAGCGAGGCGAGGTCGGGACCCGTCGCGGTCGGGAACGGCGGCGGCGGCGCCTTCTTCTTCGCGGTCGTCTCGTCGACGACGAAGCCGCCCTCTTCCTGGTCCTTCTTCGGCGGCAGGAAGCTCTGGTGGGTGTGACCGCGCACCAGTAGCTCGCCGGTTTCGGCGTGCATGACGTCGGTTTCGTTCACCACCCAGTCGCGCCCGCGACGGTGGTAGCGCTCGATGATCGTGGAGCGCGTGCGGACCGGAGCGCCGACCGGGATGGGCGCGAAGAGGAACCAGTCCTGGCGACCGTGGAGATTTCCGAACAGGTTCTTCAGATACCACTCGCCGACGAACTCGTAGCACTCGGAGTGATAGAGCAGCGGCGGGGCATACTCGCTGTGCAGCGGATGGTGATCGTCGAGGGCGTCGCCGTAGAAGTCGACGACCTCCTTGCTCGCCCGATACTCGTGCGACCCACAATGGCGACCGACGTACGCCGGTTGACCCAACAGGTTCACGGTGACCTCCCTCGTCGCTGCATGCTGCGCTTCCTGCTATGACCCGGCCCGTGAGTCCGACCGATCGATCGCCGCTCCACAACGTCGGCGCCTGGACGCTGCGACGCGCGCGCATCGGGCCGAACGACCTCGCGCTCGTCGACGCCGATCGTAGCCTCGATTACCGGGCCCTCCACGAACGCACGGGGCGCTGCGCGGCCCTGCTCGTCGCGCGCGGCGTCGGACGCGGCGACCGCGTCGCAGTCCTGCTCGGCAACGGCACCGCCTACCTCGAACTCGTCCTCGCCGCCGCGCGCATCGGCGCGATCGCCGTGCCCCTCAATGCCCGGCTGACGGCGCGGGAGGTCTCCGCACTTCTCGCCGACTGCACCCCGAAGCTCCTGGTCCACGAACCCGGGCTCGCCGACACCGCGTCCGCCGCGATCGCGGCGCTGGCCGATCCGCCGGAGCTGCTCGACGGTCGAGCCGGATACGAGGCGGCGCTCGTCGCCCACGAACCGCGCGAAACCATCGAGCCCGTCTCCCCCGAAGACCCGATGATCCTGATGTACACCTCGGGCACGACCGGCAGGCCGAAGGGCGCCCTCCTCCCCCACCGCAAGACGCTCTTCAACAGCCTGAATGCCGCGCTCTTCTTCGGCCTGCGCGCCGACGACCGCGTGCTCGTGACCCTGCCCCTGTTCCATTCCTTCGGTCTGGCGATCCTCTCGCTGCCGACGCTCTACGCGGGCGGCGCCGTCTTCCTCGAGCCGCGCTTCGATGCCGCGCGCACGTGGAGGCGCGTGGAAGAAGATCGCATCACCTTCCTCGGCGGCGTTCCCACCCAGCTCGGCGCGCTCCTCGATGCGCTCGAAGCGTCGACGCCCGCACCCGACACCGGCACCTTGCGCTTCCTTTTTGGCGCCGGCGCCGCGGTCCCCCTCGAACAGATCCGCGCCTACGAAGCGCGCGGCCTCGTGTTGAAGCAGGGATTCGGGCAGACGGAGACGTCGATCCTCTGCTGCCTCGACGCACGCGACGCGATCCGCAAGGCGGGGAGCGTCGGACGCCCCGTGTTCCACGCCGAGCTGCGCGTCGTGCGACAGGACACCCTCGATGCGGAGCCCGTGCACTGGATCGACGCCGCGGATGGCGAGACCGGCGAGATCGTCGTCCGCGGGCCGATCACGATGCTCGGTTACTGGAATCGCCCCGACGAGACGGCCGCCACGCTTCGCGGGGAATGGCTGCGCACCGGCGATCTCGCGACCCGGGACGGGGAAGGCTTCGTCACGCTCGTCGGGCGCGCGCGCGACATGTACATCTCCGGCGGTGAGAACGTCTATCCCGCCGAGATCGAGGCGACCTACCGCGAGCACCCCGCGGTGGAGGACATCGCGGTGGTGGGCGTCGCCGACCGGCGCTGGGGCGAGGTGGGGCGCGCGTTCGTGGTGCCGCAGAAGGGCGCGGCGCTGGACGCCGAGGCGCTGCGGGCCTGGGGCGCCGAGCGTCTGGCCGCCTTCAAGCTGCCGCGCGAGTTCGTGGGCATCGACGAGCTGCCCCGCACCGAGACGGGAAAGGTGCAGAAACACCGCCTCGACACAGCGCCCCGCGAGACGGAGGCGACCTCCTAGCCACCGCGAGCGAATTGCGAACGATCTTCAACTGGTCGTTTGGTTCCAGAACGACACGGTCGACCCTCTCGCGCCTAGCCGAAGCGGCCCTCGATGTAGTCCGCGGTATCCCGCTCGCGAGGAGCGACGAACATCTCTTCGGTCGCCGCGTGCTCCACCACCCGCCCCATCAGCATGAAGATGCACTCCTCACTGGCGCGGCGCGCCTGGGCCATGTTGTGGGTCACGATCAGGATCGTGTAGCGGCCCCGCAGCTCCCAGATCAGCTCCTCGACCGCCTCGGTGCCCTTCGGGTCGAGCGCGGAGCAGGGCTCGTCCATCAGCAGGAGCCGGGGCTTCACCGGAAGCAGGCGGGCGATGCAGAGCTTCTGCTGCTCCTCGAGCGAGAGCTCGGTCGCCTTGCTGGCGAGCCGGTCCTTGACCTTGTCCCAGAGCAGCACCTGCCGCAGCGACTCCTCGACGATCTCATCCTGCTCGCTGCGCGGCGTGCGCGGGCCTCCGGTGTGCAGACTGTGGCCGAAGAGCACGTTGTCGCGAACCGAGATCGGAAGCGGGTTGGGGCGCTGGAACACCATGCCCACCTGCTTGCGCACCTGGATCAGCTCGACGGCCGGGTCGTAGACGTTGTGATCGAAGACGTTGATCTTGCCGTCGATGCGCACGTAGCCGAGGCGCTCGTTGATGCGATTGATGCTGCGCAGGAAGGTGGACTTGCCGCAGCCCGAGGGCCCGATCAGCGACGTGATGATGCCTTCCTTGATCTCCAGGTTGACGTCGAACAGCGCCTGGAACGTGCCGTACCACAGGTTCAGGGCCTCGGTGAGGATGGCGTTCCCCACCGGCGCGTCGTTCGCTTCCTGCTCGCTGGTCGTCATCGTTTCAGAGCATCGGGATCGCCGGCGCGGCCGCATCGGAGGGCTCCTGCGAGCCCCCGGGCACCGGCCGGATCGCTACCCGAAGCGTCCCTCCACGTAGTCGCGGGTTCGCGTGTCCTGGACCTCGCCGGTGAACAGATCCTCGGTCTCGCCGATCTCCACGCACTCGCCGTCCAGGAAGAGGGCCGTGCGATCGGCCAGGCGTCTCGCCTGCTGCACCAGATTCGTGACGAGAATGATGGTCATCTCGCTCCGGAGCTCCTTGAGCACGCTCTCGATCCGCATGGTCGTGACCGGGTCGACCGCGATCGAGAACTCGTCCAGCATCAGCACCTCCGGCTCCTGGGAGAGCGCGCGGGCGATCGTCAGGCGCTGCTGTTGGCCCCCGGAGAGCAGGCTGCCGAGCGACTGGAGCCGTTCCTTGACCTCGTCCCACAGTGCCGCGCGCGTCAGGCAGCGCTCGACGATCACGTCGAGATCCGCCTGCCGCTTCACCCCCGCCAGGCGCGGCGCCAGGGCCACGTTGTCGTAGACCGTCATCGGGAGGCCGACGGGCAGCGGAAACACCACCCCGATGCGCGAGCGCAGGGCGTAGACGTTCTTCAGCCGGTGGATGTCGCGGCCGTTGAAGAGCACCTGTCCCTCGACGTGCATGTTCGAATCGAACATGTCCATGCGATTGAGGGACTTGAGGAACGACGTCTTGCCGGCGTTCGCCGGCCCGATGATCCCGAAGATCTCGTGCTCGCGGACGTCCAGCGTCACATCGCGCAGCGCCGAGGTCTGTCCATAGCGGATCGAGAGGTCGCGCACCCCGACCTTCACAGGCCCCGGCTCGGTCGCCTCCACCGGGCTCTCGGCCGCGCTCGCTGCTGCGCCTACCACTTCTTGCGCCCCCGCAGGTAGGTACGGAAGGCGACCGAGATGCTGTTCATCGCGAGCACCATCCCGATCAGCACCAGCGCGACGCCGTAAGGCAGCTCCTCGGGAACACCGGGCACCTGGGTCGACACCACGAACAGATGCAGCGACATGGCCATCGTCTGGTCGAAGATGCCCTGGGGCAGGAAGGGGCTGAAGAAGACCGCGCCAGTGAACATGATCGGTGCCGTCTCACCGGAGGTGCGCGACACCTCGAGGATCACGCCCGTCAGGATTCCCGAGATCGCGTTCGGCAGCACCACACGCCGGATCGTCTGCCAGCGCGTCGCGCCCATGTTCCAGCAGGCCTCGCGAAACGCGAAGGGCACCGCCTGCAGCGATTCGCGGGTGGCGACGATGACCACGGGCAGCGTCATGATCGCGAGGGTGAGGCTGGCCGCCAGGATGCTGGTACCGAAACGGAAGAACAGCACGAAGGCACCCACGCCGAAGAGCGCGTGTACGATCGAAGGGACGCCGGCCAGGTTGATGATCGCCAGGTTGATGATGCGCGTGAACCAGTTGTCTCCGGCGTACTCGCTCAGATAGATGGCCGCGGCGATCCCGAGCGGCACCGAGATGATCAGCGCGAGCGCGACGAGCCAGATGGTGCCGACCAGCGCCGGAAACACGCCCCCCGCCGTCATGCCGTCGATGGGATTGGTGAGCAGGAAGTCGATCGAGAGGGCGGGCCCGCCCTTCACGACCAGGGTGGTCAGGATCACCAGCACCGGGACGATCAACAGCAACGTCATCATCGCGAATAGGATCGTGTAGAGCCGCTGTACCCGCTGGTTCCTCAGGTTGAGCTCGGAAGCGTCGAACATCTGGTTGCCTCCGCTATCCCTTGCGCACGCCGCGCACGATCAGGTCGGCGGTGAGGTTTATGACGAAAGTGACGAGGAAGAGCGAGATCCCGATCGTGAACAGGGCCATGTAGTGATCGGAGCCCACGGCGGTCTCGCCGAGCTCGGCGGCGATCGTCGCAGTGAGCGCGCGCACCGAGTCGAAGATGCTGCCGGGAATGTTGACCGAGTGTCCCGTGGCCATCAGCACGGCCATCGTCTCGCCGAAGCCGCGCCCTACGCCCAGCAGCACCGCGCCCAGCAGGCCGTTCCTGGCGGCGGGCAGCACGGTCTTGTAGACGACCTGCCAGCGCGTGGCCCCCATGGCCTCGGCGGCCTCGCGGTAGCGGTCGGGAACGGCCTTGAGCGCGTCCTCGGCGATGGACGTCATGATCGGCGCCGCCATCAGACCGAGGATGAAGCCCGCGTTGAGGACGTTCAGCCCGACTGGGACGTCGAACAGCTGGATGATCAAGGGGTTCATGATGGTGAGGCCGATGAAGCCCCAGACCACCGAGGGGATGGCGGCCAACAGCTCGATCAGGATCTTCAGCGTCTCGCGCGTCCTGCCCGTGGCGAACTCCGCGATGAAGATCGCGGCGCCCAGCGAGAAGGGGATGGCGACCAGCATCGCCAGCCCGGTGACGCTGGCCGTGCCCGCGATCAGGGCGAGGATCCCGTACTCCGGATCCTCGTCCTCCGCGGGGTACCAGTAGGGACTGGTGAAGAACTCGGCGAAATCGAAGCGCCCGACGATGAATCCGAGACCTTCCCGGGTGATGAAGACGAAGATCCCGATCACGAAGACGATGGCCGAGATGCCACCGATGAAGACGACCACCTCAACGGCCTTGTCGATGAACCATGCCGCGTTGCGCCGATCGAAATCGGCGTCCGTCACGGAGCGGGTCGGGGCCACACCCGAAGCGGCCATCAGTTAGCGTCCTCGCCGCGCAGCAGCTCCATGAGATCGCGGATGCGCGTCGCCAGATCGCGGTAGGCCTCCTCGAGCCAGGCGTCGAAGGCGGCGGGATCCGCGGGGGGCGGCGTCACGTCCCACTGCAGCGGCGTCGTGTGGAAAGGCACCTGCTCGAAATAGCCCTGGACGGGGCCCTGCAGGCTGACGATCAGGTGCTGCTGCGCCAGCTCGAGCGGAGTCATCTCCAGACCCCTGGGTTCGGCTCCTTCGAGGGTTACGCTGTGCCGTTCGAGGAAGCCGACGACGGCCGGGTTCAGCTGTGGCGCCGGCCGCAGACCGGCGCTGCTGTAGGTGCCGCTGCCCGGGTAGTGCTTGCGCGCGATGGCCACGGCCATCTGGCTCAGAGAGCTGTTGTCCTCGTCGACGAAGAGGATCAGGTAGTTCTTCGGCGCCTTCATCTCGCCGGTCACGGCGAAGATCGTCTCCTCGCAAAGGTTCTTCGCCTGGTCGACGACGCGCTTGAGCTGCGTGAAGATCGCAAAGGCCCGGACGAGGTTATTGACCGACGCCTGGTCGGTGTTCGCCATCAGGTCGGCGTAGATGAAGTCGAGGTCGTTCTCCATCGACTCTTCCAGCACCATCGTCGCGCGCGCCTGGTCGGCGTTCAGCTCGCTGAAGGCTTCGACCGCCTGACGCAGCATGACCAGCGTCTCGTTGCCGACGCGCTCCAGCTCTCGCGCCGTCGTGCCGGAAGGCGGACCGGAGAGCTGGACGGCCTCGCGTGCGATCGTGACCGCGTAGTCTCCGATCCGCTCGAGCTCGATGTTGACCCGGATGACCGAGGACAGCAGCCGCAGGTGACCCGCGCTCGGCAGATGCTGGGCGATGAAGCTGTGGCACAGCTTGTCGATCCTGCGCATCGCGCGATTGATCACCTGATCGGCCAGGATGACCTCCGTGGCGAGCTCGTGATCGCCCGTCAACAGGGCGTGCATGGCGTTCTTCACGCCGCTGTCGACCTTCTCCGCCATGTCCGAGACGTTCTCTCGGACGCGCGTGAGGTCCTTCTCCAGGCGTTCTTCGTAGTGACTCATGGTTGAAACCCCGCAGTCGCGATCCCGTCGTCCTGCGCCCAAAGCGGCCCGGGAGTTCGAGTCCCAATGGTAGGGCCAGAACTCACTGGATCGCGACTCGGCGAGTCGAGAGGAGAACTATTCGCAGGTGACCTCGCCGGCCGGCGCGTAGCCCTTCTCGCTCAGGATGCACTGGCCGGCATCGCTCTTGATCCAGTCCAGGTAGTCCTTGATCACTCCCTGGGGCTCACCGTTGGTGTACATGAACAGGGGACGGGCGATCGGATAGCTCCGATCGCTCGCCGTCGCGACGCTCGGCGCCACGCAATCGCCACCCGTCTCCTGGGCGATACAGAGCACCTTGAGGTGATCGGTCGCGTAAGCCAGCCCGCTGTAGCCGATCGCGCAGGGGGTCTTCTCCACCAGGTCGACCACGTCCTTCGATCCGTGCATGTCCAGTGTCCCCTGGCGGTACTTCCCTTTCTTCCCGAGCACGCTCTCCTTGAAGTAGGCGTAGGTGCCCGAGTTGTTCTGGCGGCTGACGACGACCATCTCGTCCTTGCAGCCCGGCACCGCGAGGCCGAGGTCGGACCACTTCGTCGCCTTGGGATTCCGCGCGTAGATGTCCTTGAGCTGTGCCAGCGACAGGGAATCGGCCGGGTTGTCCTTGTGCACGAACACCGCGAGCGCGTCGTAGCCCACCACGTGCTCCAGCGGGTTCTGACCGCGATCCGCCGCCAGCTTCAGCTCCTTCTGCTTCATCTTGCGGCTGGCGTTGGCGATGTCGACGGTTCCGTTGATCATCGCCGCGATGCCGGTGCCGGAGCCTCCACCCGAGACGGCTACCGCCACGTCCGGATTGACTTCCGGATAGGCCTCGGCCCAGGCCTGGGCGACGTTGACCAGCGTGTCGGAACCCTTGTTCTGGATCAGCTCTCTCGCCGCGACGGAGTGCGCCACCAAGACCAGCGCTCCGACCAGGAATGCACCGAGAACCACCTTGCGATTCATGAGATCTCCCTCTCCTTTTCACACCAGCCGTTGTTACCAAAACGTAAGCGCGCATTGTGTGACAACAAGATGAAGAAAGTCATACGCCCGGCGGCGACACCATAACAGGGTCGCGGCGCGTGGCGGGAAGAGGAATACGATCGCGCTCGGTGTCGGCGAGGCGACAGAGATCGCGCGCGTCATCTCAGGGAGCCGACAGCGAGCGGGCGGAGCCGAAGAGCTAACGCGCGTTCTAGAACCGGAAGCGCAGACTCACGACTTCCCACGAGAAGTAGAAGCGCTCGTCGTAGATCTCGCCGGGAATGATGTTGAAGAGCATGTGCGACCCCGCGGAGACGTGATCCGTGAGCCGGTA
Source organism: Deltaproteobacteria bacterium (assembly GCA_024638705.1). Lineage (GTDB taxonomy): Bacteria > Myxococcota_A > UBA9160 > UBA9160 > SMWR01 > JAHEJV01. The sequence goes on along the minus strand of JAHEJV010000017.1, from coordinate 6,567 downwards.
CTCGGCGCCGAAGCCGAAGTTCATGAGGAACGCCGCATCGTCGTCGTCGCCCCCGCGGTTGCGCGCGCGGTCGACGTCCCACCAGGTGAAGCCGAGCCCGCCCTGGACATAGAGATCGACGCGGTCGAGGCCGCCATCGAAATCACCGAGATTCTGCGTGTAGCGGCCGAAGACGACCGGCGAAACGAGTGTCAGGTCATCGTCGACGCCCACCTGCACCTGCGTGCCCAGCGAGAACCCGTCCTCGATGCGGTAGTCGAGCTCGAAGCCCATCAAGAACGCGTCCGGATCCGCCGTGAAACCGATTCCGGTCCGCAACGAAAGCGGTCCGGCGTCGCTGCGACGCGAGTCGCCGGCCTCACCGCCGTAGTCGCTGCGCATCGAGTCGGGATAGCCCTGAGCGCCGACCGGCCCCGCGTTCACCATGAGCGTCGCCACCACGAGGCCCAGAATCCACAATGCCGAGGACCCGGGAGTCCGGGTTCGGATGGTTCGCATCTCATACCTCTCTGTTAGGGACGGAGCGAACCGTAGCGAACGAATCCCGGGGGCTCGCGTGGTAGCGGTGGGCAGACTCGAACTGCCGACCTACGGCTTATGAAGCCGCCGCTCTAACCGACTGAGCTACACCGCCCCATTGCGAGCCAACGGCGGCCCGAAGCCGCCGCGCCCGCGGCCCGGGCCCGCGAGGGGGCGCAAGATAGCGCAGCCGCTGGCGCTGGCTGCGCCCTCACGACTCGGGAAGCGGGTCTTCCGAGCCTGCGGACGCGCTCTCCTCCACCCCGCCGAACACCGCTTCCTCGAGCGCCTCGAGTCGTTCGGCGATCTCGCGCAGGGGGCCGTCGCCGAGCGGCGCGGGGGTCGGGGCGGGCGCGGCGAGCGCCGGCCCGTCCGGGACGACTGGCGCGGGTCGTCCCGCGTTCACGTAGGCAGCGAGCCGGCCCGCGATCTCGTCGAGACGCGGGATGATCTCGCTCACCTCGCCGCTCTGGATGAAGATCCGGCGCGCCGCCGCCGATTCGGCTTCGGTCCCCATCACGGGCGCGCAATGGATGTCGAGGCTCGCGCCGTCCCCGAACTGGGTGAACGCGCCGAAGATCACGAACTCGGCGCCACGGGCGCGCCCCTCGCGAAGCGCGTCGCCGAGCTCAGACGTGGCCAGCCCCGCGTCCTCGGGACGCTCGACGAAGACGCTTCCAGACTGCTCGAGTCGGGACGCGAGCATCTCGCTGAGGCCTCCGCTCACGTGCGCGGGGTCGGCCGAAGCGCTGTGGACGACGACCGGCAGGATCAGGATCCGCAGCGGCTCTTCGGCGCCTGCAGAGGAAATGGCGCACACGTGGATGATGAAGATTGCCGCCAGAACGACGCGCGACAGGGGCCGCAAACGCATGAGTCCTCGATCGCCGAAGGTCGGACGGAGGACGCGGCCGGGTTGCCTCGCTCCCGTCGAAACGCGGCGGATACTAGCTCAGCGATCGCACGTCACGCGGTGGACGGATCGGCATCCCGGGGAAGGCGCACCTGAAACGTGGCTCCGGGGCCCTCGCCGCTGCGCACCTCGATCGAGCCCCCGTGCTCCGTGACGATGCGCTGGCACACCATCAGCCCGAGCCCCGACTCCTCGCCTCCCGATCCATGCGCCGCGGAGAACGGATCGAAGATCTCGTCGAGCTGTTCGGGGGTGAAACCGGGGCCGGCATCGGTCACTTCGAGTTGGACGCCATCCCCTTCCGCCGCGCAGACGCGGATGTCGACGCGACTGCCCGCCGGTGACGCGCCCAGCGCGTTCAGCACCAGGTTCAGCACGACCTGATGCAGCGCATCTCGTGCCGCGACGATCTTCGGCGTGTCTGCAGCCGCGTGGAGGCGAAGGTCGACGTGTCCGAGCTCGGCCTCGCGACCCACGAGCCCGATCACACCCGAAACCACCTCGCAGACGTCGACGGTTTCGCGGGGACCATGCGCCGCACCCGCCTCGCCGAGACGCTGCATCGTGACGACGAGGTTGCGCACGCGCTCGATCTCGTCGCGCATCTCGCTGCAGCGCTCGTCCCAGGATGCGGTGTCGTCTGCTTCGCGCTTCGCGGGGGCTTCCGAGAGGAAGGCGCCCAGGGCGTCGAGCGGCGCGTCGAGATCCTCCGCGATTCCCGATGCCAGCGTGCCGAGCGCCCCGAGCCGGTCGACACGGCGGAGCTGGTCGCGCGACGCACGCAGGTCTTCCACGAGCCGCGCGTTCTCGAGCGCGATCGCCGCCTGGTTCGAAAGGCCTTCGATCAGGGTCACGTCTTCTACCTTGAAGCGGCCGCCACCGCGGCGGTTGTCGACGGTGATCGCGCCGATCAGACCGCGCTTTCCGAATAGCGGCGTGACGAGGATCTCTTCCGCAGCGACTTCGATCACCCACTCGCGCACCGCGGCGGAGTAGTCGAGCACGTCCTCGCTCTTCAACGTCAGCGATCGTCCGTCCTCGAGCTCCTCGACGAACTCGCGCGCGTTCTCGGGAGTGAAGCGGACCGAGGCGAGCTTCCGGTCGATCTCTTCCTGGGCGGATGCGGTCTGCGCCCAGAAGAGCGTGCGCTCGCCGGCATCCCACAGCATGAGACTCGCGCCGTCGTAGCCGAGGTCGTTGCGAAGAGTGCGGGTGAAGAGGTCGATCAGGCGCGTCGTGTCGAGCTCGCGATTGAGGGCCGCGGAAACGCGATTGACGACGGTGAGCTCCTGGAGGAGCTGTGCGCGTTCGCGGTCGAGTGCGTAGGCCTGAATGCCGCGGATCAACGTCGCGCGCACGTCGTCCGGGTTCCACGGCTTCGGGATGAAGTGATAGATCGAGCCGTTGTTGATCGCGTCCTCGAGCGTCTCGGCGTCGCCGTACGCGGTGACCATGATGCGGATCGTCTTGGGATCGATCTCGGCGACCCGGCTCAGGAACTCGGTGCCGGTCATGCCGGGCATGCGGTGGTCGGAGAGGACCAGGGCGACCGGCTTCGTGTTGAGGATGTCAAGGCCTTCTTCGCCACTCGTCGCGGTGTAGATCCCGAACTGGCGCCGGAACGTGAGATCGAAGATGCGGAGATTCTCCTCCTCGTCGTCGACGTAGAGGATCGGATACTCGCGGAGATCCTGGATCGTCTCGGGGTTAGGCCGCATGCGAAGGCGCTCCTCCGCCGTCATGCGGCAGATGCAGGCTCGCGGTGGTGCCCTCTCCGGACGCCGACTCGATCTCGAGCCGGCCGCCGTGTTCTTCCACGATGCGTTTGCAGATGGAGAGCCCGAGGCCGGTGCCGGTGTCTCCCTTCGTCGTGAAGAAGGGCTCGAACAGGCGCTGACGAACCTCGGGCGACATCCCCGGACCATCGTCGCGAATCGACACCGCCACGCCGTTCCCCTCCGCTCGCGCGGCGACCCAGATCGAGCCGCCCCGCCCCTCGAATGATTCGGCGGCGTTCTTGAGGAGATTGAGGAAAACCTGGTTCAAGGCGCGAGCATCGCCGATCGTCCGCGGAAGCCCCTCGGGGAGGTCGGTGTGGACCTCGATGCTCCGCGAGACCAGCGTGTGGCCCACGAGGCGCAGGGTCGTGCGGAGGCCGCGCGCGAGGTCCATCTCGCCCCGCTCGTGCCCCCCGGGCGCCGCAAAGTCGCGGAGGTCGCCCACGAGCTCTGCGGTCCGCTCGAGCCCCTCCGTGACGATCCCAGAGAGCTCTTCCAAGGTGGCGGCGCTTTCGTCGAAGCCGAGCCGGTCGCGGAGGTCCCCGAGCGCCTGGATCTGCCGCTTCAGCTCGTCCGCATTCTCGCCGTCGATCGCCGCGACGTGCTTCGCCACCTCGCGGACGTCGTCCACGACGCACCGCAGGGTCCGCGCCGCATTCATCGCGAAGTTGACCGGGTTGTTGATCTCGTGCGCGACGCCGGCCGCCAGCTCGCCGACAGCGGCGAGACGCTCCGCGTGGACCAGCTGCGCTCCCGCCTGCTTGAGCTCCGCCATCGCGAGAATCAGCTCCGCGTTGGTGCTCTCGAGCTGATCGTTGCGCACAGCCAGCTCGCGGCGCGCGAGACGCAGGCGCACGAGCGACCGCACGCGCGCCATCAGCTCGCGCGGATGGAAGGGCTTCGTCACATAGTCGTCGGCGCCGAACTCGAGGCCTTCGATCTTCATCTCGCGCTCGGCCTTCGAGGTGACGAGCACGACCGGGACGTCTCCGAGATCGGGATGCTCCTTCACCGCCTTGCACAGCTCCGTGCCCGACATCTCCGGCATCATCACGTCGGTGAGGATCAGGTCGGGCGCCTGCACGAGGGCGAGGTCGAGCCCTTCGCGACCGTTGCGCGCGACCCGGACCCGATATTCGCGGCTGACGAGGTCGGCGAGCAGACGCCGCATGTCGGCGTTGTCCTCGACGATCAGCACCTCGCCGGTTCCATCCGGATGGGCAGTCGCCTCGGGGGCTTCGGTGGGCTCGCTGTCGGATTGCGCCCGCGTCACGTTGCGCTCGATGTCGGCCAGGCTCAAGCGCTCGCCATACTCGGCTTCGGGCTCCATCCCCTCGAGCTCGGCACCGATGCCGGCGATCGCGCCCTTCAATGCGGGGCGCAGGCCGTCGCCTTCGTCGCCGAGCATCTCCTCGATGGCGTCCGCGTCCTGCGCGTCGCACACGCCTTCGGGCAGCACGAGGTGCATCTGCGCCCCCTGCCCTTCGCCGTCGCTCTCGGCCCAGATGCTGCCCTCGTGCAGCTCGGCCAGCTCCTTCACGAGGGACAAGCCGATGCCGGTGCCTTCGTGCTTGCGCGTGTTCGAGCCGTCCACCTGGGCGAAGCGATCGAAGATGCGGCCGAGCTGGTCCGCCGGGATGCCGACGCCGGTGTCCGAGACCACGAGGTGCACGCCACCGTCCATCGCAGTCTCGCCGCGAACGACGATGCGCCCACCGCGATCGGTGAACTTCAACGCGTTTCCCAGCAGATTGACGAGGATCTTCTCGAAGGCCTCCGAGTCGACGTTGATCTCGCCGACGTCCTCGAACCCCTCCACCCGAAGCGCGACGCCCTTCCGCTCGGCGAGCGGCCGTGCGCCGTTCACGATCCGATTCACCAGCTCCCCGATGCGCACGGGGCGTCGCTCGATCGTCAGCTGCTGGCTCTCGATCTTCGCGAGGTCGAGCAGGTTGTTGATCAACTTCAGCAGGCGCAGCCCGTTGCTCTGCACCGTCTCGAGATAGGACCGCTGCTCCGCGGGGATCTCCCCGAACTCGCCGGAGAGCATCGCCTCGACCGGCGCCAACGTGAGCGTCAGGGGCGTCCGGAGCTCATGGTGGATGTTCGCCGTGAAGCGAGACTTGGCGACGTCGAGCTCGGCTAGCTCGTCGCGGGCCTTCTCGATCTCGATTCTTTGGAGGAAGTCCGCGAATCGCATCCGCTCAAGATGCCAGCAGCTCATTACTCCACAGAATGATGCTGCTCCGAGGAAGAAGAGACTCAACGCATACCTTTTCGTCGCCCAATCCTCAGAGCCGAAGAACCCGAGCAGCAAATAGCCAGCGAACACCGAACTCACGAGAAACGACCCGTGCTTAACCGAAAGCGGCGCGAGAACCCCAATTCCAATAACCAGCAGGACGAGGCCGACGTAATAGTCGGAACTAGCACCCCCAGTCCCCTGAACGACAGTTAGAAGCATCCAGCACCCTGCGCCAACCGTGAGGAAACTCGATGCAATCGGGAATCGCCGGGCTGTTCCAAAGAACACGAGCCCGACGATTGCATTCATCGCCAGCCGGACTGGAAGAAACTCGGGTGCCTTGGTTGGGTAGACGACCACGTCTACCGCGATGAAGGCTGTGTTTACAGCGAAAAGGACGAACGCCGCGCGCTGAAGCGCCCGAGGAAGATCTGTTTCCTCGATCTGGCGCCGATATTGGGCGTACAGCGAATCAACTTCTTGTCCTGTTTCCATCCCAGCGTACATCGACGCAACAATTACAAGCCTTTAGACACCTGCTGTGCGCCTGCTTGTAGCAATTAGAAGCGCCGGCAGAAGCGTCAGATCGGCGGCTAGGCACAGGATCATCACGCCCGCAGTGAGGCCGCCCAAGCTAACGATCGGCAGAAAATCGGAAACCATCAGAACGGAGAATCCGACTGACACCGCAATCGTAGAGCACACAAGCGGATGCCCGACCTCTCCCAGCGTGCCCCGCACCGCTTCATCCATCGTAAGCCCACTACGCCGTCTGCGCTCAAACCCGGAGACGACGTGGACGGTGTCATCCACTGCCACCCCTAGAACTAAGCCACCGATCACTACCGTGCTTGCATCGAGGGGAATCCCCAGCCAACCCATAGCTCCGAAGAGAATCGACACCGGAATCAGATTGGGAAGTAAGGCCGTCAGCGAAAGAACCGGGCTGCGAAACACCAGCAGCAGCAGAAGCACGACCACACCCGCGGCAATGCCCAGGCCGATCAACTGTCCGCGTGTGATCGTATCCTCCGCTCGCGCGAACTCATGCATGATCCCTGTCGGCGTCACAGCGGTGTTCATCGGCCCATGCTCCTCCCACCACGAAACCG
>JAHEJV010000193.1:5859-8793 GCA_024638705.1 Deltaproteobacteria bacterium | reverse complement strand
GCGCGCGACGCCGACCCGGACGCCCTGCGCGCGCGCACGCGCGACGTCGCCGGGCGCGAGCAGGCGCTGCGCGAGGCGCTGCACGGCGTCCGCGCAGACCTCGCGGCGGCCCGGGCGCGCGTCGCCGAGGTCGCCGACAGCCCGCTCACCCGCGACATCCGCCTTCCCGATCCGCGCCCGGCGCCGGCCGGTGCGCGCGAAGTGCACGTGCTCGTGCGCTACGGCCGCGCCCACGTGATCGACGAACGCGAGCTGCTCGACGACCTCTACCGCGGCATCGGTCGCGCCCTCGACATGCCCGTCGACCGACTCTCACTCTCGGTGCTCCCGCTGCACCAACGCATCCGCTTGCGGGCGCACTTCGACCGCATCCCCGTCGGATCGCAGGGACTGCGCTGGCGCATCGAGGAGCGCGGGCGCGGCGAGATCGTCGGCGTGCTGGAATGGCGGCGGGAGACTCTCGGTGAAACCGGCGCAGAGCTCGCGCGCGCGTCTTCCGACTTCCGTCGCGAGCTGCGGCGCATCAGCCCGCACCGCGCCTATCTCCGCTATCTCGTCTGGGCCGACAGCTTCGAGGCCTACCTCGCGGCGCGGGGCGCGTCCGACGCCGAGCGCTTCGCCGCCGGCTTCAACGCCTTCGAGAAGGACGTACCACTCGTGCAGTCGCTCACCCGCAACGTGACGAACCGCCGCTTCGTCGACTGACGTGAGGGCGCGATTCGGGCTCGCAACGGCCGTCCTCGCGCTCGCCTGCAGCGGGTCCGAGCAACCCACGGGCGAGATCGCCGGGCCGGCGCGCGACGGCGCGACACGCGTCGCCACCGAGCGCGCGCAGTGGGAAGCCCGTCGCGCGCTCGACGAGCGCGCGGAGATCGCCCCCGACCCGCGCAAGCGCATCCTCTTCGGCGACCTCCACGTCCACACCACCTACTCGATCGACGCGTTCCTCTACGGCCTGCCGCTGTTCGGCGGCGAGGGCGTGCATCCCCCCGCCGACGCGTGCGACTTCGCGCGCTGGTGCGCCGGCCTCGATTTCTTCTCGCTGAACGATCATGCCGAGGGGCTCACCGCACCGCGCTGGCGCGAGTCGATCGAGAGCCTGCGCGAGTGCAACGAACGCGCGGGCGATCCGGAGTCCCCGGACCTCGTCGCCTACGTCGGCTACGAGTGGACCCAGACGGGCACGACCCCCGACCGTCACTTCGGCCACAAGAACGTGATCTTCCCCGGGCAGGGCGACGACGAGCTGCCCGCGCGACCGATCTCCGCCCTCGCCGACGACGTGATGAAGCGCGCGCGCTTCCTCTGGCTCGCGCGCGGCGTCGAGGCGTTGCTCGCCCTCGGCGACTCGCCCTACGCCGACTTCCTGTGGTGGGTCCGCCAGCTCGCCGACACACCGATGTGTCCGCGCGGGGTCGACACGCGCGAGCTGCCCGCCGATTGCCAGGAGAACGCGCCGACCCCGGAGGTGCTCTTCGAGAAGCTCGCGCAGTGGGGCGGCGAGTCGCTCGTCATTCCCCACGGACTCGTGTGGGGCATCCACGCGCCGCCCGGCGCCACCCTCGCGACCCAGCTCACGCCCGCGCATCACGACCCGGAGCGGCAGCGCCTGCTCGAAGTCTTCTCCGGACACGGCGCGGGCGAGGTCTTCGATCCGGCGGCGGCCCGCGCCGATGCCGCCGCGACGGCCGGCTCTTGCGCCGAACCCACGCCCGACTTCCTGCCCTGCTGCGCGCAGGCGGGCCGGCTCGTGCGCGCCCGCTGCGACGCCCCGGACTCTCCCGCCTGCGACGCGCGCGTGGCCGAAGCCCTTCGCTTCGCCCTCGAAGCCGGCACGCGACCGCACTGGGTGCTGCCCGACGCGAGCGTCGAGGACTGGCTCGATTGCGACCAGCCGCGCAGCGCGTTCAAGACCGCGCTGTCGCCGCGTCCGCTCGCGAGCGCCCAGGCCGCCCTCGCGATGCGACACGCCGAAGCGACCGACGCGAACGGCGAACCGCTGCGCTTCCGCTTCGGCCTGATCGGATCGAGCGACATCCACACGGCGCGCGCCGGCAGTGGCTACAAGCAGTTCGGCCGCAAGGGCATGACGGACGCGCGCGGCTTCGCCTCGGAGCGCGGCGAGCGCTGGCTGTCTTCGTTCGTCGCGGGCGAGGCCGACGCGTCGGGCGCCGCGGTGCGCGCGCCGGCCGAGGAGGTCGGCTTTCGCGGGCTCCTCGACGTCGGGCGTTCATCGAGCTTCCTCTACCCCGGCGGACTCGTCGCCGCGCACGCGGCGGGTCGCGACCGGCGCAGCATCTGGGACGCTCTGCAACGCCGCGAGGTCTACGCCACGAGCGGACCGCGCATCCTGCTCTGGTTCGACCTGCGCAATGGCCCCGACGGGCACGCGCCGATGGGAAGCGCCGTCGTGCAGGGGGAGACGCCGCGATTCGAGGTGCGCGCCGTCGGCAGCCGCGTGCAGAGGGCCGGCTGCCCCGAGGCGAGCGTCGCCGCCCTCACGCCCGAGCGCGTCGCCTCGCTGTGTCTCGGCGAGTGCCACTTCCCGTCGGACGCACGCCACCGGATCACCGCGATCGAGGTCGTGCGCATCACGCCCGGGGCCGGCACCGCGACGCTCGCCGATCGCATCGAGGACCCCTGGCTCCGCCACGACTGCCCACCCGACGCGAACGGCTGCGTGCTGCACTTCGCGGATCCGGAGTTCGGCGACGGAGATCGCGTCTACTACGCGCGCGCGTTGCAGGAGCCGACGCCCGCGATCAACGGCGCCAACCTGCGCACGCGCTTCGACGAGGCGGGCGCCGCGACGGAAGTCGAGCCCTGCCACGGAGGTTGGCGCACCGACGCGCGCGAAGACTGTCTCGCGCCCGTGCAGGAGCGCGCCTGGTCTTCGCCGCTCTTCCTCGATGCACCGCGCGGGGCCGAGTCCGA
>JAHEJV010000193.1:630-5759 GCA_024638705.1 Deltaproteobacteria bacterium | reverse complement strand
TCCCTGGCGGGAGCGCGTCACTCGCTGAAGGCTTCCTTCGCCTTCTCGATCGATTCGTCCGCCTTGCGGCCGGCGCGCTCGAACGGACCCTCGTCTTCCACGAGATCTTCGAGGCTCTCCTTCGCGCTCTCGGCGGCCTCGTCGATCGCGCGTCCGGCGCGCTCCGCGGCGCCCTCTTCTTCACACGCGACGAGCGGCAGGCAGAACGCCGCGAGCGCGGCGATGACGAACGACTTCATCGATCCCGACATCGGTCTCTCCCCCGGTCGATCCGTCCGCGCTAGGCGGACGCGAAGTTCCGCTTCGCGAAGCGCACCCGATCGTCCACCTGCGGCGGCTTCCCACGACTCGCGAGCCACGCTTCGACGCGGTCGAGACGGTGCCGCAAACCGGCGCGGTTCGCGATCTGGATGCTGATGCCGGGCCGTGCGTTCAACTCGAGCATCAGCGGGCCGTAGTTCGCGTCGAGCACGACGTCGACGCCGAGATAGCCGAGCCCGGTCAGCTCGTAGCAGCGCGCCGCGAGGTCGAGGAGCTTCGCCCAGGACGGGATCTCGAGTCCGGCGAGGCTCTTTCCGGTGTCGGGGTGCTCCTGGACCGGGCGATTGCGGTACACCGCGGACGTCGTGAGTCCGCTCGCGAGGTCGATGCCCGCGCCGACGGCGCCCTGGTGGAGATTCGCGCGGCCGTCGGAGGTGCGCGTCGGCAGCCGCACCATCGCCATCGTCGGCACGCCGCGAAACACGAGCATGCGGATGTCGGGGACGCCGCGGTAGGCGACCTCCTCGAAGAGCGGATCGAAGACGACGCGATACTCGATCATCGCGACGTCGGGATGGCCGCCGAGGCTGTACATCCCGCTGAGGATGTTCGAGACGTGGTACTCGAGGTCGTCGAAGGTGATCTCCTGCCCGCTCGCCTTCACGAGCCGATCTCGCGAGCGATCGCCGACGACGAGGATGCCGTTCCCGCCGCTGCCGTGGGCGGGCTTGACGACGAAGTCGGCATAGCCGGTGAGCTTCGCGCGCAGATCCTTCGCCTCGTGGTTGTGCCGCACGACGCCGTAGAGTGCGGGCACGCCGATGCCCACCCCTTCCGCGAGGCTCTTCGTCAGCAGCTTGTCGTCGACGAGCGGATAGTGCTTCCGCTCGTTCCAGCGGCTGATGTAGCCGGCATTGCGCGCGTTCATCCCGAGCACGCCCATCCTGGCGAGACGGCTCTGGATCACGTCGCTTCCTTCGCGAGCGAGCGGAACCGGTAGTACTCGGTGAGCCGGTAGCCCGTGTAGCGCCCGAGCATCAGCATCGACGCGAGCACGACGAGCAGGAGCTCGGGGAAGACGAAGGCGAGATGCTGCACGAGCTCCATGCGGAAGATCATGTAGGAGAGCGCCGCGACGACGAAGCTGCCGAGCGCCTCCTGGAGCGCGTTGCGCGCACCGCTTTCCTCCCACACGATCGACATGCGCTCGATCATCATCGTGAGGATCACGATCGGGAAGAGCGCCACCGAGAGGGCGCGCTCGAGCCCGGCGCCGTGGGCGGCGAGGCTCGATACGGCGAGGATGAATACGACCACCGTCAGCACGACGGCGATGCGCGGCACGAGCAGCAGCTTCATGCGTTCGAGCATCCGCCGGACGATGATGCCGACGGTCATGATGAAGCTGAAGAGCACGGTGCCCCACAGGAGCTGCGTCTCGCGGAAGGCGAGCGCGATGAGCACGGGCATGAACGTGCCGAAGGTGGCGACGCCGACGACGTTGCGCAGCAGCACGACGATGAGCCCGCCGAGGGGCAGCAGCACCAGCACCTGGTAGACGGCCTGGGTCGCGATCGGCAGGTCGAGGAAGGTGAGCCAGGGCAGCGGACTGCCGAAGGCGACGGCGCGCGCGCGCGCGACCTCGATCGATCCGTAGCGGTTGCGCAGCATCGAGAAGTCGACGCTCGGACGTTTGCCGCCCTCGATCTCGATCAGCGGTCCGTCGCCCCACGACCAGACGAAGAAGTCCTGGGGCAGACCGATCGCGCCCGTGTTCGGGTTCAGGAACACCCACTCGGACTCGTCGTGCACGGCGAGCCAGGATTCGAGCGGGATCTCGCGCGCGCGGTCGCGCAGCCGCAGGCCGAGGATCTCGCGCGCCGGAATGCGCGCGCCGGCGAGCAGGTGGATCGCGAGCTCTTCGCGGCTCGGCGCACCCGAAAGGATGGCGCGCACGTTCTCGTCGGGATGCGGGTCGGCGAGCCGCGCGATCAGCATCGACGCGAAGGTGGGGATGTCGGCGGACTGACGCCGCACCTCGTCGCGCAGCGCCTCGGCCGCGGCCTGGAACTTCTCGTCGTCCTCGGGCGGGGACGGAAAGCGCGGCGCGCGCGGCGGCTCGGACACGCTGCCCGGATGCACGACGGCGCGGTAGTAGAGGGTCTGGTCGCCGCGCGCCCGACGCTTCGCCCAGAGCGCCGCGCGCTTCCCCTCGCCCCCCTCGCTCGTGAGGCCGTATCCGGACGAGACGAAGCTCTCGTCGATGATCTGGAAACCGGGCGGTGCGTCCGGGATGCGCAGCGACACGCGCGCCGGGCCGCCCTTCGCCTCGAACTGCAGGCGCGCCTCGACGGTCCACACCGAGGTGCGCTCGCGCGGCTGCAGCGGCAGCCCGAGCACCGCGGCCTTGTAGTAGAACAGGCCGAGGCCCGCGAGGGCGATGGTCAGGCTCAGGAGCCCAAGCTGGCGGAGTTGCACTTAGGTGGGTCCGTGGTGAGCAAAGGGGGGTACACGATACCGGCATCGCCCGCCAAGCCGCCCGCAGGGCAAGCGCCACGAACCGCGGAGCGGCGCGTAGGGGCGAAAAGCGCGTTCAGGCGGACCAGCGTCGCACCGTCGCCGCGCCCGAGATCAGCACTTCACCCTTCTGGTTCGTCGCCGTGAGTGCGAGATCGGCGTGGGGCACGCCCTGCTCCTCATAGACCCGCTCGATCCGACCGCGGCAGTGGATCGTGTCGTCGGGCCACAGCCGCGTGGCGAAGCGAACCGCATAGCGCCGGACCGACTCGGGACCGAACCACTCGGAGGCGACGCGCGAGAGGACGCCGGCGGTCCACATGCCGACGCCGAAGACGGTGGGCAGCCCGGCCTTCTCGGCGAAGGTCTGGTCGTGGTGGATCGGGTTGAAGTCGCCGCTCGCACCCGCATAACGCACGAAATGGGTGCGGTTCACGTCGGGCACCTCGAACGAGCGCTCTTCGCCCTCCTTCAGCGCATCCCAATCGACGGCGCTACCGGGCGTCATTCCTGCACCACGCCGGCGGTCTGGATCGCCGTGTTCTTCGTCCGCACGACGACCTCGCCGTGCTGGTCGCGGTAGACCGTCTCGAACTCGACGAACTTCATCACGCCGCCGCGCTTGCCCTGCTTCTCGTAGGTGCGCACCTCGCCGGGCTCGCCCCTGAGCACGTCCCCCGCGAAGACCGGTCGCTCGAAGAAGAACTCCTGGCCGCCGTGCAGCGTGTAGCGCATGTCGAGGGAGGTGAGCTCGGGCGGCAGCTTCGCGTCGGGCTCGGGAAAGAGCGCCGCCGCCATCACGAACGTGGGTGGCGCGACGACGCCCGGCAGCCCAGCGGCGGCCGCGGCATCGGCATCGTGGTAGTGGGGGTGGTCGTCGAGGATCGCGTCGGCGAACTCGTGGATCTTGCCGCGCTCGACGGGCAGCCCCGGCGGATGGATCTTCGTCATCTTCGTTCCCGTCTCGAGTCGCTCAGAACACGTACTCGCTCATCGGATGCGATTCGACCCGATCGAGCGCGAGGAAGGCGGTGCAGCTCTCGATCATGCGCCGCAGGTGCTCCTTGTGGCGCTCGGGGTCGCCCTCCGCCGCGTACCAGACGGATGGATCGGTGAGCGCTTCGATCGGGAAGCTCTCCTCGACGATCGCCGCCCAGTCCGGAGCGTCCGGCGTGAGCGCGCGGACGATCTCGTTGCGGACGTAGGCGAAGGTGCTCTGGGTCTCGACCGCCACTTTCCGGTGTTCGTGGTGCCAGAGCGAGAGGAACTCGTCGTAGGGAAGCCCTTCCTTCGGAACGATCGCGGTGACGAGATTGAAGCCCGGTGTGCGGTCGCCGGCGGGAACGGTGTGTTCGGTGTCGTGCATCGGGATCGACTCGACGACGAGATAGGCCGCCACCTTCGCGCTGCGCGATGCGAGCGTGCCGAGGAGCGGACCCTCGAGATCGTCCGCCGCGTCCAGCCAGAACGTGATGCACGCCGCTTTCGGCGGATCCATCGACCCGACGCGGGCGTCGACGCCGGCTTCGACGTGCTCGTCGACGACGTTCACGCGAACCTGCTGGGCACCGAGCCGCGCCAGCTCGGGCGCGACCTCGCGCAGCTGCTTCCCGAAGTCGGCGTCGCTGACGCCCGCCGGCTTCCAGAGCACGGAAACGATCTTCTCCATGCGCACCTCCGGCGCGCATTCTATCAGCAGCGGCCGCGATTCCGGTGGGATTCCGATGGCTTGAGAGCGCTCAATGCGGCCGGGCGATGTGCCGATGAAGAACCATCGGTACCCGGCCCCCGCCGAGGTCTCCATGGCCCGAGCGATCGGCGCAGCACTCACCCGACAGATGGCCCCGGCCCTCTCCCGCCACGCGGGCGGCCTGGGCATCGGCGCGCTCTGGCTCGCGGCCGGGCTCTCCATCGTCGCGTCCGGCCTGGCGGAACCGCCGCGTCCGGCGGACACGCCCTCGGCTCCGGCGCTCGAGCGTTGGATGGAGCCGGTGGATCGCGGCGCGGCGGTCGCCCTGTCGGTCGCGCCTTCGGGCGACGTGTGGTGGGTCACCGCGCGGCGCGCCGTCCGCTTCGTGGACGGCACACCCTCGCGAGCGCGCACCGCCATCGACCTGCGGCTGGCGAGCGGCCCCTTCGCCATCGAATCCGACCCGATCGCCGCGGCCCACGTCGATGCGGCGAACACGCTCTGGATGGGCACGCGCAAGGGCGCGTTGTGGTCGCATCGGGAGGGCGCCTGGCGGAACCTCGCCGGACCCCACGGCGTCCCCGGCGAGCCGGTCCACGCGATCGTGACCCACGGCGACGAAGTGTACGTCGCCGGGACGGGGCTGCGACGCGGACCGCGC
>JAHEJV010000193.1:0-620 GCA_024638705.1 Deltaproteobacteria bacterium | reverse complement strand
GAGGTGGCCGCGTTCGCCGGCGCGTCGGTCTCCCACGCCGTGGCGCATCCGTCCTTCGGCGTCGCAGTGATCGCGCGCGGCCAGGCGTGGCGATACGACGCCTCGGGTTGGCGCGCCGTCTGGTCGTCGCGGCGCGGCGACGGCTCGGTGTCGGCGCTCGCCTTCGCGCCCGACGGGGAGCTGTGGATCGGCACGAACACGGGCCTCGTGCGCCTCGGCCGCGACGGCCGCGAGCACCGCGACCTCGCCGGCACCCCGATCGTCTCCCTCGCGGTGGGCGATCACGGCTCCGCCTACGTCGGCACGAGGGGCGCCGGGCTCTTCGCGCGTTATGCGCACGGCTGGCGTCCGGTGGACGCGGCGGGCGAACGCGGCGTCGCCCACGTGGCGCGCATGGCGCCCGCGGCGGACGGTGCGCTGTGGCTGGCGCTCGGCGACGGCGAGCTGCTCCGCGCCGGTCCGGCCACGCGACCGGTCCCACACGTTTCGGCGCGTTAGGCGCGTCGGAGACCGGCGGGCTAGAACTCCGCGGGCAGGTTCGTCCAGCCCTGCACGAACTCGGTGCGGTTGCGGACGGCGCTCGCCTCGTCGATCTCGTACTCGGGCAGGCGTCGCATCAC
>JAHEJV010000192.1 GCA_024638705.1 Deltaproteobacteria bacterium | reverse complement strand
CGGGCTCGATGATTCCAAAGCGAAGGGAGCATCCGACATCCGGATGCCCCCTTTCGACTTCGCTCGGCTTCGCCTCGCTGCGCGCCGGCGCCGGAGGCGCCGGCTTGCTACTTGCCCACCACGAACGAAACGCTCGTGGTGCCGCTGCCGCCGATGTTGAGTGTCTGGACATTCTTGGCGCCTTCGACCTGGTAGTCGCCGGCCTGGCCGGTGACCTGCCAGGTGGCGTCGAGGAGCTGGCGCACGCCGGTGGCGCCCACCGGGTGGCCGGCGCCGATCAGGCCGCCGCTGGGATTGATCGGGTGCTTCCCGTCGATCTCGAGCCAGCCCTCTTCGACGGCCTTCCAGCTCTCGCCCGGCTTCGTGATGCCGAAGTGGTCGATCGCCATGTACTCGCTGGTGGTGAAGCAGTCGTGGGTCTCTATCGCGTCGACGCCGTTCACGTCGGCGATGCCGGCGCGCTTCATCGCGGCCGTCACGGTGCTGCGCACGTGCGGCAGCACGTACTCGGCGCCCTGGCTCTCTGCGACCTTGTCTTCGAAGCGCAGGCGCGCCGTGTTGTGGCCCCAGCCCTTGATGCGCGGGATGTCCTCGAGCTTCTGCCCCATCCCTTTCGCATAACGCTCGGCGTAGTCGCGCGACGCGAGGAAGACGCACACCGCGCCGTCGGTCACCTGCGAGCAGTCGGCGATGCGGATGCGACCGCCCACCGCCGGGTTGTCGTCGGTGCGGCAGAGCGCGTGCTCCTTGTTCATGTACCAGGTGCGGGTCTGGGCGTTCGGGTTGAGCTTCGCGTTCGCGTAGTTGATCTTGCTGATCTCGGCGAGGTGCTCGTCCTTGAGCCCGTAGCGCTTGTCGTACTCGTCGCCGAGCCGACCGAAGAGCTTCGGGAACGGGAACTCGATGCCCTCGGCCTCCTCGGCGTACCACGCCGCGGTGCCGAGATAGGCGCCGCCCTCGGCGGCCGACACCGTCTTCATCTGCTCGATGCCGACGACGGCCTGGAGGTCGTAGCGGCCAGCCTCGATCTCGGCGCCCGCTGCGAGCAGCGCGATGCTGCCCGACGCGCACGCCGCCTCGTGGCGACCGGTGGGCAGCCCGCTGAACGAGGGGTGCACTTCGGTGAAGAAGGCGCCGAGGTGGCCCTGCATGCAGTAGAGCTCGGCGGCGAAGTTGCCGACGTGGGCGCTCTCCACCTCCTCGGGGGCGATGCCCGTCACCTCGAGCGCACCGATCACCGCTTCGCGCATGAGGGCCGAGAAGTGCTTGTTCTCCTTCGTCCAGTTGCGGGCGAAGTCGGTCATGTAGCCGCCGAGAACGTAGACCTCAGAGTTCGCTGCCATGATTGCCTCTCTAGGGGTTGGGGCGCGGAGAAACTCGGTCGCGGACTAACCTGCGACGAAGAACTTGCCGGTGTTGGTGTGGGGGTGGTGGAAGAAGCGCGCGGGCTTCCCCGTCTTCGCGGCTTCGGTGAGCGCGGACGGCACGGGAAGCCCGGCCTCCTCGATCATCTTCACCGCCGCTCCCGGACCCATCGTGTCGACGAGCACCGAGGGCGGCGCCCAGTTGAAGCCCGCGCCCATGATGCGGTCGATGCCGTTGATCGTGTCCGTCACCTCGCCGACGCGGTGGAACGCGTAGCTGATGTATCCGGCCACCACCTTGCGGGCGAGCGCCGCCTCGTCGCCCTCGGACGAGAGGAAGAGCTGGATGCCCTCCTCGTAGCGCGCCTGGGCGTAGAGATCGGAGATCGCTTCGATGTAGGAGAGATCGGGAAGCTGGATGTCTCCCTCGGGGCGGTAGTCGCCGCTCTTCGGATCGAGGACATGGCGCACCTTGCCCTCCTTCCAGAAGAAGCCCCGCCCGGTCTTGTTGCCGAGCACGCCATGCTCCATCAGCTTGTCCATGTAGGCGGGCAGCTTCAGGGTCTCGTGGGCTTCGTCGTTCGTGAGCTCGTAGACGTTTTCGACGATCGCGCGGTGGATGTCCCAGCCGACGAGGTCGATCGTGGCCAGCGGCGTGAGCGCGCGGCCGGTGTACGGACCGACGACGCGGTCGACCAACGCCGGCCCGATCCGTTCGGCGAGCTGCGCGGCCTCGTTCAGCACCTTGAAGCCGACGCGGTTGCCGGCGAAGGCCGGCGTGTCGTGGGTGCGGATCATCTCGCGGCCGAGGTGCACGCGCGAAAACGCTTCGATGAAGTCGACGACGGCAGGGTCGGTGTCGTTGCCGGCGATCAGCTCGGTGCCGGTGATGACGTTCGGCGGGTTGAAGAAGTGCAGGCCCAGGAAGTTCTTGCGGAACGAATCGCCGCGCCCTTCGCAGAGCTTGTTGATCGAGATGCCGGACGTGACCGTCGCGATCAGGCCGTCGTCGCGGCGCGACGCCTCGACGCGATCGAACATCTCCTTCTTGATTTCCAGGTCTTCGGTCAGCGCTTCGAAGACGAGGTCGGCGCCGGCGCAGGCCGAAGCGAGATCGTCGTCGTAGGTGCCCACCTTCGCGCGGGACGCGACCGTGGGCGAGCGGACCTGCTGGATCGCGGCGCCGAGGCCTTCTTCGGCCTTCGACTTCGTGCGCGCGAGGAAGATGACTTCGGGGACGGCCTGGGTGAACAGGGCGGCACTGCCGTAGCCCATGGTGCCGTTGGCGCCGAGAACGACCACGCGCTCGAGCTTGCGGCTGGCAAGCAGGCGGCGGGTCTCGGCGGCGCTCTGCGCGTCGGACATAGGGGGATTTCTCTTTTGTGACTGGGGGTTCAACGAGTCCCGAGCGGGAATTGGAATCCGGCCAGAATGACTGCGGAAGGCCTCCGAGTCAACAACCAACCCCGACCGCCAGCGACTGTGAACGGCCCGGATCGGCTTGAATCGGGCACGCGGGAACGTGTATGAGAGGGTCCTGCGGCCGACCGGTTTTCCGGCCGCGAAGGAGGTCTCGTGCCCGGACCGTTGGAAGGCGTCCGTGTCGTGGAGCTGGGCGTCTGGGTCGCGGGCCCCGCCGCCGGCGGCGTGCTCGCCGACTGGGGCGCCGACGTCGTGAAGATCGAGCCGCCCGGGCTCGGCGATCCGGCGCGTTCCTTCGGGAGCATGTTCGGCGACTTCCCCTTCAACCCGATCTTCGAGAACGACAACCGCAGCAAGCGGGGCATCGTGCTCGACCTCCAGCAGGCCGAGGGGCGCGAGATCGCCCTCGAGCTGCTCGACGAAGCCGACGTCTTCGTCACCAACGTCCGCCTGGCCGCCCTCGAGCGGCTCGGGCTCGACCACGCGACGCTCCTCGCGCGCAACCCGCGCCTCGTCTACGGCGCGATCACGGGCTACGGCTTCGACGGTCCCGACAAGGACAAGGCCGCCTACGACATCGCCGGCTACTGGTCGCGCTCGGGCGTCGCGAGCCTGCTCACCTCGCCGGGCAACCACCCGCCCTTCCAGCGCGGCGGCATGGGCGACCACACCGCCGGGCAGTCGCTCGCCGGCGGCATCTCGGCGGCGCTCTTCCAGCGCGAACGCAGCGGGAAGGGTCAGCTCGTGATGACGTCGCTCCTGCGCCAGGGCCTCTACACGATCAGCTTCGATCTCTCCGTCGCGGTCCGCTTCGGCGTCGCGATGGGCGTCGCCGACCGCAAGTCGATGGGCAATCCGTGCGTGAACAACTACTGCGCCGGCGACGGCAAGTGGTTCTGGATCGTCGGGCTGGAGGGCGATCGCCATTGGCCGCCGCTGGCGCGCGTGGCCGGCCACCCGGAGTGGCTCGACGACCCGCGCTTCGGCTCGATGCCCGAGCGCGCCCAGCACGCCGCGGAGATCATCGAAGAGCTCGACCGCGTCTTCGCGACGCGCACCCGCGCCGAGTGGGGCGAGATCTTCGACGCCGAGGAGGACCTCTGGTGGGCCCCGGTCCAGGACGTCGACGAGGTGATGGCCGACCCCCAGGTGCACGCCGCGGGCGGCTTCGTGGACGTCCCGGACGAAGACACGACGACGAAGCTGCCCGCCACTCCGGTGGACTTCGGCGGGACGCCGTGGGCCCCGCGGGCGATGGCGCCGAGCCCTGGGCAGCACACCGACGAGGTGCTCGGCGAGCTGGGACGCAGCGCCGACCAGATCGCGGCGCTCCGCGAGAAGAGCATCGTGGGCTGAAATCCCCTCAAGTCGGGGCTCCTCTGGTCCGACCCGCCCCTCGTCCGCGGGCGGACGGCGCTCCCGACGACGACCGCACGCCCGTCCCGCACGGCGAGCGCGTCGCCGCCGAGCTGCGCGACGAGATCCTGCGCGGCCGCTTCCGCGAGGGCGAGCGCCTTCCCTCCGAGCGCGACCTCGCGCTGCGCTTCGGCGTCCACCGCGGCGCCGTGCGCGAGGCGATCAAGAAGCTCGAGCAGCTCGGCGTGGCCGAGGTGCGGCCGGGCGGCGCGCGGGTGCTGCCGCTCGAGCAGGCGAGCCTCGACGTCGTCGTGCACCTGCTCTCGCTCGAAGAGCGACCCGACCCGGAGATCGTCGACCAGGTGCTCGAGGTGCTCTCGGGTTTGTTCGCGATGGCGGCGCGGCTCGGCGTCGCGCGCGCCGACCCGGCGCAGCGCTCGCGCGCCGCCAGCCTGCTCACCCGACTCGAAGACGCCGACCTCGATCCCGATGCGCGTTATGCGCACCTCCAGGAGCTCGGCGACGTCTTCGTCGAAGCGAGCGGCAACCTCGTGTTGCAGCTCGTGCGAGGCGGCCTCCAGACCGAGGCCGTCCTCGATCGCCTGCTCCAGCTGCGCGAGCACACCGACGGCGCCGCGCCGCCGCCGCCGGTCGATCTGCCGCTGCTGCGACGCATCCGCGACGCCGTGGCCGAGCGCGACGGCGACGGCGCCGGCGACGCCGTCCAGCGACTCACCCTCGCGCTCCGCCGATTCGCGCGCGAGACGCTCGGCGCCCCCGCCGACGAGAAGCCGACGGAAAGCCCCCGGAGCCAGCGATGATGAAACTCGACCGACGCATCGTCGTGTGGCCCCTCACCGTAATCGGCACGGCACTCGCGGCGTCCGCCGTGTTGCTCGCGACCGCGCCGGCGGTGATCAGCGTGACGCCCGAACGCGTGCTCCCCACCGTGCGCGTGATCGAGGTGCAGCCGCGCAGCGTGCGCCTCGAAGTGCGCAGCCAGGGGACGGTCGCACCGCGCACCGAGAGCGAGCTCGTGCCCGAGGTGTCGGGACCCGTCGTGTGGGTCTCGTCGGCCCTCGTGTCCGGCGGGTTCTTCGAACAGGGCGCGCCGCTCCTGCGCATCGACCCGCGCGACTACGAGGCCGCCGTGCAGCGGGCCCGCGCCGCCGTCGCGCGCGCCCTCGGCGAGTCCGAGCACGCCGACGCCGAGCTTTCGCGCCGCGAGCGACTCTCGAAGCGCGACATCGCGAGCGCGTCCCAGCTGTCGGACGCGAAGCGCGCCGCGCGCGTCAGCCGCGCGAACCTCACCGACGCGCGCGTCGCCCTCGAGCAGGCCGAGCGCGACCTCGCCCGCACCGAGGTGCGGGCGCCCTTCTCGGGCCGGGTCCGCGAGGAGCGCGTCGACGTCGGGCAGTTCGCGAGCCGCGGTCAGCCACTCGCATCGCTCTACGCGACCGACTACGCCGAGATCCGCCTGCCGATCCCGGACCACCAGCTCGCCTATCTCCCGCTGCCGGGTCTCGGCGGCGCCCCGGACGCCGAGCCGCCGAAGGTGACGCTGCGCGCGCGCTTCGCCGGCGCCGAACACGTCTGGGAGGGACGCCTCGTGAGGACCGAAGGCGAGATCGATGCGCGCAGCCGGATGGTGCACGGGATCGCGCGCGTCGAGGATCCCTACGAGAGCGCCGCCGGCCGGCCGCCGCTCGCGGTGGGACTCTTCGTGAGCGCCGTGATCGAGGGCGCGCTCGCGCACGACGTGCTCGTGGTGCCGCGCGCCGCGCTGCGCGAGGACCGCGCGCTGCTCGTCGTCGACCGGGATGGACGGCTGCGCCATCGCGAGGCGGAGGTGCTGCGCGTCGACGGGGACGACCTGGTCGCCCGCGCTTCGCTCGCTCCGGGCGATCGCATCTGCGTGTCGAGCCTGCCGGTCGCGGTCGACGGGATGGAGGTGCGCGTCCGATCGACCGAGGCGCCGGACGCCGCTCCCGCGAAGACCGGAGCGGCCGCGACGTGACGCACGTGATCGCGTGGTTCGTCCGGAATCCGGTCGCCGCGAACCTCCTGATGTTCGCGATGGTCGCCGGCGGACTCCTCGCCCTTCCCGCCATCCACCAGGAGGAGTTCCCGAGCATCGAGACCGATCTCGTGCGCGTGAACGTCCCCTACCCCGGCGCCACGCCCTCCGAGGTGGAGGAGTCGGTGTGCATCCGCATCGAAGAGGCGATCGACGGCACGCCCGACGTCGACCGCGTGAGCTCGGTCGCGGCCGAGGGCCGGTGCGTCGTCACCGTCGAGCTGGTGATGGGCGACGGCGCGGACGACGCGATGGCCGAGGTGCAGAACCGGGTCGATGCGATCGACACCTTTCCGGAGGGCGCCGAACAGCCCGTCGTCAGCAAGTTCCTGATCACGAACCGCGTGATCCAGATCGCCGTGTCCGGCGACGTCCCGGAGGCGACGCTCAAGGTGCTGGGCCAGGAGGCGCGCGACGAGCTCGCCGCGCTGCCCGGCGTCTCGCAGGTGCGGCTCGACTACACACGTCCCTACGAAGTGTCGATCGAGGTGGGCGAGGAGACGCTGCGTCGCCATGGGCTCACGCTCGGGCAGGTGGCCGACGCGGTGCGTCGCTCGTCCCTCGACCTGCCCGGCGGATCGGTGAAGACGAGCGGCGGCGAGATCCTGCTGCGCACCGTCGGGCAGGCCTACCGCGGCGGCGACTTCGAGGACATCGTCGTGCTGACGCGCCGCGACGGCACGATCCTGCGTCTCGGCGAGATCGCCACGATCGTCGACGGCTTCGCCGAGATGGATCTGCGCGCGCGCTTCAACGGGGCGCCCGCCGCGATCCTCACCGTCGACAGGGTCGGCGAGGAGGACATGATCGAGATCGCCGCGCAGGTGCACGCCTGGGCCGACGCGCACCGCGGGAAGCTGCCCGAAGGCACCGCCCTCACCCTCTTCAATGACGCGTCGAGCGACCTCGAGGTGCGCCTCGACGCGCTGCTCGGCAACGCGCGGAGCGGCATCCTGCTCGTGATCGCGATCCTCGCGCTCTTCCTGCGCTTCCGCCTCGCGATGTGGGTCGCCGCCGGCGTGCCGATCGCCTTCCTCGGCGCCCTCTTGTTCTTCCCGTCGATGGGCATCTCGATCAGCACGCTCACCGTGATGTCGTTCATCCTCGTGCTGGGCATCCTTGTCGACGACGCGATCGTCGTGGGCGAGAGCGTCTACACCCACGAGCGCAACGCCGAAGACCAGACCCGGGCCGCGATCCGCGGCACCCAGGAAGTGGCGATTCCGGTGATCTTCGGCGTGATGACCACCGTGGCGGCCTTTCTCCCGCTGGTGCTCGCGCCGGGACGCATGGGTCGCTTCTTCAGCGTGATCGGGATCGCCGCGATCCTGTGTCTCGCCGCTTCGCTCGTCGAGTCGCAGCTGATCCTGCCCTCGCACCTCGCGCACCGCCGCACGCGCTCGAAGAGCGGCACGCCGAACCCGTTTGTGCGGCGTTGGATCGCGTTCCAGGAGCGCGTCGCCGACGGCCTCGAGCACTTCGCCCGCGACGGCTACGGCACGGCCCTGCGGCGTGCGATCGAGTTCCGTTATGTGACGGCCGCCTGCGCCGTCGGTCTCCTGATCCTCACCACGGCGCTCTTCGCCAGCGGGCGCATGCGCTACCAGTTCTTCCCCGCCGTCGAGGGCGACGTGATCTACGCCTCGCTGACGCTGCCGCGCGGAACGCCTCTCGAGACGACCCTCGCCGCCGTCGGTCACCTCGAAGCCGCCGCCGAGGAGATGCGCGCCGCGGTCGACGCCGAGTTCGCGACCGAAGACGCGCCGTCGCTCTTCCTCCACACCGTCTCGTCGGTGGGCCAGAAGCTGGCGCGGGACGGACCGCCCGAGCTCGCCGTCCAGACCGGCGGCTCGCACCTGGCCGAAGTGTCGGTCGAGCTCGTGCCGTCGACCGAGCGCGAGATCTCGAGCTCGGAGGTCGCCGAGCGTTGGCGCGAGATGACCGGCGCAATCCCGGACGCCGTCGAGCTCACCTTCGCGAGCGAAGCGTTCTCGGCCGGCAGTGCGATCGACATCGAGCTGCGCGGCGGCGACGTCGACTCGCTCACCGGCGCGGCTGCGGCGCTGCGCGCACGACTCGCCACCTATCGCGGCGTGCGCGACATCGCCGATTCGTTCCGCGGCGGCAAACAGGAGGTGCAGCTCTCGCTGCGCCCGGAAGCGCTCCCGCTCGGCCTCACCCTCCAGGACCTCGCCCTCCAGGTGCGGCAGGCCTTCTACGGCGAGGAAGTGCAGCGCATCCAGCGCGGCCAGGACGATCTCAAGGTGATGGTGCGCTACCCGGAGGCGGAGCGGCGCTCGCTCGGCTCGCTCGAGGACATGCGCATCCGCACGGCCGACGGAACCGAAGTGCCCTTCGCCGCCGTCGCGAATGCCGATCTCTCACGCGGCTTCGCGGTGATCCGTCGTTCCGACCGCGAGCGCACCGTCAACGTCACCGCCGACGTCGACCGCAACACCACCACCCCCGAGAAGGTGCTCGCCGACATCCAGGCCGAGCTCCCCGAGCTGCTCGCCGCCCATCCCGGGACGAGCTTCCGCCTCGACGGCGAACAGCGCGAACACGGCAGCGCCATGGCCGGCCTCGCCCGCGGCGCCCTGTTCGCCCTCCTCCTGATCTACG
>JAHEJV010000016.1 GCA_024638705.1 Deltaproteobacteria bacterium | reverse complement strand
GCCTCGCGAAGACCGGACTGCTCGGCAGCCTCGACCAGATCGCCGCGCTCGAATGGGTGCAGCGCAACATCGCCGCGTTCGGCGGCGACCCGGAGCGCGTGACGATCGCCGGCGAGTCCGCCGGCGGCATGAGCGTCGGCACGCTGCTGGGCATGCCGCGCGCGCGCGCACTCTTCCATCGCGCGATCGCCCAGAGCGGCGCGTGTCACCACGTCACGCCGGCCGGGGACGCCGACGCCGTCGCGCGGATCTTCCTCGAGGCGGCCGGCAAGCCCGATTCCCTCGACGCGCTCCGCGACCTCGAGATCGAGACGATCCTCGACGCCCAGGACCACACCCAGGTCGTCCACGCCGAGCGCCCGAGCGCGAAACGCGCGGGCGTCGCGCCGATGGCGTTCCAGCCCGTCGTCGACGGCGCCGACCTGCCCGCGCCGCCCCTCGAAGCGGTGCGCGGCGGCGCGTGCCGCGACATCCCGATTCTCGTCGGCAGCAACGCCGACGAGACCACGCTGTTCGGCTACCACCAGACCGACGAAACGCGCCTGCGCCGACTCGCCGCAAAGCTCTTTCCCGACCCGGACGCGGCGCTCGCCACCTATCGCCGCGCGCGGCCCGACGCCCCGGCCGGCGAGGTCGCCACGGCGATCACGACGGACCAGATCTTCCGGATTCCGGCCGTCCGTCTGTGCGAAGCGCAGGTCGCGGCCGGCGGCTCGGCCTGGGCCTACCGCTTCGACTGGAAGTCGCGCGGCTTCGGCGGCGCGCTCGGGGCGACCCACGCCCTCGAGGTCCCGTTCACCTTCCACACCCTCGACCGACCCGGCGTCGACGCCTTCCTCGGCAAGGGCGGCTCCCCCGAGCCGCTGGCCGACGCGATGCACGCGGCGTGGACGGCGTTCGTCCGCAGCGGCGATCCGTCGTGCGACGCACTCGGCGCGGAGTGGCCGGCCTACGACGCGGACGACCGCAACGTCCTCGTGTTCGACGACACGATCGCGACCCAGGCCGACCCGCGCGGCGAAGAACGCGCGCTCTGGAACGACATCCTCTAGGCGATCCGCTCGCCGCACAAGGAGAACAGCACGATGGGAGATCTCAAACTCGGCCTGCAGCTCGGCTACTGGCAGCGCGGACCGCACAGCAACTTCGTCGAGGCCGCCCAGGAAGCCGAGAAGCTCGGCTACGACTCGGTGTGGACGGCGGAGGCCTGGGGCAGCGACGCCTTCACGCCGCTCGCCTGGATCGGCGCGCAAACCGAGCGCATCAAGCTCGGCACCGCGATCGTGCAGATCTCGGCTCGCACGCCCACCTCGACGGCGATGCATGCGCTCACCCTCGACCACCTCTCGAAGGGGCGACACATCCTCGGCCTCGGCGTGTCCGGGCCGCAGGTGGTGGAAGGCTGGTACGGCCAGCCCTTCTCGAAGCCGCTCTCGCGCACCCGCGAGTACGTCGACATCATCCGCCAGGTGATGCGCCGCGAGGGTCCGGTGTCGAACGAGGGTCCGCACTACCCCCTGCCCTATACCGGCGAAGGCGCTTGGGGCCTCGGCAAGCCGCTCAAGCCGATCACCCACCCGCTGCGCGCCGACCTCCCGATCTACCTCGGCGCCGAGGGTCCGAAGAACGTCGCGCTCGCCTCGGAGATCGCCGACGGCTGGCTGCCGCTCTACTACTCGCCCTACCGGCCCGAGGTGTACTCGGAGTCGCTCGGCACGCTGAAGCCGAACTTCGAGATCGCGGTGACGATGATGGTCTCGGTCTCGGACGACCTGCAGGCGGCCTACGCCCCGCAGAAGGCGAACCTCGGCTTCTACATCGGCGGCATGGGCGCGAAGAAGCGCAACTTCCACAAGGAGCTGATGGGACGCATGGGCTTCGAGGCCGAGGCCCAGAAGATCCAGGACCTCTTCTTCGAGGGGAAGCGCGCGGAGGCGTTCGCCGCGGTGCCCGATCAGTTCTGCGACGAGATCTCGCTCGTCGGATCGAAGGAGCGCATCCGCGAACGCCTCGACGCCTGGCGCGACTCCCCTGTGACGACGCTGCTCATCGGCAGCACCGACCTCGCGACGATCCGCACCGTGGCGGAGCTGGTCCTCGGGTGAGCGACGTGAAGCTGGGCGCGATCTTTCCCACGACCGAGATCGGGAGCGACCCGGCGGCGATCCGCGACTGGATCCAGACGGCGGAAGGCCTCGGCTATGCCCACGTGATCGTCTACGACCACGTGCTCGGCGCCGAGCACGCGGGCCGCGAGCCAGCGCTCGGCGGCCCCTACACCGAAGAGGACGCCTTCCACGAGCCGCTCACCCTGCTCGCCTATCTCGCTGCGCTGACGACGCGCATCGAGCTGTGCACCGGCGTCGTCATCCTGCCGCAGCGCCAGACCGCGCTGGTCGCGAAGCAGGCGGTCGAGATCGATCTGCTCTCCGAGGGGCGCCTGCGGCTCGGCGTCGGCACGGGCTGGAACCACGTCGAGTACACCTCGCTCGGCGTGCCGTTCGCAAAGCGCGGCAAGCGCCTCGACGAGCAGGTGGCCCTCCTGCGCGCGCTGTGGGAGAAGCCGGTCGTCGACTTCACCGGCGACTTCCACCGCGTCGAGCGCGCCGGGCTGCTCCCCCTGCCCCACCGCTCGATCCCGATCTGGTTCGGCGGCTTCACGAAGGTGTCGATCCAGCGCGCCGCGCGCACCGGCGACGGCTTCATCTTCGGCGCGAAGCCGTCGCAGATGGCGCGCCTGCTCGACCAGCTCACCGAGGAGCGCGAGCGGCTCGGTCGCGCCGACCTCCCCTTCGGCGCCGACGCCGTCGTCGACTTCTCCGAGCCGGAGAGCTGGGCGAAGGAGATCGAGACGTGGCAGGACCGCGGCGGCACGCACCTCGCCGTCCGCGCGATGGATACGGCCGCCGAGTTCATCGGCGTGAAGCGGATGGGCTACGAGGGGCCGCGCGCCTACATCGACGCGCTCGAGACCTTCCACCGCGAAGTCGGCTGACGACTCCCGACTAACGCCGCAGGCGTCGGCGGCGCCGGCGACGGGCCGGAGGAGCTGCACGGACGCGACCCGCCTGCGCCTCGTGCTCGACCTCCCGCGCGGGGTCGGTCGCGTGCAGGCGGGCGAGCGCCCGGGCGAAACCGACGCCTTCCTCGCGCTGGAGCAGCGCGGCGATCGTCGAGTTCGTCGAATCGCCCGCCGCGGCGACCTCGCCCTCGGTCGGCTTCGTCGCGCCGGCATCGGCGCTCGCCTTCGGTGCGCGGGGCACCGCGTTCGCCGGGCCGGGCGCGACCGGAGCGGCGCCTTCCGGCTCGGGCGGGCGATCGGGCGCAGAGCGGACCGGCACCTCCGAGACGGGAGTCCCGCCTTCGACGGGCGACGCGAACCCTTCGAGCTCGGGTTCGAAATCCACCGCGGCCACCAGCTCGCAGGCGCTCGGGACTTCCTCCCGTGGCGCATCACCGCCTCCGGCGTCCGTCGGCGCCGCTCGGAGACCCTTGCGGGCAGCCGCGAACTCGCGCGCGCGCAACACCATGGACTCGGCGATGCGCTCCGCGTCGGGCAGGTCGAGGGCGAGAGCCATCTGCCGCACATAGGCCTGGAGATAGAACTCGGGCGGAAGCTGCGCGAAGTCTTCGCGCTCGATCCCCTCGAGGTAGTGGTGGCGGATGCGGGTGCGTTCGTGGAGCTGGTTCAGGGCGAGCCCGAGCAGCTCGCGGCAGGCGCGCAGGTGGGCGCCGGGCGCGCGTCCGTCGAAGCGGGGCATGGGCGGTGTGGCCGGCGCGGCGACCGTGGCGGGCGCAGCGCGGCGCGACCGGGAATTCGGCGCAGCGGCCGGCGCCGTCGGGATCGGCTCGTCTTCGATCAGCCGCTCGACGGTGCGGCGCATCTCGTGGCTGAACGCGGTTCCCGGAAAGAGCTGGAGCACGGGCACGCCGCGCTCGATCGCGGCGGGCACCGCGGAATCGTTGGGGAGCGAAGCGGCGAGGCGCAGGTTGGCGCCGAGCTGCGCCCGGGTCGCGGCGGCGAGCTCGATGCCCGGATCGCGGCGCAGGCTCGAGAGGTCCGATCGGTTCACGATCAGGTCGATCTCGAAGGTGTTCACCTGCTCGCGCAACCTCGCGCCGACGTCCGCATCGGCGCGCGCCGCGGCTTCGACCAGCTCGCGCGGCGTCGCGCCCTCGCGCCGCGCCCGTTCGAGGATGCTCTCGAGGACGGCGCGAACCTCCGGCTCACGCGCCACCGCTCGCAGCGATCGGAAGAAGGCGGCCTTGAGGAAGTGGTAGGAGTTCTCGACCGCGGTCGGCTCCGGCGTCGTGACGAGGATGCGCCGATCGGCGGCGAGGAAGGCGTCGAGGGTGTTGAACGCGCTGCCCGCGCCGAGGTCCATCACGACGTGTCCGACGTCGATCCGGCGCAGGCTGCGCAGGAGCTTCTGCTTCTGCTGGTAGTGGGGGTTCGCCGCGTCGAGACCGGCGCGGGCGCCGGAGAGCAACCGCACCCCGGGCACGGTCGTTTCGACGAGCGCCTCCTCCATCTCAGCCTGCCCGCGCAACACGTCCGTGATCGTGTGCCGCGAGTGGACACAGCCGAACACGCTGTGCAGGTTCGCGCCGC
Source organism: Deltaproteobacteria bacterium (assembly GCA_024638705.1). Lineage (GTDB taxonomy): Bacteria > Myxococcota_A > UBA9160 > UBA9160 > SMWR01 > JAHEJV01. The sequence goes on along the minus strand of JAHEJV010000016.1, from coordinate 26,155 downwards.
CGAGATCGAGGTCGATCGCGACCGCTCGCGGCCCGGTGGCGGCGAGTCCGATCGCGAGGCTCGAGCTGACCACCGACTTGCCGACCCCGCCCTTGCCGCTCGCGACGGCCCAGAGCGTCGGCCCCGGCGCGCGCCCGGATGCGCGGGGATCGACTTCGCGCCCACTCTGCGGCTCGGGAGTACGTGCGCGGGAGTGCATGGTCGTGAGTGGCCGCGGCGCGCACTTCGGTGTCGTCGTCGACGGACCCGGACGGCGCGATGCGCAACCGACCCGCGTCCCACCGGCAACTCGCGTGCGCTTCCGCCCGGATCCGCGGCCGATCCTCCATTGACGCGCCGAGCCGGCCGGTGCACGGTGCGGCTCGGGTCCGCCCCGGCCCGCCCCACCCGCGCAGGAGGACGCCCGTGAAGCCCTGGATGATGCTCGCCCTCGGCGCCGTCGTGCTCCTCGTCGGCGCCTTCGCCCTGCTCTGGCTGGCCGGTCGCGGCTACTTCGGATCCCACGAAGGCCCCGGCGAGATCGCGGGGCCCGCATTGCCGAGCGTCGTCGTCGATTCGCGCGAGCGCGCCGATCGCGTCGCCGCCAGCACGATCGGCGCCGCGCGCGGGAAGCAGATCCTGTTCGGCGATCTCCACGTCCACACCACGTTCTCCTTCGACGCGTTCAGCTTCAGCCTCCCGCTGCTCGGCGGCGAAGGCGCGCACCCGCCCGCAGACGCCTGCGACTTCGCCCGCTACTGCTCGTCGCTCGACTTCTGGTCGATCAACGACCACGCCGAGACGATCACGCCGCGCCACTGGAGCGAGACCCTCGACTCGATCCGTCAGTGCAACGAGGTCGCCGGGAATCCCGCCGACCCGGACGTCGTCGCCTATCTCGGCTGGGAATGGACCCAGGTGGGCAAGACGGCCGACGAGCACTACGGGCACAAGAACGTCGTGCTCGAGCATCTCGAGGACGAGAAGATCCCCGCGCGGCCGATCGCTTCGATGCGCGGCATCGGCATCCGCGCGCCCACCATCGCGCTCGGCTACTTCGCCCTGAGCCAGGGCGGACGGGTCCACGACTTCGCGCGCTATCTCGCCGAGCGCGGCGACACGCCCTACTGCCCCGAAGACGTGGACAGCCGCGACCTCCCGCTCGACTGCATCGAGGAAGCCGCCACGCCCGCCGACCTGTTCCGCAAGCTCGACGAGTGGGACCACAGCGCACTCGTGATCCCCCACGGCACCACCTGGGGCTTCTACACGCCGCCGGGCTCGTCCTGGGAGAAGCAGCTCGCGGGCGACATGCACAGCGAGCGCTGGCAGCGACTGCTCGAGATCTATTCGGGCCACGGCGATTCGGAGGTCTACCGCGATTTCCGCGGGGTGACGTTCGCGGCGGATGGCACCCCCGAGTGCCCGGCCCCGACGGTGGACCATCTGCCGAGCTGCTGGCGCGCCGGCGAGATCATCTTCGAGCGCTGCCGCGCCGAGGGTGCGGACGAGGCGGAGTGCGAGGCGCGCGCCGTCACCGCGCGCGCCCATGCCGCGGCCGCGGGCGTCGCCGGACACCTCACCGTGCCGGGCACCGAGGGCGCCGACTGGCTCGACGCCGGCCAGTGCCGCGACTGCATGCAGCCCTCGTTCAACTACCGCCCGGCCGGATCGGCGCAGTACATCGCCGCGCTCGGCAACTTCGACGACGGCGAGGACCCGCGCCGATTCCGCATGGGCTTCATGGCGTCGAGCGACAACCACTTCGCGCGGCCCGGGACCGGCTACAAGGAGAAGTTCCGCCGCGGCATGACCGAGTCACAGGGGCTCGATCGCGACAGTCCGGCCGCCGCGCTCTACGGCATGGCTCCGGAGGATCCGGTCGCGCAGTCGCGCCCTTTCCGGATCGACCGGCTCGGCTTCGACGTCTTCGAGACCGAGCGCCAGGCGTCGTTCCTGCTCACCGGCGGACTCGTCGGCGCGCACGCCGCCGGACGCGATCGTCACGCGATCTTCGCGGCGCTCGAACGGCGCGAGGTGTACGGCACCAGCGGTCCGCGCATGCTGCTCTGGTTCGACCTCTTGAATCCGCCCGGATCGCGCGGCGAGACGCTCCCGATGGGCGGCGAGGTCGCCATGGACCAATCGCCGGTCTTCCAGGCGCGTGCGGTCGGCTCCTTCCAGCAGAAGCCCGGCTGCCCGGAGGACGCGGCGTCCGCGCTCGGCGACGACCGCCTCGATCATCTCTGCAAGGGCGAGTGCTACCACCCCGGCGATCAGCGCCGACCGATCACGCGCATCGAGATCGTGCGGATCGTCCCGCAGCAGACCCCGGACGAGGACGTCGCCCACCTGATCGACGATCCCTGGCAGGTCTTCGAATGCGAACCCGACCCGGTGGGCTGCGCGGCCACCTTCATCGACCCGGAGTACACGAAACTCGGTCGCGACGCCGTCTACTACGCCCGCGCCTTCGAGGCGCCCAAGCCCGGGATCAACGCCGGGAACCTGCGCTGCGAGCGCGATGCGAACGGCGCGTGCACGAAGGCGAATCTCTGTCCCGGACCGGCGGGCATGGCCGACGATTGCCTCGCGCCCCACGAACCGCGCGCCTGGTCGTCGCCGATCTACGTGGATTTCCCGGGCTCCTGAGCGGTTATGATGGACCGACGCCCACCGCTCGAACCCCACCATGACCAAGCCCTCCCAAGAAGGCCCCGAGCCCCACTACGACAAGGTCGTCTCGGGCTACGCCAGCTTCCATCACCCCGCTCCCTTCCGCTGCGAATGGGGCGGGGAGCTTCCCGAGTACACCCTCGCCTACGAGACCTGGGGCGAGCTCTCACCCGAGCGCGACAACGCGGTGCTGCTCCATACGGGCCTCTCGTCGTCGTCCCACGCGAAGAGCCACGCGAACAATCCCAACCCGGGCTGGTGGGAGGAGTTCATCGGACCGGGCGGCGCGATCGACACCGATCGCTTCTTCGTCGTGTGCACGAACCTGCTCGGCGGCTGTTACGGCAGCACCGGCCCGGCCTCGCCAGACCCTCGCACCGGCGAGCCCTACGCCACCGACTTCCCGATCCTCACCGTCGCCGACATGGTGCGCGCGCAGCTTCCACTCCTCGATCACCTCGGCATCGACCGCCTGCACGCCTCGGTCGGCGCGTCACTCGGGGGCATGCAATCGCTCCTGCTCGCGTCGGAGGTGCCGGAGCGGGTCGGGCGCGCCGTCAGCATCTCCGCCGCGCTGCGCTCGCATCCCCAGTCGATCGCCCTGCGCTTCGTGCAGCGTCAGGCGGTGATGGCGGATTCCGACTGGCGCGACGGGCGCTACTACGGCGTGTCGTTCCCGAGCCGCGGGCAGCGCGTGGCGCGCGAGATCGGCACGATCACCTATCGCTCGGGCCCCGAGTGGCTCGAGCGCTTCGGCCGCGCGCGCAACGACGACTCGCGGCCCCCGCGCCTCGACGAGGACTTCGAGGTGGAGAGCTATCTCGTGCACCAGGGCGAGAAGTTCTGCCTGCAGTACGACGCGAACTCCTACCTCTACATCTCGAAGGCGATGGACCTCTTCGACCTGACCGACGACAGCCAGGGCCGGCCGCGCATCGAGGCGATCGGAGCGCCGACGCTCGTCATCGGCATCTCCAGCGACCTGCTCTTCCCGGTGTGGCAACAGCGCGAGCTGGCGGCGGCGCTGGAGAAGAACGGGGCGCGCGTCACCTATGCCGAGCTCGAAGCGCCCTACGGACACGACACCTTCCTGATCGACCTCGAACGCGTCGGCGGCGCCGTGAAGGCGCACCTCGAAGAATGAAGCTCGGCCTCGCGATCGAGTACGCGGCGCGCGACGTCCAGGTGCCGGTCGCGCTCGTGCAGCGCTGCGAAGCGCTCGGCTACGACTCGGTGTGGACCGCCGAAGCCTACGGCTCGGACGCGATCACGCCCCTCGCGTTCCTCGCCGCGCACACGAAGAAGATCCGCCTCGGCACGGCGGTGATGCAGGTCGCGGCGCGCAGCCCGGCGATGGCCGCGATGCAGCTCGGCACGCTCGACGCGCTGGCCGGCGGCGGTCGCGTGATCGGCGGCTTCGGGGTGTCGGGTCCGCAGATCGTCGAGGGCTGGTACGGCGAGCCGTGGGGCCGGCCGGTCGCGCGGCTGCGCGACTACGTCGAGATCGTGAAGAAGATCTTCGCCCGCGAGGGGCCGGTCACCCACGACGGGCCGGAGATCCCGCTCCCCTACCGCGGACCGGGCTCCGCGGACATGGGGAAACCCCTCAAGTCGATCCTCCACTTCGACCCCAAGCCCCTGATCTTCCTCGGAACCGGCGCGAAGGCAAGCGTCGTGATGACCGCCGAGCTGTGCGACGGCTGGCTCCCCTTCGGCCTGCGCCGCGGCAACGTCCCGACCTTCATGAAGTGGCTCGAACAGGGCTTCGCGCGGGCGGGCGGTGGGAAGTCGCTCGCCGACTTCGAGATCCAGGGCGGCGTCTCGGTGACGATCACCGACGACCTGAAGTCCGCGTTCGACGCCGCGAAGCCGTTCGTCGCGCTCTACGTCGGCGGCATGGGACACCCGAAGCTCAACTTCCACAAGAAGCGGATGGAGCGTGAGGGCTATGCGGACGCCGCGAACCGGATCCACGAGCTCTTCCAGGCCGGCAAGCGCGCCGAGGCGATCGCCGCCGTGCCCGACGAGTACATCGACGAGGGCGGCCTGTTCGGTCCGGTCGAGCGTATCCGCGAGCGCTGGCGCTCGGACTGGGAAGACCTGCCCTACACCGGTCTCACGGTGCGCACCGAACAGGAAGAGGCCTACGCGCTGATGTCCGATCTGGTCGGCGCGCGCGATACCGGTGAGGATGCGCCCGCATGACCGACTATCAGCGCATCGAAGTCTCCGAGGCCGCGCCCGGCGTCCGGTTCGTCACGCTGAACCGGCCGGAGAAGCGCAACGCGATCGACAACGCGATGCGCGGCGAGCTCCTCGACGCCCTCCAGCGCGCCGACGGCGACGACACGGTGCGCGTCTCGATCTTGCGCGGCGCGGGGAAGTGCTTCTCCTCCGGCTACGACCTCAAGAGCAACCTCGGCGAAGACCAGCCCTACTTCACGTCACAGGTGGGGATGCCGTGGGCACGCCACGTCAGCGAGGGTTGGATGTCGATCTGGGACCTCGCGAAGCCGGTGATCGCGATGATCCACGGCTACGCGATGGCCGGCGGACTCGAGCTCGCCGGCGCCTGCGACCTCGCCTACGCCGAGGACACCGCCAAGCTGTCGCATCCCGTGCTGCGTTTCGCGGGCCTGCCCGACTTCGCCTGGTTCCCCGCGCTGATGTCGCCGCGCCACGCGATGGAGCTGCACGTGGGCGGGCGCGAGTACACCGGCACCGAAGCCGCGGGCGTCGGCATGATCAACCAGGCCTTCCCGGCGGACGAGCTCGAAGCGCGCGTCGTCGCGATCGCACGGCGCATCGCCGAGGTGCCCCCCGCCGTCGTGACGGTGAACAAGCGCTTCGTCTACACCGCGCTCGAGGCGCGCGGCGGACGCGCGATCGTGCGCACCGGCGGCGACCTCCAGGCCGGCCCGCACCTCCAGGCGCTGATGGGCGGTGACGCGGCGGGATTGCTCCAGAAGGTGAAGGGCTCGCGCGACCCGGAAGGCTGAGTACCGGGCCTCAGTACTCGAAGTGCAGATTGCCGGCGATGCGCTGCTCGAAGATTCCCTTCCGCGAGGAGATCGGAAATTCGTAGTAGGCGCCGAAGCTGACGTGGTCGCCGAGCGGAATGCGTCCACCGACGGCGAGTGACAGCACCGTCGTCCCCGAGACGCCGGTGGAGCCGAGATTCGCCACGTCGAGCCCCTCGAAGCGGCGCTCGTCGGTGATGCCGGCGTTGGCCAGGACGTTCTGCGCGGTGCGCAGATCGACCGATCCGAAGCTCTTCGTCCGGACGTTCTCCTTCCCGTCGCCCGACTTCGTCCACGTCGTTCCGTTGAACTCGACGAACGGGATCAGGAACGGGATCACGTTCACGTCCGCGTGCACGTTGTAGTAGACCGACGTCGATTCGCGGGTCATGTCGAAGGGGAGGCGTCCGCCGACGCTGCCGATCAGGTGCACCGGCCCGAGCCCTTTCGCGGCGGACAGCCCCGGAATGGCGACGCCGCTGCCGTTGCCCGAGAACAGATCCCCATTCCCTACGGGCAGATCGAGCCGGAAGCTCGGAGTGAGGATGAACTCGTGCTCCTCCGATTGGATCAGCGCGTACTTGAAGCCCGCGGCGATGTCGAAGAAGCCGTCGTCGGCCTCGATCTGGGAATTGCCTCCGGGCCGCAGCCAGGCATAGCCATCCTTCGTCGCGATGAACGCGAGGCGATCGGTGATGGCGAGTCGCAGCTGCAGGGCGGCCACGTAGAGGTCGCCCCCGCGAAACACCGAATCCCAGGGGAAGTCGTGCCAGATCAGATGCGCCGAGGCTCCGGTCGTGATGAACGGATCCTCGAAGAGATAGGGCATCGAAGACGGCGGCGTGAAGCCCTCGAAGCGCGCTTCCCGGTCCTCACACTGGAAGTCCGGGAACCACTCCGAGCAGCGCTCCTCGCTCTCGGCCTGAGCCGTGAACGCAGCCATGACGACACACGACGCGATTGCGACGCGAAACCTCCGCACTTCGCACACCTCCTTTTGGAAATCGGATTTCACACGTGCAAAGGAGATGCCAGATGCGCGGCACTTTCATCGCGCGGGAAGCGAGCGACCGTGGCGCGCTGGGATGCGCGTGGACAACGCGCCCCATCCGCGCTGCCATTTCGCGGTGGCGATTCGGACGAACGCCTCCGCGATCAGGGCCAGTAGAGCCGCTTCGCCTCGTCGCGCAGGAAGTCGCGGTGGTCGGGGTGGGACACCCGGATCAACTCCTCGGCGCGTTCGCGCACGCTCTTGCCGAGCAGCTGCGCGACGCCATGCTCCGTCACCACCGTGTCGGCGAGCTCGCGCGGGATCGACACGATCTGGCCCGCATCGAACTGGGGCACGATCGCCGACACCTTCCCGCCCTTCGCGGCCGACGGGATGATCGTCACCGCACGACCGCGCTTCGAGAGGAAGGCGCCCATGTGGAAGGCGAGCTGTCCACCGAGGCCGCTGTAGATGAATGGCCCGAGCGCGTAGACCCCGATCTGACCGGAGAGGTCGATCGTCAGCGCGCCGTTCACGGTGAGCATGTCGTCGTGGCGGGCGATCACCTTCGGGTCGTTCGTGTGCTCGTACGAACGCAGCTGGTAGAAGGGATTGTGCTCGATCGTGTCGAGGTCTTCGTGGCTGTTGCCGATGTGACACGCGACGAAGCGGTTCGGGTGCACCTCGGAATGCTTCCCGGTGATGATCCCGCGCCGCGCGCGCTCGACGGTGCCCGGCACCGTCAGCTCCCCGAAGTAGCCGAGGTCGTTGGCATCGTCGAAGGCGCCGAGCATCGTCGCCGCAGTGGTGTGCTTGCCGAGCCCGACCTGGATCGTCGCGCCGTCGCGCACCACCGTCTTGAGGTTGGCCGCGATGTCGCGATCGAGCTCGGGGAAGTTCGCCGGATCGGGGTCGGGCGAGCCCATGCGTCCGCGGTCGCCGGGGACGATCGCATCGAGCTGAGAGACGTGGAGCCAGCTGTCGCCGCGGGTGAGGCAGACGCCGGCGCTCTGCTCGGCGATCACCCGCTTCGCGCGCGCAGCCGAGCTGACGGCGTCCCATGCGGCATTGCCGACACAGACATAACCCTGCTCGTTCGGGGGCGACACCACGATCAGCAGGTCGTCGATCGGACGCCCGTGCTCGCCGCGCGTGTCGCGCGCCTTGTGCTGATTGATCATGTGCAGGGGATGGAAGTCGACGAGGCGGTTGGCGAGCGCTTCGCGGTTGTCGGGCGCCAGGGCGTACTGCACCTGTAGGTTCCAGCTCTCGGCAGCGTCTTCCCGGAACCAGCCCATGTTCGGGATGATCACGCTGCGGATGCACACGTCGCGCAGCTCGGCCTCGCGCGTGGCGAGCACGGCGAGGATCGCGGGCGGCGTGTGCGAGCTCGGGATCCAGACGAGATCGCCCGACTCGACGAGGCCCGCGGCCTGCTCGGCCGACGTCAGCTTGCGTTCGTATTCGGCCTTCGGGTCGACGGTGAGATCGAGCTTTGCCATCCGTTCCTCCGCGCTGGGACGCCGCGCGCGCGGCAGCGTATCACGACGCCCTGTGCGACGATGCGCGGCGATCCAGCGAAGGAGGCGTCATGCAACTCGAGGGAAAGCACATCGTGGTGACGGGCGGCGCGAGCGGCATCGGACGCGCGCTGGCGCGGCGCTTTGCCGTGGAAGGAGCGCGCGGCGTCGTGGTGGCCGACCTCGATGCCTCGGGCTGCGCGAGCGTCGCCGAGGAGGTGGGCGGGCTCGCCGTCCCGACCGACGTCGCCGACGGCGACGCCGTGAAGGCGCTCGTCGCGAAGGCCGAAGACGCCTACGGCCCGGTCGATCTCTTCTGCGCGAACGCGGGCATCTCGGTGCCGGGCGGCGTCGAAGCGCCCGACGAGGACTGGGACCGCATCTGGAAGATCAACGTGATGTCGCACGTGTACGCGGCGCGCGCGGTGCTGCCCGGGATGCTCGAGCGCGGCGAGGGCTACCTGATGACCACCGCCTCCGCCGCCGGACTGCTCAACCAGATCGGGTCCGCGCCCTACGGCGTCACGAAGCACGCGGCGGTCGGCCTCGCCGAGTGGCTCGCCATCACCTACGGCGACCGCGGCATCAAGGTCTCGGTGCTCTGCCCCCAGGCCGTGCGCACGGCGATGACCGACGCGGGCTCCGCCGTCGGCGATGCGGGCGGCGGCGCCGCCGCGGCCGACGGCATGCTCGAGCCCGAAGAATGCGCCGAAGCCGTCGTGAAGGGGCTTGCCGCCGAGTCGTTCCTGATCCTGCCCCACCCCGAGGTGGTGACCTACATGCAGCGCAAGGCGGGCGACTACGACCGCTGGGTGTCGGGCATGCAGCGCTTCCAGCAGAAGCTCGGATTCGTCGGCGAGATCCCGTAGACCGGAGCCCGTCGCAAGCTAGCGCCCGAATGCGCCGGTCGGCCTGTACTGCACGAGCTTCTCTTCATCGAGCTCGACGCCGAGTCCGGGCCGTTCCGGAAGGAGGAGATCACCGTCTTCCCACTCGAACGGCTCCACGAGGATCTCGTCGAAGAAGAGCCCCGACTTGAAGATGCTCTCCTGGATCAGGAAGTTGGGCACGGCGGCGTCCAATTGAACCGCGGCGGCCGTGATCAACGGACCGCCCCAGACGTGGGGTGCCATCAAGACGTAATGCGCTTCGGCGAGGGAAGCGATCTGCTTCCCCGCGGTGACGCCGCCACAACTCCCCAGGTCGGGCTGCGCGAAGTGACAGGCGCCGACCGCGAACAGCCGTTGGAAGTCGTGTACGTACGCGAGCCGCTCTCCCGTGGCGATCGGGATCGTGGTACTCGCAGCGATCCGCGCCATCTCGTCGGCGTTCTCGGGCGGGCACGGCTCTTCGAGCCAGAGCGGGTCGAACTTCTCGAGCCGCGCTGCCAACCGGCGCGAGACCGAAGGCGTGATCTGACCGTGGGTGCCGATGATGATGTCGGCCTCGTTGCCGACCGCCTTGCGAATCGCCTCGATCGTACGCTCGGCATGGTCGTACTCCTGCATGCCGATCTCCCACGGCCCGATCGGCTGCGTCCCCGGGAGCTGGTACTTCAACGGATCGAGCTTCACGCCCGTGAAGCCGTGATCGACGATCTTGCGCGCGTTCTCGGCGACCTTTTTCGGGTTCTTGCTCCAGTCGGCCGCGGCGGACTCGAGATCCCCCTCGAAATCGGGATCCATGATGTAGGAGTAGGTGCGGATCCGATCGCGGTAGCGACCGCCGAGCAGGTCGCAGATGGGCGCATCGTAGACCTTCCCGCAGATGTCCCACATCGCCATGTCGAAGGCGCTGATCAGACCCGACGCGAAGTAGTCGGTGTGCTGAGAGGTGAATCCCGCGTACATCAGCTTGTTGAGCATGTCGCGATTCGTCGGATCCTGGCCGAGCAGATAGCGATCGAAGAGTCCCTTCACGAGCTGCTCGAACGCCCCGTCCATTCCGTACATGCTGAACAGGACGGCCGTCTCGCCCCAACCCACGTGGCCCGAATCCGTCTCGACCTTGACGAAGTACCAGAAGTAGCCACCGAGATTCGGGGGCGGTGTGGCGACGACGTATGCGGTGGCTCGTGTCATCTTCATGGCGGTGCTCCTCAGCGGTTCGAATTCGGGGGCCGGCGCTCTTCGATCTCCACGCGATCCCCTTCGGCGATGAAGATGCGATAGCGCGGCCCGTCGGTGCAGACGACGAGGTAGTCGGCGTCGCCGAGCTGCTCGTGCGACGCGACGGCCTCGCAGGCCTTGCCGCGCAGATGCAGCACCGCGAGGAGGTCCTGCGCGACCGTGACGTCGCCGCCGGCCTCCTGCGCCGCGCTCGGACCGGCGAACATCGCGAGGGCGAGAAGAAGAAAGGCGTGCCGCATGACGGGGCTCCTCATGTGTTGATCTCCGCGAAGCGGACCGGGTCGGCGAGCCGGCTCCAGATCTCCTCGCGCGAACGGGCGAGCGCGAGCGCGAGGTCGGGCTCGCCCTGCTCGAGCAGCGCGAGGAGCTTGAGCACGAGCGCTTCGTAGCGCTCTTCGAGCGTGGCGAGCGCCCCCTCCCCGCGCTCGTGATAGGCGGTCAGCTCGGCGAGCAGGTCGTCGATGTCGTTCTTGAGCGCCAGCTTCGTGAACACGCCGATCGCGCGCGTCTCCTTGATCCGATCGGCGAGCTCGTCGAGGGAGATCGCGGGCGGGGTGGGTTCGGGCGTCGGCTCGGGGGCAGGGTCGGGTGCCGGTTCGGGGGCCGCGTCGGGTTCGGGAATCCCGTCGGGTTCGGGGTCGGGTGCAGGGTCTGGCGGCGGAGACGGGGCTTTCGGAGGAGGCGTCGGCGTCGGCGCGGGGCTCGGAGCCGGCGTCGGTTCGGGATCGGCGGGAACGCCGGGCTCGGACGGAGCGGCGGGCGTCTCGGGAACCGGCTCGGGCGTCGCGGCCGGCGGATCGGGCTCGCCGCACGCGACCGCCCAGGCGAGCGAGACGACGAGCGCGAGGGCGCGTGCGCGCCTCACGCGGCGTCTGGTCGTCGCGCGAGCCCGATGCATGCCACCCCGCCCACGAGCGAGGCGATCAGCGTGAGCATCACCGGCAGCACCGGACGAGTGCCGAACCACGAGAGCGGCCAGGGCGGTGCCGGCACCAGCACCCGCCCTGCCCCGCCGCCGCGCGGCGCGGCGACCAGCCCTTCCGGACGCAGCGCATAGCGCGTGCCGTCCGCCGCGACGCCTTCGCGGCTCGGCGCACCGGCGCGATCGTAGGCGGCAGCATCCCGTTCTTCCCCGAGCATCTGGCCGTCGGCGTCGCGCAGGACGACGTCTCCCGACGGCGACACGACCGCGATGCGATCGTCCGATCGCGCCACCAGCCGGAAGGGACCGGGCTCGACGCGGTACCACGCACTGCGCGGCGCGCCATCCGAAGCGTACACCTGCACCTCGGTCTCCCCGATGCCGACCACGAGCGTCCCGTTTTCCGCGACGACGAGCTGGCTCGGCGCCACGAACCAGGGCCGGCCGAGCGTCGCGCTGCGGAACTGCGCGGCGGCCCAGCCTCCGATCAGGAGGGCACCGAGGGCGACCAGACCGGCGACGAAGGCGAGAGTGCTGCGGTGACGCGTCACGGGGACGCGGACGCTAGCGCGAAGCGCTGGGCCCTACCGCATCGTATGCTGGCGATCCACCGCTGGAGGCCTCGCCATGACCCTGTCCCGCGCACCGTTCGGATCGACCGGCCACGAGAGCTCCCGTGTCATCTTCGGCGCCGCCGCCCTCGCGGTGATGAAGCCCGAACGCGCCCACGGGCTCCTCGACCTGCTCCTCGAGCACGGCGTCAACCACATCGACACCGCCGCGGGCTACGGCGAATCCGAAGTCGTGCTGGCGCCCTGGTTGCGCGCCCACCCCGGCCGCTTCTTCCTCGCGACGAAGACCCGCGAGCGCAGCGGCGATGCGGCGCGCCGCGGTCTCGAGAAGTCCCTCGAGCGCCTCGGCGTCGACTCGGTCGACCTGATCCAGCTGCACAACCTGGTCGACGAGGACGACTGGCAGGCGGCCCACGCGCCGGGCGGCGCCGTCGAGGCGCTCGCGAAGGCGCGCGACGAGGGGCTGGTGCGCCACCTCGGCGTCACCGGCCACGGCACCTTTGCCCCGGCGATGCACCTGCGCAGCCTCGAACGCTTCCCCTTCGCGTCGGTGCTGACGCCCTGCAGCCATACGATGCTCGCCGACCCGGAGTACGCCTCCGACTTCGCGAAGCTCGTCGACACCTGCGCCGAGCGCGGCGTCGCGGTGCAGACGATCAAGTCCGTCGCCCGCCGCCGCTGGACCGACGAGGATGCGCGCAAGTTCAGCTGGTACGAGCCGCTCCTCGACCCGGATGCGATCCGCCGTGCCGTGCACTTCGTGCTCTCGCGCCCCGGCCTCTTCCTGAACACGTCGAGCGACGCGCGCATCCTGCCCCTGATCCTCGACGCGGCCCAAGAGACCGTGGAGGCGCCGAGCGCAGACGCGATCGCCGCCGACGTCGCGCGCTATGCGATGGAGCCGCTCTTCGTCCGCGGCGAGAGCGATTCCATCTAGCGAAGCTCGAGCTAGGCGCCCGCTTGCGCCATGAACTTCTGAGCGCGCTCGAAGAGGCCGAGGGTGGTGGCGTGGAGGACGTCGCCGGTGGTCTTCGGGGCCTTGCCCGCGCAGGCGCGGGCGTGGGTGCCTTCGAGGATGATGCCGAGCTTGTAGCAGGCGAGAACGGCGTACCACGCGATCGCGTCGAGGCTTCGCGTGGTGCGCTCTGCATAACGCGCGACGAGTTCGTCGGCGCTCGGGAAGCCCTCCCAGGGCTGCACGCCGATCGAGGCCGCGGAAGGCGCGTCGGACGCGGGCCAGGTGGCGAGGAGCCAGCCGAGATCGAGGAGCGGATCGCCGACCGTCGAGAGCTCCCAGTCGACGATCGCCGCGAGGTCGGGAGCGTCGTACCGGTACATGACGTTGGCGAGGTGATAGTCGCCGTGGAGGATCCCCGGATCGAAGGATGCGGGGCGATGGGCGTCGAGCCAGGCCGCCACCTCCTCCACGCCGGGAATCTCCGGGCCGGGATAGCCGTCGAATTCGGCATAGCTCTCGAGCTGCGATCGCCAGCGCGAAACCTGCCGTTCGAGATAGCCCTCGGGCCGACCGAAGCCCTCGAGGCCGACCGCGCGATAGTCGACGGCGCCGAGCGCGGCGATCCCGTCCACGAGCGACAGCCCCATCGCGTGCCGCACCGCCGGATCTCCCGCGTGGAAGTCGGGCAGCCCGGCGGTGGGATTGAAGCCTTCGACCGGCTCCATCAGGTAGAAGGCCGCGCCGATCACGTCCTCCTCCGGGCAGGCGGCGATGAGCCGGGGATGGGGCACGTCGGTGTCGGCGATCGCGGCGAGGACGCGCGCCTCGCGGCGCATCGTCTCGTTGCTGTTCTTGCGCAGGTGGGGCGGCGGCCGGCGCAGGACGAAGACCCGACCGGCGCGCGTGAACCGGAGCAGGACGTTCTGTGTGCCGCCCGAAAGGCTCTCGACGCCTTCCAGCGGCCCGCTGGCGAGCCCGCGACCGTCCATCCACTCGGCCAGCACCGCGAGATCGACGATCTCGGGCGCCACGACGGCCGCCTCGCTGGGGTTCATCCCGGCTCCAATCCCGCCCGCTCGGCGCGGCGGTCCCGCCAGCGCCGATGCAGCCATAGCCAATCTTCCGGCGCCTCGTGGATCTGCCGCTCGAGACGACGCGCGAAGAGCTCGGTGATTTCCCCGGGCTCCGTCGCTTTCGGATCTTCGCACAACCACTCCGCCGCGAGTCGATAACGCCCGCGCGAGACGCGCCTCATGTCGACGAAGACGAGGGGCAGCCCGAGTCGCCGCGCCAGGCGCTCGGGCCCGGTGAGGAAGCCGGTGTCGCGATTCAGGAACTTCGTGTGGTGGGGATGCTGCCGCCGACGCGGCCGCTGGTCGGCGACGAGGATCACCGCCGAGACCATGCCGCGCATCCGAACGATCGCCCGCGGCGCCTGATCCATCGGCGAGAGGACGGCGCCGTAGCGCTCGCGCATCGAACGCAGCACGCGGTCGAATCCCGGATGGCTGAGCGGGTGATAGACGACGTGGAGAGTGAGCTTCGGGACGACCGCGGCGGTCGCGGGGATCGCCCACTCCCAGTTCGCGTTGTGACCCATCACGTAGATGACGCTGCGCCCTTCCTCGCAGAGGTCGGCCACGAGCTGGATGTCGTCGTCGACGCGCGCGGCGATCTCCTCGGGCGTCGCGACCAGCATCTTCAGTCCCTCGGCGGCGACGTCGCACTGGTTGCGATAGGTCTGCATCGCGATCCGGTCGATCTCCCGAGGCGTCTTCTCCGGGAAGGCGCGGTGCAGGCTCTCGAGCACGTGGCGACGACGCACGCGCAACACGCGATAGGCCGCAAAGGCGGTCACGTCGGAGAGGAAGTGCAGCGCGGGCAGCGGCAACCGGGCCAGCAGGTGCACGACGGGGAGCAGCGCGAAGAAGAACGCGACCTCGAGGGGTCCGTCTCCCCAGCGCGGCGTGTCCGATTCGCGCGCCGTCTTTCTACTCGCGGATTCCTGCATGGCGGGGATAAAATTGCTGCACCCGCTCGGAGCTTTCGTGGCAGTTCGCCGCCCGATCGGGTTGTCGACCTGGTGTCACCGGGCGCATCCTAGCGGCTCCCCGGACCTGGAGGACACCCCGATGTTTCACGCCACGAACGCCGTCCGATTTACGATCGCGATCGTCATCGTCATCGCCTGCGCCCCGGGTGGGGCGCCGCCCGACACGACCAAGCCCACGCCCGACGCGCCCCGCCTGCTCGATGGGCTCGGCGACCTCCACCATCCGATCACCACCGAGAGCGAGCTCGCCCAGCGCTATTTCGACCAGGGCCTCGTCCTCACCTACGGCTTCAATCACGAAGCGGCGGTCCGCTCCTTCGACGCCGCCCTCGCCGCCGACCCCAGCTGCGCGATGTGCGCCTGGGGAAAGGGCCTCGCCCTCGGTCCGAACATCAACATGCCGATGGGGCCCGATGCGGAACGCGAGGCCTACGCTGCCACGCAGCGGGCGATCGAGCTCGCCCCGGGCGCCAGCGGACGCGAGCAGGCGTACATCCTCGCCCTCGGCACGCGCTACGTGGCCGAGCCGCTCGAAGATCGCAGCCACCGCGACCGCGCCTTCGCCGATGCCATGCGCGCCGTCCACGAGGAGGATCCGAGCGACGTCGACGCCGCGACGATCTTCGCCGAAGCGCTCATGGATCTCTCGCCCTGGGACTACTGGGAGGACGGCAACCGGCCGAAGCCGCACACCGAGGAGGCGCTCGCCGTGCTCGAAGGCGTGCTCGCAGCCGACCCGAACCACGTCGGCGCGAATCACTACTACATCCACGCCGTCGAGCTGCCCTACCCCGAGCGCGCCGTCCCCGCAGCCGAGCGGCTCGGCGACCTCGCACCGGACGCCGGGCACCTCGTCCACATGCCGTCGCACATCTTCTGGCGCGTCGGTCGCTACGACGAGGCGCTGGAGATCAACCGCCGCGCAGCGGCCGCGGACGAGCAGTTCTTCGCCACCTGCCGCGGCGGGCCGCTCTACACGGCGCTCTACTACCCCCACAACGTGCACTTCCTGTGGGCCGCCGCGGCGGCCGAGGGCCGCAGCGACCTCGCGCTCTCCGCATCGCGCAAGCTCGAGAGCGTGACGCGCGGCGGCATGGACGAGGCCGAGTTCCTCCAGGAGTTCGTCGCGATTCCGCAGCTCACGATGGCGCGCTTCGGGAAGTGGGACGCCCTGCTCGGCACGCCGGTGCCGACCGACGGCCGCGTCTATCTCACCGGCGTCTGGCACTACACGCGCGGGCTCGCGTTGCTGCGCACGGGCGACGTCACGGCAGCCGAGGCCGAGCTCGACGCGCTCGCGCTCGTCGCCGCGAAGCCCGAGGCGTCGGAGCTCGCGCTCTCCGGCGGCGTCGCCTCCGCGGCGACGCTCCTCGACGTGTCGCGCCTGCACCTCGCCGGCGAGATCGCGGCGGCGCGCGGCGACAACTCCACGGCGGTGGCCTCGCTCGAGGAAGCGGTGTCGATCCAGGACGGGATCCCGTACATGGAGCCGCCGCCCTTCTACTTCCCGACGCGTCAGGCGCTCGGCGCGGTGCTGCTCGATGCGGGTCGCGCGGCCGAGGCCGAAGCGGTCTACCGCACCGACCTCGAGCAGTACCCGAGCAACGGGTGGTCGCTCTACGGTCTCGCGCGGAGCCTGCGCCGCCAGGGCGACGACGCGAAGGCGGAGTGGGCGCAGAAGGGGTTCGAGACGGCGTGGGCGCGGGCGGACGTGGAGTTGTCCGCTTCGCGGTTCTGATCCTCGTTGCCGGAAGCTGCTTCGCGGCTCTCGTTCGGAGCGTGTTGCGGATCGGTGGAAGCGATGTCGCCTACCAGGCCGGCGCACGTTTCCTCGGGTAGACACCGCATGGCGCGCTGAACATCGGCGACATCGCTTCCACCGATCCGCCGTTCGATACGGGTGCTCTCGATGCGGGGGCTCTCATTGCGGGCGTGATCAGTCGTGGGCGGGGGGTTCGAGGAGGAGCGTGGGGACGCCGCCGGGGTTGGATCTGACGCTGAGCACACGGGTGCCGGGCTTGCGGCCCTTGCGGACGGGGGAGACGTCGACGCCCGCTTCGGTGAGCCTCGCGTGGGCGGCGTCGGCATCCGGGACCCGCCAGGAGAGGCCCCAGAGCTGGTCGCCGTCCTTCGGTGCGGCGTTCGCGTCGAGCGGGTTGGCGATCTCGACGGTCACGCCGCCGACGCGGAAGAACACGAGGCGCATGCCCCAGTCGGGGAAGCTCTTGTCGAGCGCGAGCCGCAGCCCGAGCTTCTCGCCATAGAGGGCGATGGCGGCGTCCGCGTCGGCGGTCTGGACGACGGCGTGATCGATGCCGGACACCGCGCCGGCTTCTTCGCCGACACATTCCGCGACGGGCAGGAAGTCGGGCGGCGTCACGTGCTCGATGCCGAAGAGCAGCACGCCGCGCGTGCTCGCGAGCGGAAGCATCACGTTCTTCCAGCGGCGGAACAGGCCCGAATCGGCGTCGCGACCCACGCCGGGCGCGACGTCCTCGGGCGCGAGGCCGCGCGCGGTGAGGGTCGCGTGTGCGGCGTCGGCGTCCGGCGTCGCGAACGCGAGACCGAGCGGACCCTCGCCGTGCGAGTCGAGTCGCGCGCGCAACAGATCGGCGGTGGGCCCCTCGCCTTCGGGCGCGAGCAGCTCGAGGTAGGTGTTGCCGAGGCGGAAGAGCGTGTTCGCACTCCCCTCCCCGGGATGTTCGCCGCGCCAGGAGGGCCTTCGGCCGAAGAGCGTGGCGTAGGTGCGCGTGGCGTCGGCGAGATCGCGCACGCCGACGATGACGTGGTCGAGGGCTTCGAACATGGCGCGAAGCATGCCACGCTTCGTCCCGTCGGGCCGCGATCGCTCGTCGCGCTAGCCCGACGCCGGCGCGTAGACGGCCAGGGCCCGCGCGATCCGCTCGGCGACCGCGTCGGCGCGCGCCGGCGTATCGATCAGATCGCTGCGCACCTCGAGCTCGAGATACGGAATCTCGTGCGTGGTGCCGTGACGATTCGCCGAGTAGATCATTCCCTCGTAGCCCGAGTAGGGCTCGTTGTGCGCGACCGCGAACCCCTCCGCCGCGAGCGCGTGGGCGAGCACCTCGGCGTGGTGCTCGTGCGCGTCGTAGAGCACCCCGACTTCGATCGGGCGCGGACTGCCTTCCCACTCCGGAGTGAAGGAGTGGATCGAACACAGATGCGCCACGCCGCGCGCGCACGCGGTCGCGAGCGCTGTATCGACGCCGTCGTGGAAGGGATCGAAATAGGTCCGCACGCGGCGCTCCCGTTCGGCGGCGTCGATCGCGCGGTTGAAGCTCAGTGCGTGGCCCGCGACCTCGGTGACGACGAAGCTCGGCTCGTCCGTTCGGCGGTTCGGATCGCAGACCAGCCGCGAGAAACGCGAGAGCACGGCCGCCGATCGCGTGCGCGCCGCGAGCGCGCGCGTGACATCGGCGGCACCGATGTCCCACCCCCAGTGGTCCTCGACATGAATGAGGTCGGCGGGCGTCGCTTCCCACTCGGGCAGGAGGCGCGTCGCGTGCTCGCAGGTGAACACGAACGGCCCCGCGGCCGGATCCCCGACCCTCTCCACCGCGTCGTGTCCCATGCGTTTGAGTTACCGTCCCTCCGACGCGCACGCCACAGGGAGGATCCCGTTGTCCCTCGCCATGACTCGCACCGAACGCGAGGCCTTCCTCGCCGCCGTCCACGTCGGTGTCATCGGCATCGAACGCGCGGGCGCCGCGCCGCTCGCCGTGCCCATCTGGTACGACTTCACGCCGGAGAAGGGCCTCTGGGTGCTCACGGGGAAGGACTCCCACAAGGGCCGTGCCCTCGCCGCCGCGGGACGCTTCACCCTGTGCGCCCAGATCGAGACGCCACCCGCCTATCAGTACGTGAGTGTCGAGGGTCCGATCGTCGACACGCGTCCTGCAGATCGCGAGCAGGACAGCCGACCGATGGCGCACCGCTACTTCGGCCAGGAGCTCGGCGACTGGTACATCGCGTCCAATCCGGGCGACGACAGCCTCGTGTTCACCATGCGGCCCGAGCGCTGGCGAACCGTCGACTACGCGAAGCTCACGGCCGGAGCGAGCTGAGCGCCGTTGCGCGACCTCCGGCTCTCCTACCCCGCCACCCTCTCGATCCTCGGCGGACTGTTCGCGATCGAGTTCGTCCTACTCGCGATCAATCCGGTGTCGCGCTCGGCGTGGTTGCTGGAGAACGTGCTCGTCTTCGCGCTGATCGGCGTGCTCGTCTTCACCTACAAGAGCCTGCGCTTCTCGCGCATCTCGTACACGATGATCTTCCTGTTCCTCTCGCTCCACGAAGTGGGCTCCCACTACACCTACTCGCTGGTCCCCTACGACGAGGCGTGGAAGAACCTGACGGGCACCTCGCTCAACATCGCCCTCGGCCTGGAGCGCAACCACTTCGATCGCGTGATCCACTTCTGCTACGGCCTGCTGCTCGCCTATCCGATTCGCGAGGTCTTCCTGCGCGTGGCCGAGGTGCGCGGCTTCTGGGGCTACTTCCTGCCCCTCGACCTCACGATGTCGACCTCGATGATCTACGAGCTGATCGAATGGGGCGCCGCGGTCGTCTTCGGTGGCGATCTCGGGCACGCCTATCTCGGCACCCAGGGCGACATCTGGGACGCGCACAAGGACATGGCGCTCGCGAGCCTCGGGGCGCTCCTCGCGATGGCCATCACGCTCGCGATCAACCGCCGCCTCGGTCGCGACGTCGCCGCGGAGTTCGCCGAGAGCCTGCGGGTGAAGCACCCGGAGCCGCTCGGCGAGGAGACGATCGCCCGTGAGCTCGCGAAGCGCGGGAACGACTGACCGCCTAACGCGGCCCGAGCACCTGGAGCGTGCTGCCGCCGTCGACGAGCCAGTCGACGCCGCTGACGTAGGACGCGCCCTCGGAGCAGAGGAACGCGATCACCGACGCGATCTCGTCCGGGCTTCCCATCCTCTGACCGACCGGCGTCTTCTCCAGGATGACGTCGGTGGCGGTCGGTGAGCCGCCGCGCTCGGCGAGCCCCATCGTCGTGTCGATGATGCCGGGCGACACCGACACGATGCGCGCCGCGGCGCGACCGAACACCGGCGCCCGATGGACGGCGAGGCGCTGGACGCCGCGCTTCGCGAGCCCGTAGGCACCGCCGGGCTGGCCGGCGAGGTCGCCGGCGATCGCGACGAGCCGGGCGTGGGCGTCGGGCTCGAGCGGCGCGTCGAGAATCGCGTCGATCTCCGGCGTCGCGGCGCCGGCGACCATGTAGCCCGCCTGCGACGCGAGCAGCACCGCGACCGAGCCGGGCCCGAGGTGCGGGACCATCGCCTCGACGAGTCGCGCCGTGGCGACGAGGTCGACGTCGAAGACACGACGCGCGTCGGCCATCGTCGGCGAGAGCCCGGCCGTGTGGACGACGGCGCGCAGCCCGCCGGCTTTCGCCACCTCGGCGGAGAGCGCCGAGAGATGCGCCGCATCGAGCAGGTCGCCGGCGATCGTCCGGGTCGCGATCCCCTCGTCCGCCAGCGCGGCCGATGTGGATGCGAGTCGCGCTGCGTCGATCTCCTGGAGCACCAGGGTTCCGCTTCCGGCCAGCGCCCGGGCACAGGCGATGCCCATCCCGCCGCCCGCGCCCGTCACCACGACCGCTCTCGAATCCGTCATCGCATCCTCCACGGCTTCGCGTCGCAGCGTATCACCGCGCCCACTTCGACCCGAGACCTTTCGCGCGAAGCCCTGCGATGGTAGGAAGGGCCTGGGAGGACCTCGTCGTGGCGTTTCGTCTGCTCGGTGGATTCATCATCTTCGTCGTGCTCGTGCTCATGCTGCTCTACGTGACGGGCATCGGCGTGTTCGGCGAGGCGCTCGAGGGAGGCGTTCCCGAAGCGCGGGCGGTCGATCCGGAGATCATCGGCGAGCGCACCGCCGCCATCCGCGAAGCCGGCATCGCCGCCGGCATCGCGCGGCCGAAGCAGATCCTCTTCGGCGACCTCCACGTGCACAGCACCTTCTCCTTCGACGCCTTCACGATGAGCCTGCCGATGGCCGGCGGCGACGGCGCCCATCCCGTCGCCGACGCCTGCGACTACGCGCGCCACTGCTCGGCGCTCGACTTCTGGTCGATCAACGACCACGGCATCACGCTCACGCCGCTCGCCTGGCATCAGACGGTCGAGACGATGCGCCAGTGCAACGCCGTCGCCGACAATCCGGAGAGTCCCGACACCGTCGCCTATCTCGGCTGGGAATGGACCCAGGTGGGCGGCACGCCCGAAGATCACTGGGGACACAAGAACGTGATCCTGCGCGACCTCGACGACGACGCGATCCCGACGCGCCCGATCGCCGCCCGCGCGCCGCTCGGCCGCGGCGACATCGAAGACCTCGCACCGAGCCCGCTGCTCCTCGGCCTGCTCGCCCTCTCCGACGTCTCCGGCGGCGGCCCCGACATGGCGCGCTTCTTCAGCGTCACCGCTGGTGTTCCGGTATGTCCGGACGGCGTGCCGGTGCGCGATCTGCCCGTCGACTGCCGCGAGGAGGCGGCCACGCCGGGCGACCTGTTCGCGAAGCTCCGCGAGTGGGACGTCGCGTCGATGGTGATCCCGCACGGCACCACCTGGGGCTTCTACACGCCGCTCGGCTCGAGCTGGGACAAGCAGCTCACCGCGAAGCACCACGACCCGACGCTCCAGAGCCTGATCGAGGTCTTCTCCGGCCACGGCAACTCGGAGGAGTTCCGTCCCTTCCAGGAGACCGTCTTCGACGCCGACGGCAACCCGAGCTGCCCCGCTCCCGCGAACGACTACCTCCCCTCCTGCTGGCGCGCCGGCGAGATCATCGAAGCGCGCTGCCTCGAGGAGGGCCACGGTGCGGACGAGTGCGCGAGCCGCGCCGCCGACGCGCGTCAGTACTTCGTCGAGGCCGACCAGAACGGCGGCTATGCCACGGTGCCCGGCACCGAGGTGGCCGACTGGCAGGACGCCGGTCAATGCCGCGACTGCTTCCAGCCTTCCTTCAACTACCGCCCGAAGAGCTCGGTCCAGTACATCCTCTCCCTCGAGAAGGAGATCGACGGCGAGGACCAGCGCTTCGACTTCGGATTCATCGCGTCGAGCGACAACCACTCGTCGCGCCCTGGCACGGGCTACAAGGAAGTGGCGCGCACCGAGTTCACCGAGGCGCGCTTCGGCAACTTCACGAACACCCCCGTCGGCGAGGTGACGAAGAAGTCGCCGAAGGCGGAGGCCGAGCCCTTCGCGATCGGTCGCTACGACTCGCCCTTCTCCGCCTTCGAAACCGAGCGCCAGGCGTCGTTCTTCCTGAACGGCGGCCTCGCCGCCGTGCACGCCAACGGCCGCAGCCGCGAAGCGATCTGGGACGCGATGCAGCGCAAGGAGGTGTACGGCACGAGCGGTCCGCGCATCCTGCTCTGGTTCGACATGCTCAACCCGCCCCGTTCGCGCAACGCGCCGATGGGTTCCTCCGTGTCGATGTCGAGCGCGCCGATCTTCCACGCGCGCGCGGTCGGGTCCTTCGAGCAGAAGCCCGGCTGCCCGCCCGACGCCCTCGACGCACTCGGCGACCGCATGCAGCGCCTGTGTCAGGGCGAGTGCTACCACCCCGGCGACGCGCGGCGCCCGATCTCCCGGATCGAAGTCGTCCGCATCCGTCCCGGCGACGGCCCCGACGCCAGCGAGCGCATCGAAGATCCGTGGCGCGTGATCCAGTGCCAGGACGACGGCACCGGCTGCCAGGCCGCCTTCACCGACCCCGAGTTCGCTAGCAGCGGACAGGACACGCTCTACTACGTGCGCGCCGTCGAAGCGCCGAGCCCCGCCGTCGACGCCGACCCCCTAGGCTGCACCTACGACGAAGAGGGTCGCTGCACGAAGATCGACCCCTGCTTCGGCCGGCCCGACGAAGACGAGTGTCTCGCCGAGACCGAAGAACGAGCCTGGTCCTCCCCGATCTTCGTCAACCACGCGGGTTAGTTCGGTCCCACCCGTTTCGTTGACCGGGTTACCCGGAGCGCCTCCCGTTCGTCCATTCGGAGAGCGTCACGGGCGACCGGCATTGCCTCCGGCCAATGGCTCGCCTGTGCCTCCTGAGTACCAAGCCGACTCGAGGCTGGAGCGCCGCGGAAGCTGATTATCGCGCGGCCTGCTGCGCTGAGTCGGCCTGCGGCAATGCCGGCCGCCCGCGCCGCGCAGGTCCTCGAGCCCGAAACTCGGCCCTCGGTGTGACTGGGTGGCGAACTACCGGGCGCTCGCGCAGTGACTCCGTCGCCTTTGCCCACGGGGTTGCCAGGGTTTCCGCAGGCCAACTGAAGCGCAGCCCGAGGAGAACTCCCGTTACGCCTGCGCGGCGCGACGGGCAACGAGCTGGCTATGGCGCGTGACGTCGAAGCGAGCCATTGGCCGGAGGAAACCCTGGCAGCCCCGTGGGCTCTCGATGTCACTCGAAGGCGCTAGGAAACCGTCGGCTCCGTCGTGCGCACTAATCCGCCCCGACCGGAGTCCTCACCAACGGCACGCCCCCGACGAGCACCTCGCGAATCTCCTGGAGCAACGCCACGTTCCGGGTCGGATCGCCGTCGACGAGGATCAGGTCGGCGCGCTGCCCGACCGCGACGTTGCCGAAGTCCGGCGAGTCGCTCTCGGCGAGGAAGCGCGCCGCATCCCACGTCGCCGCGCGGATCGCCTCGATCGGCGTCAGCCCCGCACGCACCAGGTTCGCGAGCTCGCGGTGGAGCCCCGGCCCCGGGAACACGCCCGACTGTGCATCGCTGCCGGCGAGGATCGTCACCCCCGCCTCGTGCAATCGCCGGACGTTCTCGACGCGCGCCTCGACGGCCGACGCGTTCAGGTCGAGCCACGACTGCAACGCGGCGCGATCGAAATCCTCGGGGATCGGGTCGAACGCGTCGAGCAGCGCCGCCGACTCCGATTCGCGTTCGAGCTTCGTCGCGACGCGCGGCCCCGCCGCCAGCCGCGCGTAGTTGTCGAACACCTCGATCGTCGCGACGACGGGGATGCCGAAGCCCGCGATCGTCGCGATCTGGTCGTCGGGGATCCGCTCCTTGTAGACCCCGTGCACGAGCAGTGACACGCCGGCGTCGCCGGCGTCGATCGCGTCCCGGGTCGTGCCGATGTGCGCCACCGTGCGCAGGCCGCGCTCGCGCGCGGTCGCCACGATCGCGCGTGCGATCTCCGGGCTCATCCGATCGGACTCGAGCGGGATCTCGTCGATCACGATCTTGATCGCGTCGACGCCGTCGTCCGCGAGGGTCGCGACGACATCGCGGCCTTGCTCCGCGTCGGCCACCCCGACCGCGACGCGCGGCGCGAGGTACCAACCGATCCAGGCCGGCGCGAAGGCGCGGACCAACGAGATCGGATGCCCGTTCGTCGGAGTGATCGCAGGCCCGGTCGTGTAGATCCGCGGTCCGAGCTGCTCGCCCGATGCCGTGCGCTCGCGACGCGCGATCGCGTCGCCGCTCGCATCCGAGGGATCGAATACGGTGGTGACGCCCGCATAGAGGTAGGTCTCGAGATTCGCGTCGGGCTCCGGGAGACGCTGCAACCAGGTGGGCGAAGGATTCGCGTAGACGTGTCCGTGCATGTCGATCAGGCCGGGCACCAGCGTCGCGCCCGCTCCCTCGATCGTCCTGGCGCCGGCGATCTTCGCGCCCATCCCGGTCGGCTCGATCGCGACGATGCGACCGCCGGCGATCGAAACGTCGCGCCCGGCGACCCGCCTCCCCGTCGCGACGTCGAGCACGGCGACGTCGTGGATCCAGATGCCCGCCGGCGCCGGAGCCTCGAGGGCGACGTGCGCCGTGGGACGCGGCCCGGCGCAGCCGGTCGCGCACGTGATCGCCAGAACGAGGGCGAATCCCCATCCTTCGAATTGTTTCGAAACACCCATCGACCTGGCGCTCCTTCCCGTGCGGGATCTCCTGCACGTAGGGTCCGTTTCCGATCCGCGTGACGATCGCGCCTTCGGAAGCCCGGCGCTAGGCGGAAGAGCGGGCTAGGGTCCGGCCGCGCCGTCGAACGGCGAGAGGAGGATCGAAGATGAGAATCGGATTCACGCAGTCGCAAATCTCGCGAACGTTCGCGGTGCTCGCCGCGCTCAGCCTCGCGGGCTTTCTCGCTTGCAGCGGCGAAGATCGCCAGGAAGCCGCCGACGCGATGGAGAGCGCCGGCGAGAAGATGAGCGAAGCCGCCGGCGGCGCGGCGCAGAGCGCCGAAGAGGCGGCCGCCGCGGCGAAGGCCGCTGCCGAGGACGCCGCCGCGAAGGCGCAGGCCACCGCCGAAGATGCGGCCGCCGCGGCGAAGGATGCCGTCACCGCCGATGATCCGGTGAAGGAATGCATCGCCCTCGCCGGCAAGATGGCCTGGGACCAGGCGCTCGAGCCGTGTCAGGCCGCCGCCGCGGAGAAGCCCGACGATCTCCAGATCCGGCACGCGCTCCAGCAGGCGGAAGCCGCCGCGGCCTCGGCCGTCAACTAGGGAGAATCAGATGGGACTCATCGATTTCGTGAAGAGCGCGGGCGAGAGCCTGCTCGAGAAGGTCAAGGGAGGCGGCGCCGAGGGCGAAGCCATCACCAAGGCCGTCACTCAACATGGCATCTCCGTCGACGGCCTGAAGGTCGAGGTGGACGGCGACGTCGCGAAGGTCACCGGCAAGGCGGCGACCCAGGCCGAACGCGAGAAGGCGATCCTGGTCGCCGGCAACACCGCCGGCATCGCGAAGGTCGAGGACGCCGTCGAGGTGGCGGCCAGCGAGCCCGCCTCCACCTACTACGAGGTGAAGAAGGGGGACTCGCTGTCGAAGATCGCGAAGGCGCACTACGGGGATGCGATGAAGTACCCCCAGATCTTCGAGGCGAACAAGCCGATGCTCAAGGACCCGGACAAGATCTACCCGGGCCAGGTGCTGCGGCTCCCCCCGCTCTGACCGGATCGCGCCGGGCTCGGATCAGAACTCCTGCTTCCAATAGAGGACGCTGCTCTCCGGCGCGTCGCGCGGCGGCGGATCGAAGGTGAGCACCTTCTTGTCCGACGTGTTGATGAAGCCGATGTCGTCCGAGGGGTTGGGCGAGACGCTGATGCGCGGCGTGCTCGGGATGCCGGTGCCGATGTTGAAGCGCCGGTCGGCCGCCTCGGGCGTCGCATTCGCGTCGAAGTAGCCCAGTCCGCTGCTCAGGCGGAACGCGTAGAGGTAGGCGTCGCCGGGGCCGCAAGTCGGGAAGGTCGGCGGGTCATAGCTCGCCACGATCGCGTAGCCGGCGAAGATCAGCACGTCGGTCACGAACTTCTCGTTCTCGGCG
>JAHEJV010000015.1 GCA_024638705.1 Deltaproteobacteria bacterium | reverse complement strand
CTGCGATGGCAGCCCGCGGTTCTCGCCGCGCGACTGCGACAGCAGCACGCGGTTGTCGATCAAACGGACGGTAAGACCGTCTTCCTTTCCGGAAGGCGGCCGCATGAAGACGGCCAACGCCAACAGCGTCGGCCCGGTGAGTTCGGACGGGGCATCGCCCAGCGTGTCGGGGTCGCGCAGATCGGCATAGTCGATCTCGCCGCGCGGGGCCTTTGCGATCTCGGCGCGCGCGATGGCGAGGATCGCCTCGCCGTTGCGTTCGCCCGCCGCGACCGCCGACTCCGCCGCGTCGAGCGCGCGCACGAGCACGACGGCCTGTTCGCGCGCCTCGGCGTCGAGCCCCTGGTTGCGGCTCGACAGCGCCAGACCGTCCGGCTCGCGGACGGTCGGCCCGCCGACGATCTCGGTGTCGGAACACAGGTCGCGCGCCATGCGACGGATCACGGCGAGCTGCTGGAAGTCCTTCTCCCCGAATACCGCGACGTGCGGTTTCGCGGCGAAGAGCAGCTTGGACACGACCGTGGTGACGCCGCGGAAGTGCCCGGGACGCGCCGCGCCGCACAGCGGCGCAGAGAGCGCCCCCACCTCGACGATGGTGTCGGCGCCGTCGGGGTACATCTCCTCCGCAGTCGGAAGGAAGACGGCGTCGACACCGGCATCGCGGCAGGCGGCGAGGTCGGTCTCGAGCGTGCGCGGATAGCACTCGAGATCGCTCGGGTCGTTGAACTGCGTGGGGTTCACGAAGATCGAGACCCACACGACGTCCGCGCGCTCGCGACCGGCCTTCACGAGCGACAGGTGTCCCTCGTGGAGGGCGCCCATCGTCGGCACCAGCGCAATGCGTCGTCCAGCCGCGCGCTCGGCGTCGGCGCGAGCCGAAAGCTCCGCCACCGTGGTGATGTGGTCCATCGCGGCGACCTAACGGTAGGAGTGCTCGGGGTCCGGGAACTTCCGCTCCCCGACCTCTTCCGCGAAGCGACGCGCCGCCTGGGTCGCGGCGGCGCCGAGCCCGGCGTACTGCTTCACGAAGCTCGGCGTCCAGTCGGACAGGCCGAGCATGTCGTGCATCACGAGCACCTGGCCGTCGCAGTGGACGCCGGCGCCGATGCCGATCGTCGGGATCACGAGCTCCCGGGTGATCGCGCGGGCGAGCTCGGCGGGCATGCCCTCGAGCACGACCGCGAAGGCGCCGGCCTCCTGCACCGCATGGGCGTCCTGGATGACGCGCTCGGCACTGTCGTCGGTGCGACCCTGAACGCGATGCCCGCCCATCCGGTGCACGGCCTGGGGCGTCAGCCCGACGTGACCCATCACCGGGATCTCGGCGCAGACGATCCGCTCGATCGTGGCCGACATGTTGCGGCCGCCCTCGAGCTTCACGGCGTGGGCCCCGCCCTCCTTGATGCAGCGCACCGCGCTGCGCAGGGCGTCTTCGGGCGAGATCTGGAAGGTGCCGAAGGGGAGGTCCGCGACCACCAGCGAGCGGGAAGCGCCGCGCGCGACGAGGCGCGTGTGGTAGATCGCTTCGTCGAGCGTCACCGGAAGGGTGGTGTCCTGCCCCTGGACGACGTTGCCGAGGGAATCCCCGACGAGCAGGACGTCGATGCCCGCCGTGTCGAAGATGCGGGCGAAGGTGAAATCGTAGGCGGTGAGCATCGTGATCGGCTCGCCGCGCTGCTTCCGGCGCTGGAGCGAAGGGACCGTCACGCGATGCTCGCGTGCGGACTTCAGGGTGACGGTGGACATCGGCGTCCTCCCATCTGGTGCCCTGACCCTTCTTCGCCGAAAAACAAAAACGCGCCTGCCCGGATGAAAATCCGGAGGCGCGGGCGGGATGCTCGGTCCTTGGGTCCCTGGGCTGCGACCCGTTGCCATCGAGATGGCCTGGCCCGAGCTCGCCTGCTTCTTGCCCCCGTCTCGGTCCCCGGGAGGATCCGAGCGTGAACTGGGCTGGCGAGGCGTGTCTCTGTCTTCCTGGCGCGGAACGCTCAGGACGGGGGTTTCGACTCATCGATGAAGTTCGCGACTTGCGAGACCCCTCTGAGTCGACCGCGAGTTTAGACAGGCGAATTCGATCCGGTCAAGCCCGCCGTACGATTCTCTTGGCACGGCATCAAGAGCCGATTTCGGGCTCCAGCACCGCCCGGACGGCCGGCGGCAGGAAACGCGCTTCGCAGGCCTCCCGCTTGTGGTCGCGCAGCGCGGCGGCGAGCACCGCCACGCGCTCCTCGAGCGGATCCCCCGCCGAGAGCAGCACCCAGAAGCGGTCGCGCAGCCGGCAGACCCCGCTCGTCTGGGCATCCTCGACGGGCACCCGTCGCACCTCGAGGTCGACTTCGCGCGCGAGGTCGAGCAGCGCGGCGAAGAGCTCCGGCGTCGTCACGGGGCGGCGCCGATCGCCTCGAAGGCGCGAGACAGGGCGACGAAGGCCTCGGGCGGGAGCTGCTCGGCGCGGGTGCGGGGATCGATGCCAGCGCGCTCGCAGGCGGACGCGGCGGCAGCGAAACCGGCCCCGCGCAGGGCATTCGCCAGCGTCTTACGCCGCTGTCCGAAGGCGGCGCGCACTACCCGCTCGATGCGCGCGAGCTCGTCCGGCGACGGCGGTGCCGCGACCGGTCGCATCCGGACGAACGAGGAGCGCACTCCCGGCACCGGATGGAAGTCGCCGGACGCGATCTCACGCTCGCGCCGGGGCACCACGCAGAGTCGGTGCAGCACCGTCAGCGAGGAGTAGTCGCGGCTGCCCGGCTCGGCGAGCAGGCGATCCGCCACGTCGCGCTGGATCATCACCGACCAGTCGCGCAGCGCGCCGGCGAGGTCGAGCAGGCGACGCAGCAGCGGCGCAGAGACCGCATAGGGCAGGTTCGCGACGACGCGGGTCGCGCCGCTCTCGCGGACCAACGCCGGCCAAGAGACGTCGAGCGCGTCCTGGTGCCGCAGCGTGACGTTCTCGGGAAGCAGCGCCTCTTCGCCGAGCGCGCGCACGAGGCCCGCGTCGATCTCCAGGGTGAGCACGCGTTCGGCGCGCGCCGCGAGCGCGCGACTCAGGATGCCGAGACCCGTCCCGATCTCGATCACCGAGTCGTCGGACACGACGCCGGCGAGGTCGACCAGGGATTCGGCGACGCGCGGGTCGACGAGGAAGTTCTGCCCGCGGTCCTTGCTCGGCGCGAGCCCGTGTCGGGAGAGGATCGCGCGCACCGCCGCCGTGTTCGAGAGCGTCGGTGCGGGGTCCGTCATCCATCGGACCCGATCGTTCCGGGCGGAGAGGCTGCGGGCGGCGCGACGTCCGTCCGCCAAGGCGCCCCTCCGAGCGGAACGCGCGAGAAGGAGTTGAGCGCGAACCCGTGATGCTCACCGCGCGCGAGCAGGCGCGCGCCGGCAGCCGCGATCATCGCCGCGTTGTCGGTGCACAGCGACATCGGCGGAAACACCGCGGTGAACCCGTCGCGTTCGCCGGCCTCCGCCAGCACCTCTCGCAGGCGACGATTCGCCGCCACGCCCCCGACCACGGCCACGTGCGACAGACCGGAGTCGGCGACGGCCCGGCGCGTGCGGGCGACGAGCACGTCGATGGCCGCCGCCTCGAACGACGCGGCGAGGTCGGCGCGCGTCGCGTCGTCGAGCGGCTCGCTGCGTTCGACCGCCAGCGCCACCGCGGTCTTGAGTCCGCTGTAGGAGAAGTCGAAGCCGGGTCGATCGAGCAGCGGACGCGGAAAGGCGAAGGCGGTGTCGTCGCCCTGCTCGGCGAGCTTCGCGACGGCCGGGCCCCCGGGGTAGGGCAACCCGAGCACCGCGGCGACCTTGTCGAAGGCTTCGCCGACGGCGTCGTCGCGGGTCTCGCCGAGGCAGTCGGGCGGGCCGTCCGCTTCGATGCGATAGAGCGCGGTGTGTCCGCCCGAGACGACGAGCCCGATGTAGGGCGGTCGCAGCGATTCGTCGGCGAGCTCCGCCGACGCGAGGTGCCCCGAGAGGTGGTGCACGCCGACGACGGGGATGCCGAGGCGATAGGCGAGCGCCTTGCCGAAGGACAGGCCCACGAGCAGCGAGCCGACGAGGCCCGGGCCCGCGGTGACGGCGATGCCGTCGAGGTCGCCCGCCTCGATGCCCGCGTCGGCGAGGGCGCGCTGCGCGACGTCGTGCACGGCCTGGATGTGGTCGCGCGACGCGAGCTCCGGGACGACCCCGCCGTAGGGCGCGTGCACCTCCGTCTGCGAGTGGATGCAGCTGGAGGCGATGCGCGCGCCGCGGTGGACCACGGCGGCGGCCATCTCGTCGCAGGAGCTCTCGATCCCGAGCACCCAGGTAGGGGCGGTGCTCATCGCGTCAGCCCGTGCGGCGTTCGAGCTTCTCCTGCTCCGACTTGCACTCGATGCAGAGCTCGGCGACCGGCCGCGCCTTCAGCCGCGCGACGCCGATCTGCTCTCCGCAGACGATGCACTCGCCGTACTCTCCCGCCTCGATCTTCGCGAGCGCCGCGTCGATCTTCGAGAGCAGTCCCTGCTCGCGCTCGCGCAGCCGCCCGGCGAACTGCAGACTCACCTCGGACGAGGCGATGTCCATCTCGTCGGGGAAGTCGTCCGGGTCGACATGGATGTCGCCCGAGAGCGTCTTCGCATTGCCGACGATCTGCTCCCGCTGCTCCGTGAGAAGCTTCTTGAAGCGCTGCATATCCCGCTTGTTCAACGTCGTCCCCTAACGCGGTGTGACCGCTCAGCCGGCTCCGAGCAATTCGAGTTGTCGCTTTGCTTCCTTCGCACGCGCCGATTCGGGATAGTCACGCAGCACCTTCTCGAACGCGTTGCCGGCGGCGGTCCCGTGACCCATCCGGAGCAACGCCTCGCCTTGTCGATAGAGCGCATCGGGTGCCTTGTTTCCCGTCGGATATTGACGGGCAACGTCGTCGAAGCGCAGCACGGCTGCCGAGTAGTTACCCTGTTTGAAGTAGCAGTCGGCGAGCCAATAGGTGGCGTCGCCGGCGTGATCCGAAGCCGGATAAGTCTGCAAGAACTTGCCGAACAGGTCAACACAGGCGGCGTGATCTTCCTCGCGCCATTTCCCATAGGCGTCGCGATACGCCTGGACTTCTCCGGAGACCGGAGCCTCGGGCGCCTCGCCCTCGCCTCCCGGCGCGGGCGGCGCCGGCGCCAGGTTCGCCTCGTGACGCGCCATCCGCGCCTCTTCGAGGGCGATCTGGACCTCGCGCTCCATCACTTCGAGGCGTCCGTTCACTTCGTCGAGGTCGCGCTGCAGGCTCTCGACCTCCGCCGCCACGTCCGCGACGCGGGCGGCGTTCGGATTCGCCGTAGCGCCCCCGCGCTCCAGATCGGTCACGCGGTTCTGGAGCTTGCGCAGCTCGGCGGGTGTCGCGCAAGCGACGCTCCCGATCGCCAATGCGACCAGTGCAGCGCGCACGCCGGCGCGATGCCAGCGACGCTCGGGTCGTTCGCAGACCCCGGTCTCGTGTTCTCGTTTCATGCCTTCTCCCTCGAGGCTTCCGGTTTCGAGTCGAACGCGGCTCACCGCGGATAGGGTCCCCATGCCGGGCCGGTATTGTTGCCCGCGGCGCTCGTGACGCGCCGCAGGTTGGATCCGTCGCGGTCGATCACGTAGAGATCGGCGAGACCGCGACGCGTCGAGCTGAACACGAGCTTCCGCGAGTTCGGCGCCCAGCTCGGCGCCTCGTCGCTGCGCGGGTGCGTCACCAGCGGCGTGCTCGTGACGCCCTCCGGATCGATCAGCCAGATGTCGAACTGCGCGTTCACGCGGGTCTCGTAGGCGATCCACAGCCCGTCCGGCGACCAGGACGGGTTCGTGTTGTAGGACCCGTCGTAGGTGAGACGCCGCGTGTTGCTGCCGTCCGCGTTCATCACGTAGATCTGCGGCGCGCCGGTGCGGTCGGAGACGAAGGCGATGCGCCGACCGTCCGGCGAGAAGGCCGGGGAGACGTCGATCGCGCGGCCACCCGTCAGGCGGCTCAGGCCGCGGCCGTCGAGGCCGACGGTGTAGATGTCGGTGTCGTCGCCGTTGCTCATCACGAGCGCCATCCGATCCTGGTCCGGGGAGAAGACGCCGCGGTATTGCGGCCTCTCGTCTCCGAGTCGCGAGAGGAGCCGGCCGGGCCGGCCGCGTCCCCGGCTCGACAGGAACAGGAAGGGCCGGTTCAGGTAGCGATACGACGTGTAGAGGATGGCGTCGCCTTCCGGCGACCAGGACGGGAAGTTGTTGAGCGAACGGTTCGCGGTGGCGGCGCGCGCCCCCGAACCGTCGGCGCTCATCACGTAGATCTCCTTGTTGCCGCCGCGATCGGAGACGAAGGCGATCTCGGTGTTGGACACGCCGCGCACGCCGATGAAGGCTTCCACGACGTCGTCGGCCAGGCGCCGCGCGGTCGCGTCGAGGTTCGTGCCCGACTGCTGGTAACGGCGCCGCAGGAGCCGCTTGCAGCGCCCGGTGTCCCAGACGCGGAACGAGATGCTGACGCCTTCGGCGCGCCGCGTGATCTCGCCCTCGAGGACCGCGTCGGCGCCGATCTGGGTCCAGTTCGGGCAGTCGAGCGCCGCGTCGTCGCGGCCCGACGGCGTGGTGACCGGGCCGAGGAAGGCGGCGTCGTCGACGGCCTGGAAGACGCTCGAGAACTCGAGCGCGGTGGTGACCTTCGCCCGGAAGTCGTCGACGAGCCGCGCGTTCGGACTCGCCGAGTCGTCGACGAAACGCTGTACGGCGATGCGGTAGGTCTGCTGTCCGCCGGGCGTGACCACGACGGCGGCGCGCTCGGCGCCGGCCGTCGCCAGCACGAACACGACGAACCCGGCGATCACGAGGATGGGAAGGAAGCGTCTCACAGGCTGTCCGCCGGCTTGAACACCATCGGCCAATCGCCCGCTTCGGGCGGCTTCGGCAACGGATTCGCCTTCGTCAGCCCGATCACCACGCCCTCGTCGAACCAGGGGTTGCCCGAGCGACGGGTGATCTCCGGCTCCTCGAGGATGTTTCCCTCGGCGTCGAGCTTGACCATCACATGTGTCTCCAGTTGCTGCGTTCGAAAACCGGCCGGGACGACCCAGATCCCTTTCATCCTGCGGATCACGCGCGCGTGCCAGTCGCGCTCTTCTGCGGAGAGAGGATCGCCGCTGCCACTCGTCGCGCCCGGGCTGGGCGCGACCGCGGTTTCGACCGGCTCGTCGGAGCCGGTCGGCGTCGGCGGAGCGTCGGAGTCGCCGCGCATCTCGGCGAGCAGCTCCTCGAGATTCTTCTCCTCTTTCTTCGGCGGCTCCTTGAACACTTCCCGCTTCTCGCGCGGCTTCGCTTCGGTCTTCTTCGGCTCGGGTTTGCTGTTCGGCTTCGGCTCCGACGTCTTCTCCGGCAGGACGATCTGCTTCGGCTTCGGCGGCGGCGGGGGTTCGGGGGGTGCGGGAATCGGCTCGGGCTCCGGCGCCGGTTCGGGTTCCGCGACGGACGGCGGCTTCGCGGCGGGAGCCGGGGCGGGCTTCGCGCGCGACGGAGCGGCGTTCGGCGGGGCGACGAGCTCGACGCTGATCACGCGGGGCGGCGCGTGCCGGGTGTCCCCGGGTGCCACGAAAACGAGCCCCAGCGCCCCGAGGTGGGCCAGGGTCGACCAGACCACCATGCGCCGGAACTCTTGCCGCGCAGGCGGCGGATGTCCGCCTTCGCTCGCCAGAACTTCACTCCCGTCCGCCCTACTCGGGCTCGGTGACCATGCCGAGCTTCGTCGCTCCGGCGAGTCGCGCCGCCGCGAGCGCCTTCACGACGAAACCGTACTCCGCACCCTGGTCGGCGCGCAGGAAGACGCCCTTGTCGTCGAGACCCGCCAGGATCGCCTGAAGTTTCGCGCCCAACTCCTCCTCGGTGACTTCCGTGTTCGCCAGGTAGTAGGTGCCGTTCTTCTTCACCGTGATGATCAGCGGCTCCTCCCGCACGCGGAGGTTCTGCGTCGTCGTCTCGGGAAGATCCACGTCGATGCCCTGCTGCATCATCGGGGCCGTGACCATGAAGATGATCAGCAGCACCAACACCACGTCGACGAAGGGGGTGACGTTGATCTCGGCCATCGGCCGGTTCACCGAGCCGGGGCGCACGGCGGGCACGACTAGCCCGCCTCACGCGGCGCGACACCGGCCAATCGGCGGAGGTCGCCTTCGTACTCCGCGGCGAAGAGCTCGATCGCCGCCGTGATGCCGCGCAGCTTGCCGGTGAAGTGGTTGTAGAAGATCGTCGCGGGAATCGCGGCGAAGAGCCCGACCGCCGTCGCGATCAGGGCCTCGGCGATGCCTGGCGCCACGACTGCGAGACTCGCCGAACCCGCGCGACCGATCCCCTCGAAGGCGTTGATGATGCCGACGACCGTGCCGAAGAGTCCGATGAAGGGCGCGGCGCTGCCCGTCGTCGCGAGGAACGTGAAGCCGCGTTCGAGCCGCATGCCCTCGCGACTGCTCGACCAGAGCACGTTGCGCGCGAGCATCACGAGGTGCGGCTCGGTCAACTGCACCGGACCTCCACTCGTCTGCGCCAGACGACGCAGCTCGTTGTACGCGGCGAGGAACACCGCGGCCAGCGGACTGCTGTCGAGATCTTTCGCCGCGGCATAAGCCTCGTCGAGTGAGCCCGAGTGATAGACCTCGAGGAAAGCCTCGCTATCCTGCTGCGCGCGTCGGAGCTCGCGGTGTTTGAACGCGATGACCGACCACGAAACGATCGAGAGCAAGACCAGACCGAGGAGGACGAGCTGAACGATGATGCTCGCCTGGAAGATCAGGTCGAGCACACCGAGGCTCACGAGACGTCCCCCATCGCCGTCTCGACGATAAACCCCATGAATTTGACTCGCTGCTTGGAACGGAGGCCGAGTCTAGGAGAGGCCCTCCCCCGCATCAAGGAAGTGCTTCGGCGATGCGATAGGGATCGGGTCCGATCAAGAGGAGTTTGTGATGAAGGTCACCGTTGATTCGCGCGCGCCCGGTTCCGCCCAGGCCGATCTGCTGGCCGTTCCCGTCGCAGCCGACGAGGTGAAGCGCACGCGACTCGCCGCGCGGATCGCCGCCATCGATCGCGCGGTGGGGGGTGGGATCGCCACGGCCGTCGCCACCGGAGATTTCAACGGAAAAGCCGGACAGCAGGTCCTCGTCTACCCCGACCGCAAGCGCAAGATGAAGCGCGTCCTGCTGATCGGGCTCGGTGACGCGAAGTCCATCGACGACGAGAAACTCCGCACCCTCGCCGGCACCGCCGTCTCCCGAGCGGGGAAGTCGAAGACGTCGCGCCTCGCGCTCGTCGTCCCGCCCTTCGGCGCGGGCGACGACCCCGAAGCCGCGCAACCGCTCGCCGAGGGCGCGACGCTCGCCGCCTATCGTTTCGACGCCTACCAGACCGCCGACGAGGACGGCGACGGCGCCGTCTCGGCGCTCACCCTGCTCGTGCCGCGCGGCCAGAACCTCCGCGCCACCCGCGACGCGGCGAAGCGCGGCGTCGCGATCGCCGAATCCCAGAACGTCGCGCGTGATCTCTCCAACGAGCCGCCGAACGTCCTCTCGCCCGAAGGCCTCGCCGCCGCGGCGCGCAAGGTCGGTCGCGAAGTCGGGCTCAAGGTGAAGGTGTTCGGTGTTCCCGAGCTCGAGAAGCGGAAGATGAACGCCATTCTGGCGGTCGGCGGCGGCAGCGTCCGCCCGCCGCGGCTGGTGACGATGGAGTACAAGCCGAAGGGCAAAGCGAAGGGCGTGAAGCCGGTGTGCATCGTCGGCAAGGGCATCACCTTCGACTCGGGCGGCATCTCGATCAAACCCTCCGCCGGGATGGACGAGATGAAGCACGACATGGCCGGCGCCGCGACGGTCGTCGGCCTGATGCGCGCGGTCGCCCTGCTCGAGCTCCCGATTCCCGTCGTGGGCGTGATCGGGGCGGCGGAGAACCTCCCGAGTGGGACGGCGTATCGTCCGGGCGACATCCTCCGGGCTGCGTCCGGGAAAACGATCGAAGTGCTGAATACCGACGCCGAGGGCCGAGTCGTACTCGCCGATGCCCTCCACCATGCGCGCACCGAGTACAAACCGCGCGCCATCGTCGACCTCGCGACCCTCACGGGCGCCTGCATGGTGGCGCTGGGTCGGTGGGGCACGGGCCTCTTCAGCAACCACGCCGGTCTCAGCGAGGCGCTCCGCAGCGCCGGAGAGAAAACCGGCGAGATCGCCTGGCCGATGCCGCTCTTCGACGATCACAAGACCGAGATCAAGAGCGAAGTGGCCGACATCAAGAACACCGGCGGACGCCAGGCCGGCGCTTCGACGGCGGCCGCCTTCCTCTGGCACTTCGTCGGCGAAACGCCGTGGGCGCATCTCGACATCGCCGGGACGGGTTGGACGAGTGGTCGTTCGCCTTCCTACCAGCCGCGCGGCGCGACCGGTGTCGGCGTCCGCATGCTCGTCGAATGGCTGCAAAACGGGGATCTGGAAGCGCTCGACTGAGCTGCTCCGATGCTGAGAGCACGACCCGCCGCCATCCTTGCCGCTGCGGGGCGCTCCCTTCAACTTTCGCCCGCACCCACCCGGGCCTTCGTGCTGGTCTTCCACTGCGCAGCGAACGCCCTGCCCCACCCGACCTCACCCCTACTCTCACCCACCGCGGACGACGCGCCGAACGGCGCCGTGGGCGTTTCGAATGGAGACCCTTCCCGACCCATGAATCGCAATCACCTCTTCGCTCTCGTAGCCCTGCTCTCGCTCGTCGCG
Organism: Deltaproteobacteria bacterium; assembly: GCA_024638705.1. Classification (GTDB taxonomy): domain Bacteria; phylum Myxococcota_A; class UBA9160; order UBA9160; family SMWR01; genus JAHEJV01. The sequence goes on along the minus strand of JAHEJV010000015.1, from coordinate 20,032 downwards.
TGGCTCGCGCCTTCCGCCGCCTTCGCTGGCGACGTCGAGGCGGGCAAGCCCAAGTACGAGATGTTCTGCGTGGCCTGCCACGGCGCGACCGGAATCGGCGACGGCCCGGGCGCCGTCGGCGTGCAGCCGGCCCCGCGGGACTTCTCGAAGGGCGATTTCAAGTTCGACGCAGACGGCAACGGGACGCCCGGCGAGGATGCCGACCTCAAGCTCGTGATCGCCAAGGGCGCCGCCGAGTTCGGCGGTTCGTCCTCGATGACGCCCTGGGCCGGCGCTCTCACGGACGAAGACATCGACAACGTCGTTGCCGTGATCCGCTCGCTCGAGAAGTAGTCCGCGCAGCGGCCCTGCGAACCCGCTGTTTCGGGCGTGCGCGCGAGCGCGCGCCCGAAGGAGTACGCTCGCGCACCGATGTCCGACGCCCCGCGTGAAGACCGAGACGTGGCGGCCGCGAACCCGACGGCAAACCCGAAAGCCACGGTAGCCCCGAGCGCGAGCCTCCCGATTCCCGCCCCGGCGGCCGATCGCTCGGTCGGACCCGTCGACGCGCTCACCGCCTACATGGCGGAGCTCGGGAAGTATCCGCCGATCTCGCGCGAGGAAGAGCACGACCTCGCCGTGCGTTGGGTGGAGGAAGGTGACGAGGCGGCGGCGCGTCGCCTCGTTCTCTCGAACCTGCGCCTCGTCGTGAAGATCGCGATGGAGTACCGGCGTGCCTGGACGAACGTCCTCGACCTGATCCAGGACGGCAACGTCGGACTCCTCGAAGCGGTCCAGCGCTACGACCCCTACCAGGGCGTCAAGCTCTCGACCTACGCCGTCTACTGGATCCGCGCCTACATCCTCCAGTACATCCTCGACAATTTTCGCATCGTCCGGCTCGGCACGACGCGGGCGCAGCGCAAGCTCTTCTGGCGCCTCAACAAGGAGAAGCGCGCCCTCGAACGCGAGGGCTTCGAGGTCGAGCCGCGTCTGATCGCCGAACGCCTCGACGTGTCCGAGGAGGAAGTCGAGGACATGGAGATGCGCCTGCGCGAGAGCGACCTCTCGATGAACGCGCCGGCGCGACGCGACGAGCCCGGCGCCGAGTTCGGCGACTTCATGCGCAGCACGAATTCGAGCGCCGAGGACGAAGTCGCCGACAACGAGCTGCGACGCGTGTTCATGGAGCAGGTGCACACCTTCTGCGAAGGACTCGACGAACGCGAACAGCGCCTCGTCGAGGGGCGCATCCTGTCCGACGAGCCGAAGACGCTGGCCGAGCTGGGCGAGGAGTTCGGCGTGTCGCGCGAACGCGTCCGACAGATCGAGGCGCGAATCGTGAAACGCCTGCGCGAGTACCTCAAGGAGAACCTCGTCGACTTCGAGTACTACGCCGCGCCGGGCGATGACGACTGACGCCGGTCCGCCGCGCGACGACGCCAGCTTCTCTGCGATGACGGCTGCGCCGCTCCGCGATGACGGCTGAGCGCTGCGTCCGCGTCGTCGTGCGCGGGCGCGTCCAGGGTGTCGCCTTCCGCGCCCACACCGCCGAGGCGGCCCGACGCGCCGGCGTCGCGGGGTGGGTCCGCAACCGCGGCGACGGATCGGTCGAAGCGCTCTTTGCGGGCCCGGCGGACGCAGTCGAGAAGATGCTCGCCTTCGTGCGGCGCGGCCCGCGCTTCGCCCGGGTGGATGCGGTCGAGGAGCACGCGACCTCGGCCACCGATCCGCCGGGCTTCGAGATCCGCTATTGACCCCTAGGGGATGCGGCGGCGCCCGCCCTTAAGACGCTCCCCGTTTCGGCCGAGGGATTCGGGGATGCCTGCCGACGCCCGACCGATGCTGTTCGCCCCGCCCCAGCCGCCCTTCGCCCTCAGCGAGGCGACGCCGACCACCCTGGGCCGCAGCAGCGATTGCGATCTCCGCCTGCCCGACGCGGACACGTCGCGGCGTCACGCGCGCATCTGCTTCGAAGGCGACCAGTTCGTCGTGCGCGACCTCGCGAGCACCAACGGCACGCTGGTGAACGGCGAGCGCGTCGACCGGCGCGCCCTCGTTCCCGGCGACCGCATCCAGGTCGGCGCGAACACCGTGACCTTCTGCCAGGTCTCGGTGCCGCTCGACGAGCCGGACGACGGCGCCCAGACCGTGCTCTTCGAACGGCCCGTCGCCCCGACGGCCGAGGCCTTCCAGGGCGACCTTGCCGAGATCCCGCCCTTCGCGGTGCTCCAGATCCTCGAAATGGGCCGCAAGACGGGGGTCCTCGAACTCGACGCCGACACGACCGCCGGCCGCATCTGGCTCCAGGGCGGCGACCCGGTGCACGCCGAGACGAAGGATCAGATCGGCTTCGACGCGGCGCTCGCACTCGTGGCTTCGGACGCCGGGCGCTTCGCCTTCGAGCCGCTGCTCGACCTGCCCGAGAAGACGATCGACGCCTCGGTCACCCAGCTCCTGCTCGAAGCGTCGCGTCTGATGGATGAAGCCGGCGCCTGAGCCTTCGTCCGGACCGATCCGCCAGCGCAGCGGGACGCGGCAGGCGCCCGGAGACGCGGACTAATCCGCCAGCGCGGCGGGACGCGGCAGGCGCCCCGCGAACTCGGACTGGATCCAGGCCTGGACGGCCGCATCGACCCCGATCGTGTCCATGCCGAGCAGCTCGCGGAGCGCGTCGTCGGTCGGGACGCCTGCGCCGATCCGGTCGAGCATCCGTCCTCGCCCCGCGCGATCGGTGCGGGCTTCGATCCACGCGGCTGCGGCCGTCGACTCGAGATAGGCGGCGCGCGCCTCGTCGTCCTCGAGCCCACCGAAGCTCGGCGCCAGCCGACGCAGCGGGATCCACGCATGTCCGTCGATGCGCCGCTTCAACTGGGTTCGCTCGGAGCGCGTGAGTCCGGGCTGGCCCCGCGACGCGCGTTCGGCCAGCTCGGCGAGCCCCTCGTTCAACCAGTAGGGGCGGTCGCCGCCCGTGCGGTCGCGGAAGACCGCGTGGGTGTATTCGTGAAAGAGCAGCGCGCGCAGCTCGCCGGCCGGGTGCGCCGCCGAGACGACGTGGATCCGCCCGTCGAAGAACCCGACGGTCCGGAACGAGAACCGCTCGCGATGCGCCTCGTCGTAGGCCGCGCGCCCGTAGAAGACGACGCCCATCGGCTCGGCCGGCTCGGTGCCGAGACGCTCGGTCGTCGCGACGCGCGCCTGCTCGAGGTAGCCGATCACGGTGTTCGCGTAGCCCGGCGCCGCGGCGTCGAGGTCGGGATCGAGCTGCACGCGGAAGGAATCGCTCGCGAGCTCGGGCCAGGGACCGGCGCCGCGCGAGCGCGTTCGTTCGACGAGCCGGCGTTCGTCTTCGAGCGTTTCCAGTCGACGCCGCGCCTGTACCCGCCAATCCTCGAGGTCGTCCCCAGCGGTGGCGAGGAAGGACTCGAGGTGCGACGCCGCGGATTCGTAGCGGCCGCGGTGCCGGTCGAGGAGCGCGAGATACCAGTGCGGCTCGGGCCGGCCGGGCTGCTCGCGAAGGATGCTGCGCAGCTGGGCAGCCGCGCGGCCGTTCTCCCCGCGACGCAGATCGTCCACGGCGGCGCGCAACGCGCGCTGGGTGCGGGCCTCCTCGATCGTGAGCGCCCCGCCCTTCGTCGTCGTTCCGGCCCGCGCCACGGGCCCCGACCAGAGCGAGCGCCGCGACTCGGGATCGTGGCGCTGCGAGCGCACCGCCTCGGGGACGCGATCCGGGTCGTCGGTCAGGTGCGTCACCCCCCGCTCGTCCACCCAGATGAAGGTCTCGGCCGCCGCGGCGAGCGCGAGCAGGAACGCGAGCAGGACGAGGCCGAGATGACGCGCCGACACCCAGGACTCATCGGAGCGGCCGGGGCGGCGCTTGATCGCCCTGCGCAAGCGCCTGGGGCCCGTCAGCGGGTCTTCACCGCCTCGGCCGCCAGGTGCCCGAGCTCGGGCAGGACGAGCTTCTCCATCCCGAGCCGGATCGCTCCCCGCGAACCGGGCAGGACGATCACGACCCGCCCTCCCGCGATGCCGGCCAGCGCCCGGGACAGGACCGCCGCCGAGCCGATCTCCTCGTAGGAGAGCGCGCGGAAGAGCTCGCCGAAGCCCGGGATCTCGCGATCGAGCCGCGGCGCGACGGTGTCGGGGGTGACGTCGCGCGGTGCGACGCCGGTGCCCCCGGTGAGGATCACCGCGCCCACCCCTTCCGTTGCGAGCGCGGCGTCGAGTGCGGCGCAGATCGCGTCGGGCTCGTCGCGAACGATCTCGCGCGCCGCGACCGGATGCCCGCCGCCTTCGAGGATCTCGGCGAGCAGCTTTCCGCCCGTGTCGGTCTCGGCGGTGCGCGTGTCGCTGACGGTGATCACCACCGAAGCGACGGCGCGGCGCGCCTCCTGGCGGTGATGGTGCTTCGCCGATTCCGGCGACGGCACTTCGGAATCGCGCGGCGCGCTCAAGGCCGGTCGTCCACCCAGTACTCGCCGTCGGTCGCGACTTCCTTCTTCCAGATCGGCACGGTCTCCTTCAACGTGTCGATCGCGTAGCGGCACGCCTCGAACGCCTCGCCGCGGTGCGGCGCGGCTGCCGCGATCACGACCGCGATCTCGCCGATCTCCAGATGGCCGGAGCGATGCCCGATCGCCACGCGGGTGCCGGGCCAGCGCCGCGCGGCCTCCGCCGAGATCTTCTCCATCTCGCGGACCGCCATCTCCGGATAGGCCTCGTACTCGAGGTGTCGGATCGAACGACCGCGGGCGTGATCGCGCACCGCGCCGACGAAGGTCACGATGCCGCCCATCCCGGGGCCCTTCACGCGCGCAACGGCCTCCTCCTCGGAGAGCGGTCGATCCGACAGCCAGCACATGCCGCCGCCTCCGGACACCGGCGGGAGGAAGGCCACCTCGTCGCCGTCGGCGAGCGGGGTGTCGAGCGGGACCACCTCGAAGTTCACCGACACCGCGATGCGCTCGCCGAAATCGTCGAAGGCGGGATGACGGTCGGCCAGGCGCCGCCGCAATGCGTCCGCCGACGCCCCGTCGGGCAGCTCGACAGAAAGCTCCTTCTCGCCGACGGCTTCGCGGATCGAGCCGAAGAGCTTCACCAACACACGCATGCCGCAAGGCTAGCAGCAGGCCCCTCGGTCGGGCTTGCGTTGACCGCGCTTTCGGCCCGTGCGTAGAATCGACGCACAGCGGCGCCGCGTCGTCGGCGCGTGGGAGGGATGAAACATATGGCGGCCCGCAAGAAGAAGACCCAGCGCAAGCGGTCGTCGGCACGAAAGCCGGCGGTGAAGCGCAGGAAGAAGACCACGGCAAAGAGGAAGACCGCGAAGAAGAAGGCACCGCGCAAGAAGTCGACGCGCAAGAAGACCGCGAGGAAGAAGACAGCGAGGAAGAAGACAGCGAGGAAGAAGACAGCGAGGAAGAAGACAGCGAGGAAGAAGACAGCGAGGAAGAAGAGCGGGCGCAAGAAGACCGCCAGGAAGAAGGCTGCGCGGAAGAAGACGGCCCGCAAGAAGGCGGCGCGGCGCAAGACCGCGAAGAGGTCCGGCCGGAAGAAGACCGCGAAGAAGAAGGCCACGCGACGCAAGAAGAAGACGGCGTCGCGCAAGAAGAAGCCCGCGAAGAGGAAGACCGCCGCGCGGAAGAAGAAGGCGGCGCGGAGAAAGAAGACGGCGCGACGCAAGCCCGCCGCGCGCAAGAAGACGGCGCGCAAGAAGAAGGCGACGACGCGACGCAAGGCGGCCGCCCGCAAGAAGACGACGCGGCGCAAGGCCTCCACGCGCAAGAAGGCGGCCACGCGGCGCAAGGCCACGGCGAAGAAGTCGGCGCGCAAGGCGCCGCCGACCAAGAAGAAGGCCGCGAAGAAGAGGGCCGCTGCGCCGCGACGCGCGTCGGCGCCGAAGAAGTCGACGGCGCGCACGAAGACGCCGGATGCGCCGCCCCGGGAGTCGGCGTCCACGAAGGCCGCCACCGCGGAGGTGGCCCGCCCTTTCGTGCCGAGCGCTCTCCGGCGCCCGCCGCAACGACGCCCGCAGTGGGCGCCGGCGCGGGCGCGCTGGGGGGCGCAAAGTCGAAGGAGGCCGTCGAAAGCGCCGCGTCCGCGAAACCGCTAGCGCCGGGGGCAGTCGCGGCGTCCGAGCCGAACCGCATCGGCACGGTGACGCACTACTACGAGCACGCCGGCGCCTGTGTCGTCGCGCTCGACGGCGCGTTGCGGGTCGGCGACACGATCCACGTGCGCGGACACACGACCGACTTCTATCAACGCGTCGAGCGCCTCGAGCGCGACCACGCGACGATCGAAGCGGCCGGCGCGGGCGACGAAGTGGGCGTGCAGGTGAGCCAGCGCGTGCGTCCGCACGACGCCGTCTTCCGCCTCGACGACTGAGCGATGCGATCGGATCCGGGGACGACGCACGTCGTCCTCGGGTCCGCGCGTCCGGCTAGGACTTCGCTTCGCCCTTGGCGTCGCTCTTCGCGTCGCTCTTCGACGCGTTCGAGTCGACGGCCTTGAGACCGGCGCCCTTGCCCATCTTGATCTGACCGTCGATCTCGGCGCCGTCTTCGACGACGAGCGAGCCGGTCTCGATGTTCCCATGGACGCAGGCGGTCTTGTGCAGCACCACCTTCGTGCCGGCGATGATGTCGCCGCTGACCGAGCCACTGACGGCGACGATCTTCGAGCGGATCGTGGCGTGGATCTCACCGGTCTCGCCCACGATCAGCGTGTTCTCGGACGAGATCTCGCCCGTGAAGCGGCCGTCGATGCGGACCGTGTCCTTGAAGGAGAGCTTGCCCTCGAACTCGGAGCCCTGGTCGATGAACGCGGACAGCCCGCCAGAAGTCGAAGAGGCAGCCGCCATCGGGACGCCGGAGTCCCCTTCCACGCCCTTGCTGCCGAACGGAGTACGCGCCATTCAGGGTCCCTCCTTGCTCTGGGAGCGTCGCTCCCGTCACCCTGATGGCCTGCATCGGCGCGGTCGCGGCCCGACTTGAGAACGGAGCGCGGGCGAGCGTTTGCGGCAGGGAAGCGCCGGTCAGATCCGGTGGCGCGCGCGCGTAGGGCGGCGGACCCACATCGAGCGGGCGAGGCCCACGCCCGCGACGAAGCCACCCACGTGCGCCCACCACGCCACGCCGGTGCTCGGATCGCCCCAGGACGCCACGCCCGACATCACCTGGAGCGCGATCCACAGGAAGAGGAAGCCGATCGCCGGCACCCGCACCGGCGGCCACAGCAGACGCAGCCGGCCGGTGGGATAGGAGACCGCGTAGGCGCCGAGCAGTCCGGAGATCGCGCCACTGGCGCCGATCGTCGGCAGGAACGACGTCGGAGCCGACGCCACGTGCACGAGCCCGGCAGCGAGACCGCAGGCGACGTAGAACACCAGGAAGCGCTGCCACCCGAGGAGATCCTCGATCGCCCGGCCGAAGATCCACAGGTAGAGCGCGTTGCCCGCGAGGTGAAGGAGTCCACCGTGCAGGAAGATCGCGGTGAAGGGCGTGATCCAGGCGATCTGCGCTGCGCCGTCGAGCGACGCGAGGAACACCCGCGGCACCAGCCCCCAGCGGTCGAGCCAGGAGGCGGCTTCCGACGCGTCCTGCGACACGCAGCACGCGAAGACGATCGTGTTGATCGCGAGGATCGCGCCGACGGCGAACGGCCGCGAGCGACCGGGGACGTCGTCACGCAGGGGGAGCATCGCGCCAGTATACGCCCGGCGCACCGTCGGGAGCGAGGACGTCCTGCGACGGAAAACCCCGGAACTCCGACGGGGGAAGCGCCACCGGCGCCGCGAGGGTCCGGTACACTGCGCGCGCGATGGACTCCGCGGCGCTCCCCACCCTGCTCGAACGCGCACTGGCCAGCGACCGCCTCCACTCGGGTTATCTGCTCTCGGGCTCGCGCGACGCGACGCGCGCGATCGCACTCGCCTTCGCCCGCGCGAGCGTCTGCGAACGCGGTCACGTCTGCGAAGAGTGCGCGGGGTGTCGTCGCTCGGGTCCGAAGGAAGAGATCACGATCGACGGCACCGGGAAACGCGGTCCGCTCTTCCGACAGATCGGCGATCACCCCGATCTCTTCTGGGTCGAACGCGGCGAGGACGACACGCGTGTGCGCATCGGCCAGGTGCGCGCGTTGCAGACGGCGCTGCGTCTCCAGTCCGGCGAGGGCGGGCGACGCATCGCCATCATCGCCGACGCCGAGTGGCTGAACGTCGAGTCGCAGAACGCGCTCCTCCGCCTGCTCGAAGAGCCGCCGCCGAAGACGGCGCTCGTCCTCGTCACGTCGAGCGCGGCCGGCCTGCTCGCGACGGTGCGTTCGCGGTGCCAGCGCGTGAAGCTGCCGGCGGAAGCGCACGATCCGCTCGCCGAGCCCGAGGCCGCCGCCTGGGTCGGCCGTTTCGAGAACGTCGGCCGGACGTCCGTGGCCGACCTGCTCGACTGGGCCGAGGAGTTCCGCGGCGCGCGCGCCCTGGCAGCCGCACAGCTCGAAGCCTGGCTCGAGCTCGCCACCGCGTGGCTGCGCCGGCGCGTCGCCGAACGCGTCTCGGAGGGAGGGGGCGTTCGCGGCGAGCTCGACGCCGCGCGCACCCTCTCGGATTGCCGCCAGGCGCTCGTGCAACGCAACGCGAACCCCCAGATGACGGCCGAGCGCGCGCTGCTCGCCCTGCAGGCCGGCGTGCGCTGATGTGGTTCGACAGCCACTGCCATCTCGGCGCCGACGAGTTCGCCGAAGACCGCGCCGAGGTCGCCGAGCGCGCCTTCGAGGGTGGCGTCGAGGGATTGATCGCGATCGGATCGGGCTACGGCGTGACGCAGAACGCGCGCGCCACAGCACTCGCCGAGAAGGACGCCCGGGTCTGGGCGACCGTCGGCGTCCATCCCCACGAGGCCGAAGAGCTCGACGACGCCGGCCGCGCCGACCTCGCGCGCTGGCTCGAACACCCGCGCGTCGTGGGTGTCGGCGAAGCCGGCCTCGACTATCACTACATGAAGTCGCCGCGCAACGTGCAGCGCAGCGTCTTCGCCGAGCAGGTCGCATGGGCGCGCGAGCGCGATCTGCCGGTCTCGATCCACGTGCGTGGTGACGAACCGAACGCCTACGACGAGCTCCTCGACATCTGGAAGGCGGAAGGACGCGGCGACACGAGCGGCGTGCTGCACTGCTACACCGGCGACCTCGCCTTCGCGCGCCGCGCGCTCGACACGCGCCTCGACGTCTCGTTCTCCGGCATCCTCACCTTCAAGAAGGACCGCGGGCTGCGCGAAGTGGCCGCCGCCCTGCCCCTCGATCGCCTCCTCGTCGAGACGGACGCTCCGCTGCTCGCACCGGAGGGCTTCCGCGGGCGACGCAACGAGCCGGTGCGCGTCGCGCTCGTGGGCGAAGTGCTCGCCGCCGTCCAGGACCGCCCGACCGAGGAGGTCGCGGCGATCACCACGCGCAACGCCCGCGCCTGCTTCCGTCTCGAGGAACCCGTTTGACCGATGTGGCCGCCGTCCGCGAGCTGGCCGAACGCCTCGCCCGACAGGCCGGCGCGATCCAGCGCGACCGTTACGAGACGACCCTCGACGTGCGCACGAAGTCCGCGGCGATCGACCTCGTCACCGAGGTCGACGACGCCTGTGAGGCGCTGATCGTCGACACGCTGGCGGTGGAGCGTCCGGACGACGCCATCCTCGCCGAAGAAGGCAGCGGCGACGACCGCGCCGACGCGGCCTGGCGCTGGGTGATCGACCCTCTCGACGGGACGGTGAACTACGCCCACGGCTACCCGCGCTTCTGTGTCTCGATCGGCGTGCAGCTCGACGGGACCGGGACGGTGGGCGTCGTCTACGACCCGCTCCTCGACGAGCTCTTCGCCGCGACTCGCGGCGAGGGCGCCACCTGCAACGGCCGGCCGATCCGCGTCTCGGAGGAGCGCGAGCTGTCCCGCGCGCTGCTCGCCACCGGGTTCGCCTACGACGTCCATCAGAGCGACGAGGACAACCTCGATCACTTCGCCCGTTTCGCGAAACGCGCGCGCGGCCTGCGTCGCGACGGCAGCGCCGCTCTCGACCTGTGTTATGTCGCCGCGGGTCGCGTCGACGGATTCTGGGAGCTGAAGCTCCATCCGTGGGACGTCGTCGCCGGGAACCTGATCGTCGACGAAGCCGGCGGACGCACGAGCGACCTCTCAGGCCGCCCGCCCACCGGCGACGGACGCGAGACGGTCGCCAGCAACGGACACGTCCACGACGCGATGCTGGAGATGTTCGGGCGTTAGTCCGCCGGCCAGGGCTCGTGGGTGCACACGACGTCGCGGCGCGTGCACGCCGCGCGCAGGCGTCGCGAGATCGGTTCGGGGGCGACGACCACGACGCGCAGCTGCACGAGACTCGTCGCATCGACCATCGAGAGGGCGTCGACCAGCACCTGCTCGGTGAGTTGGGGGTACGGCCCGCCGACCACGACGCGCGTCGGACCGCCGACGTGAGCGTCGAAGACGCGGGCGAGCTGCTCCGACTCCTCGAGCGGGGCCTCGGTGCGGGCGCGGACGACGCGGCCCCAGGCGTCGTCGTTCGACTCGGCTTCGATCGCCACGACGAGCGCGTCGGCGCCGACCTCGGCGATCGCCAACGCCCCGAGCCGCTGCATCGTGCTCGGCCCGGCGGACGCACACGCGGCGAGACAAACGAGCGGAATCCAGCGCGCGACTCTCGCGAACCGACTCAGGGCGACTCTTCGGCTGCATCGATCCAATCGACGCCCTCCTCGGCCGGCGGAGGCAGCGGAGCCTCTGCCTCGGGCGGCGGTTGGAAACGGTTGCGGAACGCCTCGAGACTGATCGGGATCGTCTCGAGGACGGCGATGCCGAGGCGATAGATCGTGTCGCGTCCCGCGCGGCGCGCGACGACGCCCTCGGACGTGACCTTGCCGAACTGGATCTCTGCCAGGACGGGCGACTGCGGCGGCAGCTCCCCCTCCGCCGCCTCGGCTTCGGGCGCCGCGCCGAACGCCGTCAGGATCGCGAGTGGCGGCGAGAGACCGATCCCTTCGAGCTCGGCCTCGCCCATCGATTCGGCGAGAATGTCGACCGCTTCGAGGCGCCCCAGCTCGGAGGCGATCGCCGCGAGCTTCCCCTCGGCGAACGCTTCCGGTGTCGACGTCCAACCCTCGTCGCCGCGGGTGGCGTGGATCGCGGTCGGGTCGCCCTCGGCGGACTGGAAGTAGAAGTCGAGCTGCTCGATCTCGGATGGGGAGAGGCGCGCCAGCGTGCGATCGCGGTAGTCGACCGGATCGCGCGGGAAGTCGTCGATGCGCTCGGCGCCGATCCAGAACGTGCGCCCGGCGCCGTTGCGGACCGGACGGCCGTTCTCGGGATCCTCGCGACCGATCACCAGCGTGGTGGCTTCGGCGTCGGCCTCGTCGCTGCGCAGCGCGACGGCGTACGCCGGCGGCTCGAGGAGCGCCTCGACGGCGGCATCCTGCGCGTCGACGAAGCCGTCGGCGCGCAGGAAGGCGAGGGTCGCGAGCAGACGGTCGATCGTCGCGGTGTCGCCCTCGGCTGCGAGCGGGACGCGCATCTGCCAGGTGTCGGCGACGAGAGCGGCGGCGGCGTCCATCCCTTCCGAGTCCGAACCCGAGCCCTTGTCCTTGTCCACGTCGGCCACGACGCGCTCGAGCACGACGCGTCCCTCGGGCCAACGCGCTTCGAGCGACCGCACCGCGCTCTGATCGAAGGCCAGGATCTGCTTGTCGCGCAGATCGGTGAGCGGGCGCTCGAAGGCCGCCCGGCGGAACCCCTCGACGGTGTACACCGCGTCTCTCGCGTCGGTCTTCGCGTAGCGCTTCGAACCGACCGGGGTCTCCCGCCCGATGCGCAGCTCGTGCTCGACATCGCCGACGCCGAAGCGGACGATCCGCGCGCTCGCGTCGTCGAGCCCGTACTCGGCGTCGGGTTGGGGATCCTCGAAGACGTCTTCGTGGGTGATCGTGGCGAGGCCTTCGGCCATGCGAGCCACGGCGGCGTCGGCGGGATGCGCGACCGGCGCGACGAGCTGCCAGGCGTCGCCCTCCCGCTCGAAGCGCGCGTCCACCCCATCGCTGGTGGTGAGCGCGATCCAATCGACGTCCTCGGCCTCGAAGCCCCCGAAGAGCCGATCCTCGCGCTCTTGCGCTTCGAGGCGCGCGCTCTCGCCCTCCATCTCGTAGAAGTAGACGAACGCGCCGAGGGCCAGCGCCGCGACGAGCAGGAGTCCGGTCGTCCGCGGATTCATGGGGTCGCTCCGGCCGTCGACGGGATCATCGGCTCGCTCCGCCTGTCGACGCGATCATCGACTCACTCCGCCGGGTGTCGCCGCGACCACCAGGTGAATACGCCGAGCACGGCGATGGCCTCGGGCAGGATGAAGAGGCTGGCCGAGCGGATCGTGTGGAACTGCTCGGCGCTGAGCTGGAAGCGCGAGGGACGCGCGGTGTTGGGCCGGATCGAGATCGCCTCGACGTCGCCCATCAACCAGTTCGCCGCGTTCAGGAAGAGATCGCGGTTGCGGCCGGCGTCGAGGAACTCGTTCGACGCGAAGTGCGAATCACCGACGACCACGAGCCGCGGCAGGGCGCCCTCCGCCGCGCCGGAGAGCGCGGGCGTGCCCGCGACCATGACCGGCACGGGGCCCGCGAGGTCTTCGGGATCGAGGGCCGCTTCGCCCTGTCCGTCGAGCCGCGCGAGGTCGCGCTCGGCCCAGGACGCGTCGCCGGTGGAGACGATCTCCGTGAAGCCCGCCCCGCCCGCGCGCGCGCTGCGCACCTCGTGGAACATCACCGGGTCGTTGCGCGGGTCGCGCATGCCGCTGGTGATGTCGTGCTCGGGGTCGTAGACGCCGGCCATCGGGGTGACGGCGCGACCGAAGAGCGCGAGCGCACGGTCGATCACGATGTCGTCGCCGAGCTCGACGCCCCAGTCGGCGAGCGACGCGGTGAGGTTGCCGCCGGCGCGCGGATCGACCAGCGCGAGCACGGCGCCGCCGCGCGCGAGATAGCGCTCGAGCGTTTCGAGCTCGCCCGCGAAGAACGACCCCTGCGGTCCGGCGACGACCACGACGTCGGCGTCTTCCGGCACTTCCTGCGCGCTGGCCAGGAGGAGCGACTCGACGCGGTAGTTCTCGTTGCGCAGCGCCTCGGAGGCCAGCGCGAAGCCGTTGCTCCCGGCGCCGGCCTCGCCTTCGATGGCGCCCTCGCCGTGCCCCTGCACGAAGTAGACGACCTTCTCGCCGGTGCGCGTGAGCTTCACCATCGCGCCGGTCACCTGCTGCTCGTCGATCTCGCCCACCCGCACCGACTCGCCGCCGATCTCGATGTGCAGCACGCCGCCCTGCTGCAGCTCCTCGGCGCTGACCCCGAGCTGGTCGAGCAGACCGGGACGCTCGTTCGGATCGGCGTATTCGACCTGGAAGCGCTCGCTCTCGTAGGCGTAGCGGTCGAGCAGCTCGCGCACCGGCGCCTGATCGAAGCCGGGCACGAGCGCCGTCACCAGGACGTCGCTCTCGAGCCCCTCGAGCACCTTCTTCGACTGATCGGAGAGCGTGTGCACGCCCGCCTCGCTCCAGTCGAAGCGGTGGTGATAGCGGGTGCCGAGGAACCCGATCATGCCGAGGATGGCGATGCCGAGCACGGTCGAGAGCACGGCGCTCGTGCCGTACTTCCCGGCGCGACGCGCCTCGCCCGACGTCATCCGCTCGCGCAGCGCGTCGAGATTGGTCACCGCGGCGGAGACCAGCAGCACCACGCCGAGCGCGAGGTTGCCGCCGACCCAACCGAGGTCGCTCTGCAGCGGCGTCCCGCTGAAGAACATCACCAGGAACGAGAGCAGCGCGAAGACGATGCCCACGATTCCGAGGGCGGCGAGCAGTGCAGGCAGTCCGGGCATCCGCTTCCCTCCCCTAACGCCAGCGCACCGACTCGACGCTGGCTTTGGTCAGCAGCAGGAACGAGCCGATCATGACGGCGAAGTACACCAGGTCCTTCGTGTCGACGAGGCCCTGCAACATCGGCTGCAGGTGCACGCCGGTCGAGATCCAGCGCAGCGCATCGCCCAGCGACGCCGCATTGCCGAGCACGCCGAGCTCGGAGATCGCCGGCAGGAGCTGCAGGAAGAGCAGCAGCACGAAGGCGATCAGGAAGCTCACGACCTGGCTGCGCGTCACCGCCGACGCGAAGGTGCCAATGGCGACGTAGGTCCAGCCAACCAGCAACACGCCGAGGTGCCCCGAGAGCGTCTTCCCCACCTCGGGGTCGCCGTAGAGGAAGAGCAACCCGGGAAACGCGCCGACCATCAGCACGAGCACGCCGACGAACGCGGCGCCCGCGGCGAACTTGCCGAGCACGATGTCCCAGATCGTGAGCGGGCTGGTGAGCAGCAGCTCCTGGGTGCCGTTGGTCTTCTCCTGCGTGAACAGGCCCATCGTGATGCCAGGCACCAGGATCAGCAGCACCGTGTCGATCATCTGGTAGAAGGGCGCGATCAGATCGTTGGTGAGGTTCGTCTCGCGCAGGCGCTCCAGCTCCTGATACTGCTGGAGGCGCATCACCCACTCGTTGAAGGCGGAGACGTAGAGGATGAAGAAGAGCCCGGCGAGCACGGCGAACAGGCTCATCACGCCGTAGGCGACGGGCGAGACGAAGAGCGAGCGCAGCTCGCGCCAGGCGACGGTGGAGACGTGTCTCACGCCGCGCCCTCCTCGGCGTCGTTCGGCGGGGCGGAGTCGCCTTCCGACGCCACGTCGTGCGCCGCCTGCCGGGCGAAGAGCTCTTCGAGGGTGCGCCCGCCGGACGTGAGCTCGGCGAGCGGCGCGTCGACCGTCTTGCGTCCCTCGTTGATCATCACCACGCGGCGACAGATCGCCTCCACCTCGGGCAGGATGTGGGTCGAGAGGATCACCGTGTGGCGGGCGTCGCCGTCGCCGTCGCCGCCGGCGAGATCGGCGATCAGCTGGCGGATCTCGCCGATCTGGATGGGATCGAGGCCGACCGTGGGCTCGTCGAGGATCAGCACCGGCGGATCGTGGACGATCGCCTGGGCCAGCCCGACGCGCTGGCGGTAGCCCTTCGACAGCGTGCCGATGACGCGCCTCGCCACCTGCGCCAGGCCGCAGCGCTCGAGCGCGCGGTCCACGCGCGCCTTGCGCTCGCGGCGCGGGACGTCCTTGATCCGCGCGACGTAGTCGACGTAGGACGTGACCGTCATCTCCGGGTAGAGCGGCGGCGTTTCCGGCAGATAGCCGACCGCGCGTCGCGCCTCGAGCGGTTCGTCGAAGATGTCGTGGCCGTGGATCCGCGCCGACCCCTCGGTCGGCGGCAGGAACCCGGTCAGCATGCGCATCGTGGTCGTCTTGCCGGCCCCGTTGGGTCCGAGGAAGCCGACCACCTCGCCGCGCTCGATCGTGAAGGAGACGTCGTCGACGGCGACGATGTCTCCGTAGCGCTTCGAGAGATTCGTGGCCTCGATCATCGTTGGCTCACCTTTCGAATCCGCGTTGCGCGCGCAGCCCGTGTGCAACGGCGCTCGTCCGGGAGCTCTCCGGGCGCTGCTGCGCGCGGAGGAGGCGTACTATACGAAGCGATTCCGGCTTCGCCAGGGGTCGTGGGCCCCGGAACGGCGCGCGATCGGCGCGGATCGGTGCCACGGGAGAGGATCGGGCGCGGCTGACGGGATCCGCGATGCAGACTATCTTCGAGGAACCCATGGATTCCCGGACACCCCGCCGCTCTCCGCATCGACGCGCCCCCGCCGGCTTCGCCGCGCTGCTCGCGTTCTTCCTGGCGGGCGTCGCGGCGGGCGACTCGCTTCCGGGGCCGCCGCTGGCGAGCGAAGACCCGCCGGCCGGTGCCTACTGCCTGCCGCGCAGCGAATCCGCCGGGCTCGGCGGCGCGGGCTTCGCCGGGGCGGTAGCGGCGATCGCCTTCGTGGCCCGCCGACGTCGCGACCTCGACTGAACCACCGCCTGGCGCCCACGCCTCTACTCCGGGAGGAAGCCCTGCCGCTGCAATGGCTGGCCGGAGACGAGAGGCGGCGCGAGTCGCTGCTCCACGCGATCGCGCGGCTCGAACGCGACGAGGGCGTCACCTGGCTGCGCGCGCGCGAAGACCGGCGTCGGCTCGGGCGCATCACGCTCGACTCGGGCGAGCCCGCCTTCGCGAAGCACTACCTCCGGCCGACCCGACACCGTTTCCGGGAGGCGTGGAAGCGCTGGCTCCACCTCACCACCGCCGAGCGCGAGTGGCGCACGCTCGTCCGCATGCACGACGCCGGCCTGCGCGTGCCGCGGCCGCTCGCCCACGTCCGCCTCGCGTCCGGCGAGCGCGTGATCGTGACGGAGTGGATCGAGGGGGTGCCCCTCGGCGCCGCGCTCGACGCGCCGGCCGCACTGCGACGCGAGCGCCTGCGCGAACTGGGCGCGCTCGTCCGCGAGCTCCACGAAACGGGCTGGGTGCATCGCGACCTGCACCGCGAGAACGTGCTCGTCGCTTCCGACGCCCTCACCCTGATCGATCTCCAGGCGGCGCGGCGCGGCGCGGGCGCGACCGCGCGCCTCCGCGACCTCGGTCGCCTCGACTTCTCGCTGCGAGGCGTCCTCTCCCTTCCCGATCGGGTGCGACTTCGCGCCGCGACGCTCGGCGTCGCGCGCCCGTTCGACGCACGGGCGCGCGCTGCGATCCGCGCCGTCGGCGCGGCCTCCCTCGAACGCGGGCGCATCCACGCCGCGAGCCGCGCCCGGCGCAGCGTGCGCGCGGGGCGGCGCGCCCAGCGCTTCGAGGCCGAAGGCATGACGGGCCTCATCTCGCGCGACGCTGACGAAGCCGCCGTCCGCGCCGCGCTGGCAAGCGACGGCTCCGCGACGATCGAGGTGCGTCTCTATGCGGGCGCCTTCTCGGACCGCTGGCGCGGCAGCGCCGCGCGAAGGGCCTGGCGCGTCGCGCACGCCCTCGAAGCGAGCGACCTCGCGTGCCTGACCCCGCTCGCCTTCGTCGAGGGCCGATCGGGCTCGCGACTCGCGCTGGAACGCCCGGTGTCCGCATCGTCTCCGTCGTCCGCGGACGCTCGCGCCCTGCGCGAGCGGATGACCGAAGCCGGCTTCACGATGGCCGGCGACGCCGCCAACGGCATCGTCGCCACCGCGAACGGCCCCGCGATCTCGGCGCTCGAGGAAGTCGACTTCGTCCCGAACCCCGGCCGGGCGACGCTGCCGCCTGCTTACCGGAACTAACGCGGTCGGGGCACGCCACCGACACGAAGCCCGCCGCGCGTGGTGCTAGGCGGCGTCCGCCGACTTCACCGTCACCCAGACGTAGTGGCTGGACGAGCCGGTGATGTGCCCGCCGGCGCCGCGCTCGTACTCGAGCTCGGGCGCATAACGACTGCCGCGGATGATCTCCTTGAACGCGTCGAGCTTGTGCTCGGGGTCGTCGGGATTCAAGCCGTGGAAGACGACCTCGATGCGATCCTTGCTGGCCAGCACGTTCAACACCAGCGTGGCCAGAGTGAAGAGCTTGCCGATGCCCTCGATCGCCTCGACGGAGAAACAGGGGACCTCGACCTTCTGGAGTTCGAATCCGTACTCGAGCCGCATCGGCCCTCCTCGGTGATTTGGCCACACCGCGAGCCGTGGAAGAACTCCGGGTGAAGGCGCCGCAGGGTGACCGCGGCGCCTTCCGGTGTCAAGAGAGTGTCGCCGTCGGCACGCCCCGCCCCTTGGGGCCGTGAAGCGGGCTAGCATCGCTCGCCATGGAGACGCCCCCCGGCATCCGCCTCGAGAACGTGACGCGTTTCTTCCGCGAAGCGGTTCCGGGCGGCGACGCCCCGCTCTCCTTCGAACTGATCGCCGGCGGACGCTCGAACCTCACCTATCGCGTCGCGATGGGCGATCGCGTGGTCGCGCTGCGCCGACCGCCGCTGGGACACGTCCTGCCGACGGCGCACGACATGCGACGCGAGTTCCGCGTGCTCTCGGCGCTCGCCGACACCGACGTGCCGGTGCCGCGTCCGATCGCGCTCTGCGAAGACCCGGACGTGAACGAGCATCCCTTCTACGTGATGGAGTACCGCCCCGGGATGGTGTTAGGCGAGCGCATTCCGGAGGGGGTGCTCACCACCCACGAAGAGCGCGCCGCGGCGAGCCGCGCCCTCGTCGACACGATGGCCGCGCTCCATCGCGTGGACATCGAAGCGACGGGCCTCTCCGACTTCGGCCGCCCGGAGGGCTATCTCGAACGCCAGGTGCGGCGCTGGGGGAAGCAGTGGGAGGCGAGCCGCACCGCGCCGCTCCCCGAGATCGATGCGCTCCTCGGACGCCTCGCGCGCGCCCTCCCCGCCCACTCGGACGCCACCCTCGTGCACGGCGATTTCCGCCTCGGCAACCTGGCACTCGACCCCGAGGATGCGGGCCGCGTGATCGCGGTCTTCGACTGGGAGATGGCGACGCTCGGCGACCCCCTCGCCGACCTCGGCTACACGCTGATCTACTGGCTCGAACCGGGTGAGGTGGAGCCGGGAGCCGGCGTCGCGGCGGCGTCGATCTCCGCACAGGGCGGGTTCCTCACCCGCCGTGAATTGATCGAACGTTATGCGAAGGCGAGCGGACGCGACGTCTCGGCGATCGACTTCTACCGCGTGCTCGCGCTGACGAAGCTGGCCGTGATCTCGGAAGGGATCTTCAAGCGCTTCCAGCTCGGGAAGACGGCCGGCGCCGGCTTCGACGAAATGGGGCGCGCCGCCCTGCCCCTCGCGCGTCGCGCGCTCGAGATCGCCGACGCTGCCGACGACCCGCGCCTGCACGGCTGACGCCGAGGCCGCACCTGCGCGGCTCTTCGCGGCCGCTAGAGCTCGCTCGGGGCGAGCGGACCGAGCTCTTCCGCGAGGCGTCGCGCCAGGTCGCGCGATTCCGGTCGTAGGATCTCCGCCTGCACCGTCACGAGCAGCGCGCGATTCATCGTCTGCTCGTTCGTCGCTCGGAAGGCCACGCCGAGGAAAGGGATGTCCATCAGCCACGGCACGCCGGTGACGAGCCGCTGGGTGACGGGCTGGGTCTCGGTGGCGACCACCGCCAGCTCGCCGTGGCGCAGCCGCACGCGCGTTTCGATGTCGATCTCGCGGATCGAGGGGCCCACCTCCTCGACCGGACCGGCCTGGGACGGCTCGAGGCGGCTCACCTGCACCACGAGATCGAGCGACACCGACCCTTCGTGACCGACCGTCGGCGTGAGCCGCAGCGTCGTGCCGACGTCGTAGCGCTCGATGTTCTGGCGCACCTGGGCGAGCGGCGTGGAGACCACGCTGCCGTCCGTCTCGCCCTCACCCGACGTCGTCGTGCCCGCCGCGCCAGTCGAGGAGACGGGCACCGGAATGTTGTCGCCGGAGAAGATCTCGTGCTCTTCGCCGCTCACCACGAGCATCTGCGGCCGCACGTGGATCTCCGTGTCCACGGTGCGGCCGTCGAGGGTGACGGAGAAGCTCTCGCGCGGGATCGGAAGCACGAAGGGAGCGCCGGTGACCGGATCGAGCAGGGTCAGGAGCAGCGGCGCGCGCGTGAAGGACGCCGTGAACGGGCGCGTCGCGTCCGCGACGGTCGGATCGGCCCCACCCGGACGCGTCGTCACCGACGCGATCAGGTCGTCGGGCGCCTTCGGATCGGTGAGCGTGGGGATGAACGCGTTGACGTCGAGCTCGAGCCGGTCGTCGAAGCCGACCGTCGCGACGGTCACCTCGACGCGCACCGACGGCGGCTGGACGTCGAGCAGGCGCACGGTGTCGAACACCGGGCCGTAGGCCTCGGGCGCGGAGCGCACCAGCAGCGAACGCGTCTTCGGCTCGGCGACGACGTGGAAGTCGAGGCCGCGCAGCCCGCCGCGGCGCGAGGCCGGGTCTTCCGCAGCGTTCGCTGGCGTGTCGTCGCGCAGGGTGAGGAGCTGTTCGGCGAGCGTCTCCGGGTCGGCATTGCGCAACCGGATCACGTGCAGCTGACCGCGCTCGCGCCCGGGTCGGTCGAGGCGCTCGACCAGCGCACGGGCGCGC
>JAHEJV010000191.1 GCA_024638705.1 Deltaproteobacteria bacterium | reverse complement strand
GCCCCCAGGAAGGACTCCCGCAACGCCGGAATCTCGATACGGAGTTCCTGGTCGATCCGCAGGTGCACCGCCAATGATTCCCGCACGGGCACCTCGACGCGGAGAAGCGCGGGATCGTAGATGCGTAGGAGCGGGCTTCCAGGAGTCGCGGTGTCTCCAGGCTCCGCCAACCGGTCGACCACCCGACCTCGCACGGAGGAGCGAAGCTCGCCAAACGAAAAGGCCGTACGCGCCTCTTCGAGCGCCTGCTCGAGCGCCTTGACCGCGGCATTCGCCGAGCGTCCCTCCGAGGTTGCCTGATCGAGCTGCCTCTGGGAGGCCACGCCACTGGCGAAGAGCGCTTTCACCCGGGCCGATTCGCTTTCGGCGAGCTCGAGGCGCGCGCGTGCGTCCGTCAGCCGCTCCTGTGCTTCTCCGAGGCGGGCCTTCAAGTCGCGCGAATCCAGGACGATCAGCACGTCCCCTTCCTCGACGTGCGAGCCCGCAGCAACCCGAATCTCCTGGATCCCCGCGAGCACGCGAGAGGAGACCGCGGTGTGCCGAGCCGACGCGACCGCGCCCGAGGCCCACTCGGTGCTCGCGTCCATGCGCTCCTCGACCGTCGCCGTAGCACCGGGAAGGCTTGCCGCAGAACGGACCAACTCCACCCGGCCCGGCGCGACGCGCTCTTCGCAGCCGCCCGACAGCCACGAAACCGCGACCACGAGAACCGCGATGCCGGCTCCCGCCTCCAGGATCCGTCGCCAGTATCCGCGCATCAAGCACTCTCCTCGCTGTATCCGGGAAGACCGTGTCCAGGACGGTTCCGATAGACGCGGTAATAGGCCACCGGCACCACGACCAATGTGAACGCCGTGGAAACGAAGAGGCCAAAGATCAACGACCACGCGAGACCCGAGAAGATGGGATCCAGCGTGATCGGCACCGCCGCGAGCATCGCTGTGCCAGCCGTCAGCAGGATCGGCCGCGTCCGGACGACACCCGCTCGAATCGTGGAATCGCGCAGGCCCATTCCTTCCCGCAGACCGACGTGGAGGAATTCGATCAGCAGGATCGCGTTTCGGACCGCGATCCCGGCGAGAGCGATCATCCCGATCATGGCCGTCGCCGTGAAGTAGATCGGATTCGCGAAGCCGCCGACCTCGTCTGCGAACAGGAGGTTCAGCAGCCAGAATCCCGGCATGATCCCGATCAGCGTGAGCGGAATCGAGATCATGAGAACGAGAGGCATCGCATAGCTTTGGGTCTGATAGACCACCAGGAAGTAGATTCCTAGCAGCGCGACGACGAACGCGATGCCCAGATCCCGGAATACGTCTCGTGTGATCTCGAGTTCGCCCTCACTGAGCCAAGAAAGCGATGTGCCTTCGGGCAGGGACCACGGGATCCCGCCCCCGCTCGAGAGATACGTTCGGTTCGCGAGAGACCGCGGGGCGCTGCCGCCTTCTCCCGGTCCGAGGTCTGCGGCAACGTCGGCCGCAACCTCAGCCGGCGCTCGGCCCACGGGCTCGGCATAGACATAGACCACTCTCTGAAGATCCTTGTGGTAGATCGCCTTCTCCGCTTCGACGAATTCGAACCGGCCGAGCTCCCCGAGTCTCACCACCGGAATCGCCGCCTCGCGGACGCCCCCATTCTCGCGCGCCTTCGTGATCCCAGGCCTGCCCTTCACCGGCAATCCGAGAAGCGGCGTCCTACCAGAACGTGCCTCGCGGGAGAGCCTCAGCCGGATCGGAAGAGGATTCGCCTCGCTCGGCTCGTGGAGCTCCGACGCGTCGAGGCCTCGAAGCGCCACGCTCAACGTCGATGCGATGTCGAGCACGGCGACTCCCGAGCGCGCTGCCTTCTCCTGATCCGTCACGAACAGGAGCCGGCCTGAATCCGTCTCGACGGTGGAGTCGACGTCACCCACGCCCGGCTCCTTCATCAGTCGATCTTCTACCCGGAGCGCGGCGCTTCGAAGGCGCGCGTAGGGAACTCCGGGATCTCCTTTGACCTCCACCGTCAGCGTCGCCAGCACAGGAGGCCCGGGCGGAACCTCGACGATCGCGACTCGAATCCCCTCGCCACGGGCCACCTCTTCCAGCAAGGAACGCAGTCGGAGGACCAGGTCATGCGATTGCATCTTCCGATTCCGCTTCGGCACGAGGTTGACGCGAATCTCCGCCTCGTGCGGGCCACGGCGGAGGAAGTAGTGGCGCACGAGTCCGTTGAAATCCATCGGCGACGCGACGCCGGTGTAAAGCTCGACGTCCGTCACCTCGGGAGCCGATCGCAGCACCTGCGCCAGGCGTCTCGTGGCTGCATCCGTCTGCTCGAGCGGTGTTCCCTCGGGCGCGCTCACGATCACCTGGAACTCGTTCTTGTTGTCGAACGGCAGCATCTTCAGCGGAACTGCTCGCAGGGCGACGAGGAGTCCTGCACCCAGGAAGAGAACGGCGACGCCTGCGAAGAGCGCCCCTGCAGCGCGACGACGATCCAGGAATGGAGTGAGCACCAAGGCGTAGAATCGCGCCGCGGACGACGGCTCGGAATCTTCGGGTTCGTTTGGCGAGGCCGGCGTCTCCTTGCGGAGCATCTTGTACGAGAGCCACGGAGTGATGACGAACGCCACCACCATCGACATGAACATCGCCACCGGCACGTTCAAGGCCATCGGCCGCATGTACGGTCCCATCATCCCGCTGATGAAGGCCATCGGGAGGAACGAGATGATGACGGCCAACGTCGCCAGCAGGATCGGAGGCCGGACCTCGTTCACCGCATTCCGGACCGCCTCGAGCGGGGGTTCGGCGCGTTTTCGCAGATGGCGATGGATGTTCTCTACATCCACGATCGGATCGTCCACCACCAGGCCCAACGAGAGAATCAGTGCGAAGAGTGTGACCCGATTGATCGTGTAGCCCGCCCAGGCATTCAGCAGCAGGGTGAGCGCAAAGGTGACGGGCACGGCGACCGCCACGACGATTCCCTCTCGCCAGCCGAGGCTGTAGGCAATCAAGCCGATCACGATCAGAATGGCGACTGCCAGCGCCTCGAGCAGCTCGTTCACCTTCGCGTCGGCCGTCTCACCGTAATTTCGCGTGATCCGGACCTGCACGTCGTTGGGAAGCAGCGTCGGAGCCAGGTCCTCGATGCGCCGCTCGATTCGTTTCGCGACGGCCACCGCGTTCGTGCCTTTCTGCTTGGCGACGGCGAGGTGAACCGCGGGAAAGAAGGCGGAACCGATGGGCCGTTCGCCCCCGAGCTCGGCAGGGCCGAAGGCGATCCACGTGTAGCTCTCCGGCTCGGCGGGCCCATCGACGACGTTGGCCACATCGCGCAGGAACACGGGAACCCCATCGACGACGTTCACGACGAGCTGTTCGAGTCCGGCGCGGTCACGGATGAAGTCCCCCCCATCGACGACGGTGAAAGTATCGGCCTGGTCGAAACCTCCCGCCCCGGACCGCACGTTCGAGACATCGAGAGCCCAGGCCACGTCGAGCACGGACGTCTGTCGCGCGGCGAGGGCGTCCGGATCGAGCTCCACGCGAAGCACGCGTGGGCGGCCCCCCACGACATCCACGCGGTTGGTGCCTGACACCGCTTGAAGCTCGATCTCGAGCTCCTCGGCGATCCGACGAAGAGCGTGATCGTCGGCGGCATCGGGCCGGGCGCTCCAGAGCGTCGCGATCACGATGGGGACATCGTCGATCTCGACGGGCTTCACCACCCACGAATGGACCGATTCCGGGATCCGATCGGTGTTCGAGTAGAGCTTGTTGTAGATCTTGACGAGGCTGTCCTCGCGATCTTCTCCCACGAAGAAGCGCACCGTGATCAGTGCTCGCCCCGGAAGCGACGCGGAATAGACATGCTCGACGCCGTCGATCTGGGTCAGGAGTTTCTCGACCCGGGTGGCGATCTTGCGTTCCACCTCCTCGACGGAGAGTCCGGGTGCCGAGACGTGCACGTCCGCCATGGGCACGACGATCTGCGGCTCTTCCTCTCGCGGCGTCGTCGCGAGCGCGTAGAGCCCCGCCAGGATGGACAAGACCATCAGCAGCGGCGCCAATCGTCCGCGAAGGAAGACGTCGATGATGCGCGCCAGGAAACCCTGATCCGACATGCGCGTCTGATCGCTATCGGGCTGCGACACGGCGGGCTTCGCGGACTTCCCGAGTGAAGCGACGGCGCGCCGAAAGCACCTTCAGCACCCAGGTCTCGTCCGTGCCGGGGCGGCTCCGGGGCTTTCCGGGATGCGCCGTGCGATCTCGGTCCGGCGCTGCGCCCTCGCGGTTTCGGATCGACCCATGACGACCGAAGTCTAGCGGTGGGCAGTGCGACTCAGCGACTGCCGCGCGCGACCGTCGTGGACGATCCCTGTGCTGATCTCAGCGATCCAGCCCGGCTTCCAGCCCATGATCACACGGGTTCACTTCCACCGTGACGTGGGCCAGATCCAACGCCGCCGCCAGGCGGCGTTTGTAGTGCTCGGGCGGCCTCGGCGAATCGGAGACGACACTCGCAACCGCGGCCAGCCGGCCCGGACCCACCTGCCAGACGTGGAGGTCGGAGACGATGTCGCCGGAGTCCTCCACCGCCCGGCGAAGCCGCTCGCGAGTCTCCTCGGGCGCGGCTCCGTCGAGGAGAACGGCCGACGTCTGGCGCAGCAGCCCGACCGACCAGCGGGCGATGACGACCGAGCCGACGATTCCCATCACCGGATCCATCCAGACCCAGCCGAAGAGCTTTCCCGTGACGAGCGCGACGATCGCGGTAACCGACGTCAGGGCGTCGGCCAGCACGTGCAGGTAGGCGGCGCGAAGGTTGTGGTCGTGCGCGTGGCCGCCGTCGTGCCGCGAACCGCCGTGGTGATGCGCGTCCCGGAGCAGCCAGGCCGACAGCAGGTTCACGGCGAGGCCGACCGTCGCCACCGCGATCGCCTCGTCGAAGGAGATCACCAGCGGCTCGAAGAAGCGCCCGAAGGACTCCCAGGCGACCAGGATCGCGATCACGGCGAGCACGACCGCGCTCGTGAAGCCGCCGAGCACGCCGACCTTCCCTGTCCCGAACGAGTAGCGCTCGTCGTGGCGATGGCGCCTGGCGAACCAGTACGTGAACGCGGTGATGCTGAGCGCAGAGGCATGACTCGCCATGTGCCAGCCATCCGCCAGCAGCGCCATCGAGTGGAAGACGCTTCCCGCCACGATCTCGGCCACCATCATCACGGCCGTAAGTGCGATCACGAGCCGCGTCTGCCGCTCGTTTCGCTCCTGGCCTTCGGGCAGGAAGTCGTGGCCGTGCTGCCACCGGTGCGGATCCGTGCTGTGCATGGCGTTCCTCCCTATCGCTCCTCGTCGGCCGGCGTTCCGCACCGTCTCGGCACGCTCGCAGCCTCGGACACACCGGGCGTTCCGCACGGCCCCTCGAGAGAAAAGGCGATGCTGCGAGAGTGCGTTCGAGACCCAGGCCTCGTCGGCACCGGGGCGATTTCAGGGCTCGGTCTGGAGGCGACGGTCGCTCCCTGCCCGGCGTCGCGCCCTCGCGGTTTCGGATCGTTGCATGCGGCGGAACGTCTCGGCACGCGCATGCAGGTCACCGACGGCCGCGCGCTCCAATCATGGCACGGTGTGAAGAAAACCGGGAAGGGGACGGCTTCCCGTCACGGGCATCGCCGGTGACTGCCTCTTGCATTCTCGCGAGAAAAGGCTTCCGGAATCCCGATGCGAGATTGGTGAGCGCGCGGGGGCTCGAACCCCGGACCTAGGGATTAAGAGTCCCTTGCTCTGCCAGCTGAGCTACGCGCCCGGACGGACCTTAGAGATGCGCGCGGCTCGCGGCAAGGCCCGAAGGCGCCGAGAGCTCCGACGGCGCCGCGATTCGTCGGCGTGCGCTACGAGCCGTCGCCCCGGTACGGCACTTCGACGGCGATCTTCACCGCCGCGCCGGAGGGCAGGCGGGCGTTCGCGTCGCGCTGGTTGGCGACGGCGGTCTCCTCGAGGCTCCACGCGTTTCCCGTCCGACGCGAGAGCGCGGCGAGGGTCTCGCCGCTGCGCGACCGGACGACGCGCAGCCGGAGCTCGTGGATGCTGTTGCGCTCCGAGCCGGTCAGCTTGCGCAGGCTCTCGGCCGACTCGTCGAAGGTCGCCGCGTAGGCGTCGAACTTCGCGGTGGAGGTCAGGCCCATGACGCGGAGCATGAGGTCGGGGTGCGCCACCCAGGTGAGGTCGAGGCCGAGGTCGCCCTGCTGCGTGCGCGCGGCGGCGCGCGCGCGGTAGGCGGGCCAGCCGCCGAGCGTGCCGGCCTCGCCACCCTGCAAGGTGACGCCGTTCGCCTGGGCGAATGCGCGCGCCGCCTCGGCCGGATCGCCCGTCGCGCCCTGCCCTTCGAGCAGCACCATCGCGTTGCCCATCGGCGTCTGGGCGGCGACCGCCGCCGGCGTGTTGATCGTCTTCCATCCCTGCGGGAAGCGCATCGCGATCGCGAAGCCGGGATGCAGGAAGAGCGCGTCGCGGAACACGCCCTGTCCCGGGTCGGCGCCGACGAGGAGCCCGTCGAAGCGCGCGAGAAACGCCGCGCGCTCGCTCTCGGTCGGCGGCTTCGGCGCACGCCCGAGCCGGTCGGCGTAGGCGATCGCGTTGGCGACGCGCTCGTCGGTCATGGGATGGGAATCGAGGAACGTGGGCCGGCGCGGCCCGCCGGACATCAGCTCGCCATACTCGCCGAGCGTGTCCATGAACGTCGCCATCCCGTGCGGATCCCACCCGGCGGCGATCGCGAGGTCCTGGCCGACCTTGTCCGATTCGCGCTCCTGGTTGCGCCCGTAGGACGCGATCAAGCCCGCGCCCGCGACCTGACCGACCTGCGCCACGGCCTCCGCCGCTTCGCCGCCGACGGTCACGCCCGCCACCACCGCGCCGATCACCGAGAGCAACCCGACGCCGAGGCTCTGGGTCTCGCGCTGGGCCGAGTGGCGCGCGGCGACGTGTCCGATCTCGTGACCGATCACGTTCGCGAGCTCGTCCTCGTTGTTGGTGATCGCCAGCAGGCCGCGCGAGACGTAGATGTAGCCGCCGGGCAGCGCGAAGGCGTTCGGCTCGGGCATGTCGGCGACGGCGAAGCGATAGGTCACGTCCTTGCGCGGCGAGTGCACCGCCAGGCGCTCCCCGATGGATTCGGTGTAGGCGACGAGCGCGGGATCCTCGACGAGCCCGATCTGCTGCGCGACCTGCTCCGCGGCCTGCGCGCCGAGCGCCGCTTCGCGTTCGGCGGACATCAGGGTGAACTCGCGACGACCCGTGACCGGGTTGGTCGCGCACGCGGAGGCGAAGAAGGCGACGAACGCGATCAGGAGAAGGCGGCGGGTGGGGAACGACATCGCCGGCAGCGTAGCGTCGTGGGACGTCTTCGACGCGCGTCGCGCGATCCGCGGCCTCCTCGCGCGCGGGTTCAACGCGCGTTCCCGTAGCCGCCGCCCCCCGGCGTCTCGACGACGAGGTGGTCGCCCGCGGCGAGCTCGACCGCCGTGTGTCCGGGCAGCGTCTCGACCCTTCCGTCGGCGCGCTCGACGTAGTTGCGACCGCGCGCCCCGGGCGCGCCGCCCGCCATCCCGTAGGGCGCGCGCACGCGTCGCTCGGTGAGCAGCGACGCCGACACCGGCGCGGTGAACGCGTAGCGCCGCACCAGTCCGTCCCCGCCGCGCCAGCGCCCGGTCCCGCCCGAGCCGCGCCGCAGCGCGAAGGTGAGCAGCCGCACCGGGTGGCGTGCTTCGAGAATCTCCGGATCGGTGATGCGGGTGTTGGTCATGTGGGTGTGCACGCCCGATGCGCCGTCGAACCCGTCGCCCGCGCCGGCGCCGCCGCCGATCGTCTCGTAGTAGCCCCAGTCCGCACCTCCGAAGGCGACGTTGTTCATCGTGCCCTGGCTCGCCGCGACACGACCGAGCGCGCCGAGCAGCACGTCGACGATGCGCTGCGACGTCTCCACGTTGCCCCCGACCACCGCACTGCCCGGAGGCGGGTCGAGCAGCGAGCCCGCCGGCACGCGCACCTCGACCGGATCGAGGCAGCCGCCGTTGAGCGGAATCTCCTCCGCGACGAGGCTGCGCAGCACGTAGATCACCGCCGCCTGCACGACCGCGCGCGGCGCGTTGAGATTGCCCGCGACCGCGACGCCCGTGCCCGCGAAGTCGATCGTCATGCGTTCGCCCGCGACGGCGAGGCGCACGGCGATCGGCGTGCCGTCGTCCATCGCGTCGCTGAAGAGGTGATCCCCGTCTTCGAGCCGGCCGATCTCGCGCGCGACCTTCCCGGCCGCGGCGGACTGGAGCTGGCGCATCGTCACCGTGATCGGTGCGAGACCCTGCTCTTCCGCCCATGCGTGCAACAGGCGCGCGCCCGCGCGGTTGGCCGCGACCATCGCCTGCAGCTCGGCGACGTTGTCGTCGGGGCGCCGCGCGGGATGCCGCGCCCCGGTGAGGCGCGCGCGCAGTCCGGCTTCGTCGAAGCGGCCATCGCGCACCAGCCGGAAAGGCTCGAGCAGCACGCCCTCGTCCTCGAGTCGCGTCGATTCCGCCGGCATCGAGCCCGGCGTGATGCCCCCGATGTCCGCGTGGTGACCGCGGCTGGCCACGAAGAACGCCGGCGCCTTGGCGTCGCCGACGAACACCGGCGTGACCACGGTGACGTCGGGAAGGTGCGAGCCGCCGGCGAAGGGGTCGTTCGTGACGACGACGTCGCCGTCGACGAGGTCGGGAAACCGCGTGCGGGCGACCGCGATCGTCTCCGCCATCGCGCCGAGATGCACCGGGATGTGCGGCGCGTTGGCCACGAGCCCGCCGTCTGCGTCGAACACGGCGCACGAGTAGTCGAGCCGCTCCTTGATATTCGTCGACACCGAGGTGTTGCGCAGGACGG
>JAHEJV010000014.1 GCA_024638705.1 Deltaproteobacteria bacterium | reverse complement strand
GATCTGGCGGGTGCGGTGGGTGCGCAGCTTCTCCGGGAACTCCGGGTCGGCGAGCAGCGGACGCGCCAGCACGACGAGGTCGGCCTGGCCGCGTTCGAGGATCCGTTCCGCCAACTCGGGGCGATGGATGCGGCCCACCGCCATCACCGGCACGTCGACGACGTTCTTCACCGCCGCAGCGCCGGCGACGTTGTAGGCGTCGCCCCAGGCCGAGCCGGTGACGATCATCGAGGTGAGGCGGTCGATCACGCCGCCGCTCACGTGGAAGGCGTCGACGCCGGCGGCGACGAGGCGCGGGGCGATGCGCGCGGTGTCGTCGATCGGACGTCCGCCGGCAACGCGCTCGTAGCCCGAGATGCGCAGCGTGATCGGGAAGTCGGCGCCCACTTCGCGGCGGATCGCGGCGAGCACCTCCTCGAGGAAGCGCAGACGCCCCTCGCGGCTGCGACCGGCGTAGTCGTCGTCGCGCTTGTTGCGCCAGGGCGAGAGGAAGGAGCCGATCAGCATGTAGCCGTGGGCGGCGTGCAGCTCGATGCCGTCGTAGCCGGCTTCGCGGACGCGGCGCACGGCGCTGGCGTACTGCTCGGCGATGCCCGCCATCTCTTCGGCTTCGAGCGCGCGGCTCGGCGTGCCCGTCAGATAGGACGGGATCACCGACGGCCCGAGGCTCGGGATCCTCTCCATCTGCGGCGAGAGCGCATCGGGACCGGCGTGCACGATCTGGGGCTGGATCTTCGCCCCGGCCTCGTGGACGGCGTCGACGAGCGGGCGGTGCGCTTCCACGACGTCGTCCGTGGAGAAGTGCATCGACTGCGGCACCTCACGGTGCGGGCGGTCGACGACGCAGGCCTCGGTGGTGACGAGGCCGACGCCGCCGCGCGCGCGCGCGACGAGGAAGTCGATCAGGCGCTGCGTCGGAAGCTGATCGAGCCCCGCATAGCCCGTCGTCATCGGCGACATCACGAGCCGGTTCTTCAGCTCCATGCCACCGATGCGGACGGGTTCGAAGAGCTTCACCTGGAAGTCGCTCGTCGCGTGGTTCGCCGCGCGGTGTTCGGGTCGTTTCCGGGCTCGATGATTCCGGGGTCGAGCTGGTCCGGGATCCGGATGCCGCCTTGCGACTTCGCTCGCCTAAGGCTCGCTGCGCGCGGCCTTCGGCCGCTTGCGGGGCTCACCCTTCCAACTCCGCCGGCGGCGCGGCGGCGGCGTTGCGACCCGCGACGCGGCCGAAGAAGGTCGCGTCGCCGATCGAGAGTCCGCTCGCGTAGCCCCGGCCTTCGAGGCACAGGCCCGCGGTGTTGCGGCCTGCCGCGTAGAGGCCGGGGATCGTCTCGCCTTCGGGCGTCAGCACCTCGGCGCTCGCGCGGATCGCGAGCCCGCCGAGCGTGAACACGCCGAAGATCGAGCCGGTGGTGGTGCAGTCGAGCGCCGCGAAGGGCGCCTCGGAGAGCGGGCGCAGGTGAGCGGGGGCCTTGTGGAAGAGCGGATCGACGCCCTTGCTGGCATCGGCGTTGTAGCGCTCGAGGGTGTGGACGAGCTCGCCCTCCGGCATCTCGAGCGCGCGCTCGAGGTCTTCGAACGTCTCCTCCACCGCTGCGATGCGGTGCATCGCCTGGGTCTTGCCGTAGATCGCGTCGTCGACGACGAGCCAGGCGCGGCCACCGCAGCGGTGGACGATCGCATCGCTGGTGCGGCCGATGTAGGCATCCTCGTTCACGAAGCGCTGGCCCTGGGCGTCGACGAGCACGCCTTTCTGATGGCTCGCGGGCGGGTACCAGGCGTTGAGCACCAGGCCTTCGTGAAGGTTCGTCGCGTTCGCGCCGGCACCGGCGCCCATCTGGATGCCGCGTCCGTCGTCGCCCGGGGACGACGCCTTCCAGTTGCACTGTGCGAGCTCGGGCGCGTGTTCGGCGACCATCGCCTCGTTCTCGATGAAGCCGCCCGCGCAGAGGATGACACCGCGACGAGCGCCGATGCGGAGTGTCGCACCCTCGTGCTGCGCCTCGACGCCGACGACGCGTCCGTCCGCGCGCTGCACCAGGCGCAGCGCCATGCAGTCGTTCAGCACGGCCGCGCCCGCTTCGTCACTCGCGCGTAGCATCTGCTCCATCAGGTAGCCACCGGCCTCGCCCGGTCGCGCCGGCTTGTGACCGCGCGGCGCGGGAGCGGCGTTCTCCACGAAGGGCCACACCTCCTCGTTGCCGCTGTAGAAGAGGCAGTCGTCCTCGAAGGGGTGGGTCGTCTTCTCGGCGACGTAGGTCTCCTTGAAATCGACCCCGAGCGACGCGATCCACTCGAAGTGTTCGACGCTGCGCTCGCAGAAGAGGCGCACCTTCTCCGGGTCGGCCTGGCTGCCGGCAGCCTGCTGCACGTGCGCCGTCATCGCCTCGACCGAGTCGTCGAAGCCGCAGGCCTTCTGGATGCGCGTGCCGCCGCCGAAGTACATCACGCCGGTGGAGAGTGCGGTCGTCCCGCCGCCGCGCGACGCGCGCTCCAGGACGAGCGTGTCGGCGCCGGCGCGCGAGGCCTCGATCGCGGCGGCCGCCCCCGCGCCGCCATGACCGACGACGACGACGTCGTGCACGCGATCCCAGCGCGACACCGCTTCGGCGCGAACTGCCCGACTTCGCTCGCCTGCGGCTCGCTGCGCGCCGGCTTCGCCGGCTTGCGGGTCTTGCGCACTTCGCTCGCCTGCGGCTCGCTGCGCGCCGGCTTCGCCGGCTTGCGGTGTCCGCGTCGTCAAGGGCTATCCGACCTGCCGCGCCAGCTCCGCCAGCTCGCCGACGAAGTCGAGCATCCCGTCGACGTCGCGTGCCGTCGTCATCGCGATGATGCGGTGCACGCCGAGCTCGGCGTACTGCTTCACGAGGTCGGGCGTGACGGGCGCCGGCGGCGGCGTGACGCTGATCTCGAGGTCGCCGAGCCCCGCCGGTCGCTCGCCGGCGTCGATCGCTTCGCGAATCCACTCGAGGCTGCGCTCGGTGATCTCGGGATTCGTGAAGAAGCCGTACCAGCCGTTGCCGCGCTTCGCGGCGCGGCGCGCGGCGGGGCGGCTCATGCCCCCGATCACGATCGGCGGATGCGGCGTCTGCACCGGGCGCGGATGCGCGTCGATGCCCGCGAAGGCGTAGTGCTTGCCGGAGAAGGTCGGATTCTCCTGCGTCCACAGCGCGCGCAGCACGTCGATCGCCTCGTCGGTCACCGCGCCCCGCTCGGGGAAGTTCGCGCCGAGTGCCTTGAACTCGGGCTCGAGATAGCCGGCGCCGAGCCCGAAGAGCAGCCGCCCGCCCGACACCTGGTCGAGGCTCGCCAGCTCCTTCGCCAGCTCGACCGGATTGCGCTGCGGGAGGATGATGATGCCGGTGCCGAGCTTGATCTGCTTCGTGTGCGCGGCGATGTGCGCGAGCGCGACCGAGGGATCGAGGAAGGGCGTCTTCGGATGCGAAGGCGAGGGCGGCTCCTGCGGATCGGGCAGCACGACGTGCTCTCCGGTCCACACCGACTCCAGCCCGGCCTCGTCGGCCGCCTTCGCGACGCGCACCATCGCGTCCGCGTCACCGAGCGGCCCCATGTTGATTCCGAACAGACCGATCTTCATGCTCGTGTTCCCTTCGCTCGGCTTCGCCTCGTTGCGCGCGCCCTTCGGGCGCTTGGCCATCCTTCTGAACTTCGCTCGGCTGCGCCTCGCTGCGCGCGCCCTTCGGGCGCTTGGCCATCCTTCTGAGCTTCGCTCGGCTTCGCCTCGCTGCGCGCGCCCTTCGGGCGCTTGCTAGGCGCCCTTGATCACCTCGCCCGGCAGAGCACCCGTGGGCTTGCCCTTTTCCATGGCGGGAACGCCGTTCACGATCACCATCTCGTAGCCCGTGGCATCGACGTAGTAGCGCTCGGTGCCGGCGGGGAAGTCGTTCGCGATCGTGTGTTCGCCGGCTTCGAGATTGTCGCGGTCGATGAGGGTGATGTCGGCCTTGGCGCCGGTGCGCAGGACGCCGCGATCGCGCAGGCCGTGCACCGCCGCGGGCATCCCGGCGAGGCGCCAGATCGCCTGCTCGAGCGAGATCGTCTCGG
This sequence comes from Deltaproteobacteria bacterium, assembly GCA_024638705.1. Lineage (GTDB taxonomy): Bacteria > Myxococcota_A > UBA9160 > UBA9160 > SMWR01 > JAHEJV01. The sequence goes on along the minus strand of JAHEJV010000014.1, from coordinate 26,781 downwards.
GCACCCAGTCGGTGAGCAGCAGCGTCGTGTAGTCGGCGCCGACGAAGCTCGCGAGGTGCGCGCCGCCGTCGGAAGAGCCGGCCATCACGAGCGGATCCTGCACCGAGGTGCGCACGACCATGTCGATGAACTCCTTCGCCTCCGGGACCTGGCGCACGCGCCAGGCGGTCGCGAGGTCTTCGGAGAGCGACACGTCGAGGAAGGCGTCGAGGGCGTCGCCTTCGCGCCCCTCGGCAATCTCGGCGGCGCTGCGGCCGACGAGACCGGAGTTCTCCTCGTTGCGCACGACCTCCACCTCGAGGTTCTCGATCGGGAAGGGTGCGGCCCGGTTCTCCATCGTGAGGTCCTTGCGCATGCGGTCGCGCATCGCCTCGTCGCGCAGCTTCGCGCTGCGCTCCTCGACGGAGCCGGTCAACGCTTCGAGCCAGGACGGCATCTCGTCGAAGACGAAGGTGTCGTCGAGGCGCAGATGGAGGGAGAGGTGCTGCGTCGCGAACTGGGGATGCATGCGCAGGCCCTGCTCGCGCGCTTCGTGGACGAACTCGAGCGCGCGCTGCCAGCCCATCGGCTGGTCGGGCGTGGGCGCGAGCAGGCCCAGCTCGATCGGCTTCCCCGAGACGCGCGCCATCTCGCAGAGCAGCGCGCGATCGGCGTCGTCGTACCCGATGCTGAGCGAGCGCGGAATGATCTCGAGCACGCCGTAGGGAAACTCGGCGAGCACCGCGGAGAGCGCGATGATCTCTTCCGGCGCGGCGAAGTTCGACGGCACGCCGCGGCCGTCCTCGCCGACGTGGAGATCGAGCTGCGACGTCGAGAAGCCGACGGCGCCCTCGCGCATCGCCTGGCGCACGAGCGCGGCCATCGCCTCGATCTCTTCGGGCTTCGCGGCGCGTTCGGACGCATCGTCGCCCATCACGTGCCGACGCACCGCGCAGTGGCCGACATAACCGCCGACGTTCACCGCGATCTTCCCCTCGAGGCGCGACCAGTAGTCGATGAAGCCACCGCCGGTGAAGCGGAAGCCCTCCTTCATCGCCGCGCGCGACATGCCTTCGACGCGCGAGAGCATGCCGGCGAGCCAGTCGACGTCGGGCGGCTTCGCCGGGTAGAGCGTGAAGCCGCAGTTGCCGGTGAGCACCGTCGTGACGCCGTGCTGCATCGACGGCGACGCGACCGGATCCCAGTCGAGCTGCACGTCGTAGTGGGTGTGCACGTCGATGAAGCCGGGCGTGACGAGCAGGCCGTCGGCATCGACGACACGCGTTGCCGGCTCGTCGACGCGGCCGATCGCCGCGATGCGACCGTCGGAGACCGCGATGTCGGCGGTGAACGCGGGCAGCCCGGTGCCGTCGACGATCGAGCCGCCGCGGATCAGGAGGTCGTGGGGCATGGAGGTCTCCTTGGGCGGAAAGTTCCATAGTACGGAAAATGTAAGTAGGGGGTCAACGCGGACTCATGTCCCGTTGATCATCCGGCCCCCGTCGACCGTGATCGTGTCGCCGGTGTGGTAGCTCGCGGCGTCGCTCATCAGGTAGACGGCGATGCCGCCCATCTCCGACGGTTCGGCCATGCGGCCGAGCGGGATCTTCTTCACCGCCTCCTGGCCGAGCGCGTGGTCGTCGTCGAAGGGGACCATCTCCGTCTTCGTGAGGCCGGCGCACACCATGTTGGCGCGGACGCCGTGGGGTCCGAGCTCGAGGGCGAGGTTGCGGACGATCGCGGCGACCGCACTTTTGGCCGCCCCGTAGTGGGCGATCATCGGCGTCGCGGCGAAGTTGGTGAGGCTGCCCGTGGCGATCAGCGAGCCGCCGGGGTCGCCGGCCTGCGCGCGCTCGACCATGTGACGCGCGCCTTCGCGCAGGGTGACGAAGGCACCGTGTTGGGCCACGCGCTGGAGCTCGTCGTACTTCTCGAGCGTCAGGTCGAGGATCGGCGCGATCGTGACGAAGCCGGCGTTGGCGATCACGCCGTCGAGCCGTCCCATCGCTTCGATGGCATGCGCGAAGCCTTCCTGCTGCGCGGCTTCGTCCGCGACGTCGACGACGTCGGTCGTCACGCGCCGGCCGTGCGCACGCAGCTTCTCGGCGGCCTCCTCGTTGCGCTCCTTGCGCCGCCCCCAGATCACGACGTCGCCGCCGGCCCGGGCGATCGCGTCGGCGAACGCGAAGCCGATGCCCGAATTCGCGCCGGTGACGAGCACCACCTTGCCAGAGAGATCGAAGGGGTTCATCGTGGCGGGGCCTCCGTGAAGCGAGCGGCCCAGGCTATCAGACGGGAGAAACGCGATGCAGCAACTCCGCATCCACGCACCGAACGACGTCCGCCTCGACGACGTCGACTCACCCGAACCGGGACCGCGCGACGTCGTGCTGCGCGTGCAGGCGTGCGGGATCTGCGGCAGCGACCTCGGCTACATCGCGCTCGGCGGCGTCGCCGGTCCCCGCCCCGACCCGACCCCGATCGGCCACGAGTTCTCCGCCGTCGTCGAGGAAGTGGGCTCGGAGGTGAAGCGCTACCGCGTCGGCGCGCGCGTCGTCGTCAACCCGCTCGCCGCGGGCAACAACATCGGCAACGGCGGCGCCGCCGGCGCCTTCGCGCCGCGCCTGCTCGTGCGCGAGGTCGAGGGCGGCGAAGTGCTCTTTCCCCTCCCCGACGACCTCCCCTTCGACCAGGCGGCGCTGGCCGAGCCGCTCGGCGTCGGCATGCACGCCGTCGAGCGGGCGCGCGCCACGCCCGGTGAGAAGGTGGCGATCTTCGGCGCCGGACCGATCGGCCTGATGGCGCTGGCTTCGCTGCGCTGGCGCGGCTTCGACGACGTCGCGATCGTCGATCTATCGCGCCGTCGCCTCGACATCGCGACCGAGCTGGGTGCTTCGCGCGCACTGAACGCGGGCGACGAAGACGTGTGGGGCGCGCTGCGCGAGCTGCACGGCGAAGAGAAATGGATGGGCATCGTGCCGACGACCGGCACCGACGTCTACATCGAGGCGTCCGGCGCTCCGAGCGTGCTAGGCGAGATCATTCCCCAGGCGCGCGAGGGCGCGCGCATCTCGCTCGTCGCGCTGCACCGCAAGCCCGAGCCCGTCGATCTGCTCTCGGTCATGGCGAAGGAGATCGCCATCATCGGCTCGATGGCCTACCCCGACGACTACGCCGAGATGGTGCGCATGCTCTCCGAAGTCGACCTCTCGCCCGCGATCACGCATCGCTTCCCGCTCGGGAAGTTCGAGGAGGCGATCGCGACGGCGCGCAATGCGGAGGTGGCAGGGAAGGTGTTGATCGAGCCGTAGACCGCGTGACGCCGCTCGGCGCGGCTAGGAGCCGGGCCCGAGCGACGACGCGGTGACGGCGACGCGCGCGCCGTCTTCGACCAGATCGGAGGGGAACACGATCACCTGCTCGCCTTCTTCCAGACCGCCCGACAGCTGCACGTGCTCCTTCCCGCGACGCCCGACTTCGATCTCGCGCAGGCGTGCGCGGCCGCCCTCGACGACGAACGCCCGCCAGCCCCGCGCTCCGCGGAAGATCGCACTCGTCGGAACGGTCAGGATCCCCTCCTCGCTCCAGGTGACGATCGCGGCCTCGATGCGGTAGCCGGCTCCCAGCGAGGGGGGCGGATCGAGCAGATCGCCGATCACGTTCACGCGCTGCTCCTCGACTCCGAGCGCCGACACCTCGGTGAACGCCTGCGGCTCGACGTAGCGAACGCTCCCCTGGAGCGTGACGTCTCCGCCCCAGCCGGTGATGCGAATCGGATCGCCGGCCTCCACCGAGACGGCGTCTTCGGTGAGCAGGTCGATGACGAGCTCGAGCCCGCGGTCCACGCCGATCTCGAACAGCGGCGTGCCGGCGGGGACGACGCGCTCGCTCTCTTCGTGCACCCGGAAGACCGTCCCGGCGGCGGGCGCGCGCACCGACGTGATCGTCTCGTTTCCGTTGTCGATATCGGCCGGGACGCCGAGCAGGCGCGACCTCGCCCGATCGACATCGGCGCGCGCCGCGCGCAGCGCCGCGCGCGCGGTGTCCAGGCGCGCACGCGCAGCCTTCGCGGAGCGCTCGTACTGCTCGCGCTTCTCGGTGCTGATCGCGCCCTGGGCGAACAAGTCGCGGCGCCGTGCCGCCTCGCGTCGCGCCTGCTCGTGCGCGGTGCGCGCCTCTTCCAGCGCCGCCTCCGCCTCGCGCATGTGCGCCTCGGCGGCAGTGAGCTCCGCGCGGATCGTCGCTTCGGTGCGGGGATCCTCGGGCGGCGGCGCCATCGTGGCGAGGATCTCGCCGCGCTCCACGTGCATGCCCTCGTCCACCGCGGTGCGCAACAGCCGTCCGGTGATCGGCGCCGCGACGGTGTAGCGGTCGCGCGCGCGCGTCTTTCCCTGCTCTTCGACGGTGACTTCGAGAAGTCGTCGCTCCACGCCGCCCACCTCCACGCGCACCGCCACCGGACGCAACGTCCACCACAGCACCGCGATGCCGCAGACGACGGCGAGGACGACGAGGAGATTCGTGCGGTTCATCGGGCGCTACTCACGGGTCTTGAGGACGGTGATCAAATCGAGTCGATCGGTGCGGCGCCGCACGATCCAACCGCTCGCGATGGCGATGGCGATCGTGATCAGCGCCGACCAGGCGTAGGTCCGGGGGCTCACGACGAACGGGATCCGATAGGCCTCGTTGCTGATGGACTCGGTGAGGGAGAACGACAATCCGTATCCCAGAACCCAGCCGAGGGGTACCGCGAGCAACGTGATGACCGCCTGCTCGCCGAGCAGGAGGCGCGCGACTTCGCCCCGACGGAAACCCATCACCCGGAGGCTCGCGAGCTCCCGTCCCCGTTCGGAGAGCGAGATCCGCGCGCCGTTGTAGATCACGCCGACGGCGATGATGCTCGCGAAGGCGAGGAGGAAGCTGATGGAGATCGACATTCCTCGCGCGAGCTGCGTCTCGAAGGCCGCCAGCATCGCGTCCCGCGAGGCCACCCCCGCCACTTCGGGCACGTTCTTGAGCCGGGCTTCGAGCCGCGGACGCGCCTGGGGTCCGACGCGGAGGTGGGCGCCGGAGACGACCGGGGCGCCCCCCTCGAGGTTCTGCAGCGACTCCTGATCCATGTAGGCCGACATTCCGAGGAAGTCGTCGACGATCCCGGCCACGCTCACGCGTCCCTTCGCGCGCCGGCCCTCGAGGAACTCGATCGCCAGGACGTCGCCGACCTCCACCTGGAGCTGGCTCGCGAGGATCCCACTCAGCACGACGCCGTCGGCGGGAAGGGGATGTACGTCACCGGTGGCCGTCACGATGCGCCGCAGACGCCCGTCGGACGCCAGGCCCTGCACGGGCACTTCGCGCGAACGATGGGCCGCGCGCAGACGCGCGGGAACGGTGCGGTAGGTCTCCACGCGGGTGACGCCCTCGAAACGGCTCAGATCGAAGGACACCGACTCGGACAAGGGCTCGTCGAATGCGACGGTGAGGTCTTCGCGCTGGGTCTCCCGGAACTGGAGGTCCATCATGAACTGCATCCCGTCCATCAGGAACATGCCGATCACCAGGATCGCGACCGAGAAGGCGACGCCCAGGGAGGAGGACAGACTGCGCAGGGGGCGCCGCTCGAGGTTGCGCAGGATCATGCGACCGGATGGCGAGAGCATCTCGCCCAGCCCGATGCGCTCCATCACGCCCGGCTCGAAGCGCGCCGGCGGCTCGGCGCGCATCGCTTCGGCGGGGGGCAGCCGTACGGCACGCCGAACCGCGGCAAGGGCGCCGGCCGCCGCCGCGACGAAGCTCACGCCGAGCGCCAATCCCAGCACGGAGAGGCTCAACCGGAAGTCGAGCACCGGGAACTCGAGCAGATCGGAATAGAGATCGAGGTAGGCCTGCCCGAGACGCACGCCGACCCCCGTCCCGAGGATCGCCCCGACCCCGACGGCGGCGACGGCGTACAGCAGATAGTGCATCCCGACTTCGCGATCGCGGTACCCGAAGGCCTTGAGCACGCCGATCTCGGCACGCTGCGTGGCGATCAGCCGACCGAGCACCAGATGGAGCAGGAACGCCGCGACCCCGAGGAAGATCGCGGGGATCGTCGTGCCGAACACGCGGGCCTGCTCGATCTCCTCATCGACGATCAGGTGCGAGGTCTGGTCCTCGCGTGGGTAGGCCCCGAGCCCTCCGTAGGGATCGAGCAGTTGGTCGAGTCGCGTGATGACCGCGGTCTCGTCGGCTCCGGGCGTGAGCGTCACCACCGCCTCGTTGAACGCGCCGTCCATCTCGTAGGCCGGCCCGAGGGCCTCGCGACTCATCCAGATCACGCCGTAGCGCTCGTCGTCCGGGAAGAGGGATCCTGGCGCCACGGCGTAGCTGTGCTCGGGGGAGATCGCGACGCCGACGACTTCGAGATCACGCGCCCGCCCGTTGATCACCGCGCGAAGCGCGCCGCCCGGACCGAGCCCGCGCGCCTCGGCGAAGTTCTTGTTGATGACGACCTCCCGGCTGCGGCCGGGCTCCGGCGTGCGACCGCGCAGGATCTGGATCTCGCCCAGCTCTGGCCGTCCGCGCTCGGGAATCGACACGAAACGTCCCTGGGCGGGCGCCTCCAGCCCGGGCAGATCGAGGGTCGCGAGCAACGTGACCCGCGTTTCGACGGCGGCGACCCCTGGCAGCGCCTCGATCTTCCGCCGCAGCGCTTCCGGCGCGCGCTTGAGCGGCGCCCACACCTCGGGGAAGCGCATCTCGCGGTAGTAAGACTGCTGCGCTTCGACCAGCGACTCGTAGCCGCCACGCAACGTGACGACCGTCATGATCCCGCTCCCGACGACGAGCGCGATCGAGAGCATCTGGCTCCGCAGGCGCCAGAGCTCGCGAAGGAGCTTGCGATCGAGCGGGCGCACTCCCTTCACCACTGGATGTCCTCGACCCGCACCCGCTCCGCGTTCCTCGAGAGCTCGACGATCTCACCACTGCTCATGCGCACCACGCTGTCGCCCATCCCTGCGATTGCAGCGTTGTGGGTGATGATCGCAGTGGTCGTCTCGGTGTTCCGATTGACGTCGTCGAGCACCGCGAGCACGAGCTTGCCGGTCTCCGCATCGAGCGCGCCCGTCGGCTCGTCGCAGAGCAGGAGGTCGGGGCGCTTCGCAACGGCGCGCGCGATCGCCACTCGCTGCTGCTCGCCGCCGGAGAGCTGCGCGGGAAAGTGATCGATCCGCTCGGAGAGCCCGACCATCGCGAGCGCCTCCTCGGGATCCATCGGATCCGACGCGATGTCGGTCACGAGCCCGACGTTCTCGCGCGCGGTGAGACTCGGGATCAGGTTGTAGAACTGGAACACGAAGCCGACGTGCGCCCGCCGGTATTCCGTGAGCCCGTCGTCGTCGAGGGCCGCGAGATCGAGGTCGCCGTAGTAGAGATGCCCTCGCGTCGCGACGTCGAGCCCGCCGAGGATGTTCAGCAGCGTCGACTTCCCGCTGCCCGACGCCCCGAGCAACACGACGAGCTCACCGGTCTCCAGATCGACGTCGACCTCGCGAAGCGCGTGCACCACGACCTCGCCCATCCGGTACTCCTTCGAGAGGCCGCGCGCGCGGAGCAGCGGCGCTCTCGAGGCCGGGTCGCGGGGCTCCGACACCTTCCCAGCCGTCACGGTTTCGATTGTCGCACAGTCGATCGCAGGGTCGAAGCGGCTACGGGGAATTTCGCACGAAGTCCGCCGGCGTTCTCCCCGTCCAGCGGCGGAAGGCCTTCGTGAAGGCGCTCGGATCGGAGAAGCCGAGTTGGTACGCCGCTTCCTCGATGCCCATGCCGTCGTTGGCAAGGTAGCGACGGGCGAGCTCGGCGCGGACGTCGTCCTGGATTTCGCGGAAGCTGGTGTCCTCCTCGCGCAAGCGGCGGCGCAGCGTGCGGCTGCTCATCGTGAACCGTGAGGCGACGGCTTCCGCACCGACATCGGAGAGGGGGAGCATCGCGAGCAACGCGGCGCGCGTCCGCTCGGCGAAGCCACGCCCGGCGGCGATGCGCGTGAGCTGCTCGGCTGCATAACGCTCGAGCATCGTCCGCAGCGCGGCGTCGGCCGTCGGGTTGCTGCGATCGAGGATCGCCTTGCGGAAGAGCACGCCGTCCTCGCCGGCATCGAAGCGGACCGGGAGCCGCAGGATGCGCTCGTACTCGGCGGCGTGTCCGGGCGGCGGGTAGGAGAAGCGCGCCTCGATCGGGTCGGAGCGCGCGGCGCCGAGCGCGCGACTCATCGCGATGGTGAGGCCGACGGCGTACTCGGTGGTGAAGCGGCTGTGTTCGCGAGCGCCTCGCGGGAAGCGGATCAATGCGGTCTCGCCCTGGCTCTCGAGATCGCACGCGAAGTTCTCCCACAACAGCGGCGTGAGGCCGCGCACCAGCTCGAAGGCATCGCGTCGGGAATCGCTCGCCGAGGCCAGGTGGCCGATCACGCCGAGCGTGCTCGGGCGCACGCGCACCGCGACGCGCAGGGCGATGGCAGCGTCGCCGGTGAAGGCGATCGCGGCGCGCCACAGGGCGTCGAAGCGCGCCTTCGGGAGTCGGAGGTTCGCGTCGCCGAGCGCGTCGGGCGGGATGCCGGCCTCGGCGAGCACGGCGTCCACCTGGCAGCCGCGCTCCTCGAGGTGCTCGAAGAGCGGCAGGATCGCGTGGATCGAGCCGGTTGCGCTTTCGGACGGCATGCGGGGGCTTCCGGGTAGACGCGGCCGGCCGTTCTGTCCGAAAATGACCAGAGCCGGGACCGCGGCGGACAAGACCCTACCCCGGTCGTCGCGGCACCGTCGATCCTCCCCATGCCTCGCCCCCTCGCCTCGCAGCGCCCGGCCCGCCGGGCCGCCCGGATCGCGAGCGGCGCGCTCGCCGCGCTGCTCGTCGGCGTCGTGGCGCACGCCGAGCCCGAGGTGCTCGCGCTTCCCGACTCCCTCGCCGCGTTCGCGGGGCGCTGGGTTCGCACCGAGCACGCGCGCGACGACGCTACGCGCACGGCCCAGATCGAACGCGTCACCGCCTCGATGAGCTTCGTGACGCGCGGGTTCGCGCGGTCGGTCATGCAGAGTCGGATGCAACCCGCGGCCGAGATCGCGCTAACGCGCGGCACGGACGCGCTCGCCGTCCTGGCCGACGCGGAGGAGCGCCCCGCCCTCCAGCCCGACGGGCGGCTCCGCCAGACGCCGAACAGCGAGGTCACCGATCGGCTGCTTCCCGACGGACGCATCGAACGCACCTGGAATCGCGGCGGCGACGAGGGGCGCGGCGTCGTCGTCTGGGAAGTCTCTCCCGACGGCACGCTCCTGTTCGTGCGCGCCACGGCGCACAACCCCCATTACGAAGGGGCGATGCAGTACACCACGACCTACCGTCGCGCGGGCGACGAAACCGCGCACTGACGACAGCGAGGAAACCCGAATCGATGGCAGAAGGAACGGACCCGGTCCGCGAGAAGCTCGAGAAGTTCGTCGGCAAACCGATGGGCGAGTCGTCCGCCGCGCCCGACCCGGTGAACGTGCCGATGATCCGGCACTGGGTCGACGCGCTGAACGACCAGAACCCGGTCTATCTCGACGAGGAGTTCGCGGAGAAGACGCGCTTCGGCGGCATCGTCGCCCCGCCGGCGATGCTCCAGGCCTGGGGCATGCCGCGCCCGAAGATCGAGGGCATCGCCGAGCGCGGCGGCGCGCCCAGCGAGATGAAGAGCGAGAACCCGATCACCGCACTCGACGAAGAGGGTTATGTCGGAACGCTCGCCACGAACTCGGAGCTCGAGTTCGTGCGCTACCTGCGTCCGGGCGACCACCTGCACGTGAGCAACGCCGTCGACTCGATCTCCGACCAGAAGACGACGGGCATGGGCAAGGGCTACTTCGTCACCTGGATCACGACGTACACCACGCCCGACGGCGAAGTCGTCGGGCGTCAGCTCTTCCGCGTCTTCAAGTTCGATCCGAGCACGATCGACCTCTCCAAGCTGAAGGGAGCTTCGTGATGGCCGCCGAGACGATCAAGGACGCCGCCGTCGGCGAAGAGCTGCCCGTCTTCGACCTGCCCGTCACCACGACGGTGATCGTGGCGGGCGCGATCGCGTCGCGCGACTTCATGCCGGTGCACCACGATCCGGACTACGCCCGCGCCAAGGGCTCCCCGCACATGTTCATGAACATCCTCACCACCAACGGCTACGTCGCGCGTTATGTCACCGACTGGGCGGGCCCGGAGTCGATGGTGCGCACGGTCAAGGTGCGGCTCGGCGCGCCGGCGATCCCCGACAAGGTGCTGCGCTTCACCGGAAAGGTGGAGAGCACGAGCGTCGAGGGCGACGAGAACGTGATTTCCGTGTCGGTGCGCGCCGCGAACGACCTCGGCGACCACGCGACGGGCACCGTCGTCGTGACGGTGCCGCGCTAGTTCGCGCGAGGCTCAGGTGGCGGACGACCTCCCCTTCGACCCGGACGCGCTGCGCGAGAAGTATCGCGTCGAGCGGGACAAGCGGCTGCGGCCCGACGGCATCGGCCAGTACACCGCCGTCGAGGGCGACCTCGCCCATTTCGAGGACGACCCCTACGCCGAGCCCTTCACCCGCGAGCCGCTCACCGACGAGGTGGGCGTCGCAATCCTCGGCGGCGGGTTCTCGGGCCTGCTCGCGGGAGTGCGCCTGCGGCAGCGCGGCGTAGCGGACCTGCGCATCATCGAGAAGGGCGGCGACTTCGGCGGCACCTGGTATTGGAACCGCTACCCGGGCATCGCGTGCGACATCGAGTCGTACATCTACCTGCCGCTGCTCGAAGAGACCGGCTACGTCCCGGTCGAGAAGTACAGCCGCGGCTCGGAGATCTTCGCCCACTGCAAACGGATCGCCGAGAAGTACGACCTCTACCGGGGCGCCTGTCTCCAGACGGAGGTGACGGGCCTGCGCTGGGACGACGACGCCGCGCGCTGGATCGTCGAGACGGACCGCGGCGACGTGATGCGCGCGCGCTTCGTCGTGCTCGCCAACGGCTTCCTCCAGAAGGCGAAGCTCCCGGGCATCCCCGGCATCGAGGAATTCGCCGGAAAGGCGTTCCACACCAGCCGCTGGGACTACGCCTACACCGGCGGTGACGAACACGGAAACCTCACCGGCCTCGCCGACAAGACGGTCGGCATCATCGGCACCGGCGCCACGGCCGTGCAGTGCGTGCCGCACCTCGGCGCGAGCGCGCAGCACCTCTACGTCTTCCAGCGCACGCCCTCCTCGATCGGCGTGCGCGACAACCGTCCCACCGACCCCGAGTGGGCGAAGCGCCTCGAGCCCGGTTGGCACGAGAAGCGCATCGAGAACTTCCAGATCCTCACCGCCGGCGGCTACCAGGAGGAAGACCTCGTCGCGGACGGCTGGACGGAGATCGTGCGCAAGATCCTCAACCTGATGTTGCAGCAGAGCTCGCCCGACGTGTCGCCCGAGGCGCTCGCCGAGACGGTCGAGCTCGCCGACTTCATGCAGATGGAGGAGATCCGCGCGCGCGTCGACGCGATCGTGGACGACCCGGCGACGGCCGACGCGCTCAAGCCCTGGTATCGCCAGTTCTGCAAGCGGCCCTGCTTTCACGACGAGTATCTCCAGACCTTCAATCGCAGCAACGTCACGCTCGTCGACACCGACGGGAAGGGCGTCGAGCGGATCACCGAGAAGGGCGTCGTGGTTGCGGGAAGGGAATTTCCGCTCGACTGCCTGATCTTCGCGACCGGCTTCGAGGTGAGCACCGACTACGCCCACCGCGCCGGCTACGAGGTAGTCGGACGCGACGGGCAGACGCTCACGCAGAAGTGGAAGGACGGCGTCCGCACGCTGCACGGGATGCACATCCACGGCTTCCCGAACTGCTTCATGATGAGCATCGCCCAGTCGGGGTTCACCGTGAACTTCCCCTACACCTTCGACCTCCAGGCGCGGCACCTCGCGTACATCGCAAAGCAAGCACTCGAAGAAGGCATCGACGTGCTCGAAGCGTCGGCCGGGGCAGAGGCGGAGTGGGTGGCGAAGATCATCGAGCTCGGCGGCCAGACCAGCGAGTTCGGCGAGAACTGCACGCCGGGCTACTACAACAACGAGGGTCAGGCCGACGCGAAGAGCCGTCAGGGCGGCTTCCACTTCGGCGGCCCGACCGAGTTCGCCGAGACGCTGGCGGCCTGGCGTGAGGACGGCAGCCTGAAGGGGCTGCAGCGGCGATGAAGGAGGTTTCGCGATGAGCGCATTCGATCCGACGCGACACAAGTGGCGGGAGGTGACCGGCGAGCCCGACCTCCCCTATCTCGTGCACCACGACTACACGATCCTCGGCTACGACCTCGCCGCGGGCACGCTCGACATGGTCGTGCGCTGGCAGGGCGACGGCGGCCACTGCCCGCTGCACCGCCACATCGCGACGACGACGGTGATCGTCTTCGAGGGCGAGCAGCATCTCTGGGACGTGCATCCCGACGGCACGCGCGGCGAGCACCGCGTCCGCAAGGCGGGCGACTATGCGCTCTCCGCGGGCGAAGCCCTCCCGCACCTCGAGCGCGGCGGCGACGCCGGCGGCATCGCCTTCTTCGGCAACCACAGCAACGACGGCAAGCTCTACGAGATCGTCGACGAGGCGGGCAATCTCGTCTTCGACGTCACGATGGAGACCCTGATCACGGACTGGAAGGAGAACGCCGCTTGAGCAGTCGACGCGCACACCTCGTCGGAATCGGCGAGACCCAGTACGCCCGTTGGGGCCAGATCGGCGACGTCACCGAGCACGCCCTCGCGCTCCAGGCGATCCAGCGCGCCGTCGCCGACGCCGGCCTCTCGATGGACGACGTCGACGGGCTCGCCTCCTACGCCGAAGACCGCAACGAGGCGATCTACGTCGCGGCCGAGCTCGGTCTGCCCGAGCTGCGCTTCGCCAACATGGTGTGGATGCCCGGCGGCGGCGGACCGTGCGCCGCGGTCGGCAACGCGGCGATGGCCGTCGAGACGGGCCAGGCCGAAGTCGTCGTCGTCTACCGCTCGCTGTGTCAGGGACAGTTCTTCCGCTTCGGCACCGGCGGCATGGACGCGAACGCGCCAGTGGCGGAAGTGCCGAAGCCGACGGTGAATCCGGCGAACGGCTTGATGATGGCGTGGATGGGCTTCGCGATGCCCTACGGCCTGATCCAGGCCGCCGCCGCCTACGCGCTGCCGACGCGGCGCCACATGCACCTCTACGGCACGAAGCCCGACGCGCTCGGCACGCTCGCCGTCACCTTCCGCGAGCACGCGAGCCGCAACCCGCGCGCGGTGATGGGGCAGAAGCCGATGACGATGGAGGACTACTGGAACGCGCCGATGATCGCCGACCCGCACCGGCTCTTCGACTGCTGTCTCGAGAGCGACGGCGCCTGTGCGGTGGTCGTCACCACCGAGGAGCGCGCGCGCGATCTCTCGAACCGTCCGATCGAGGTGCTGTCGAGCGTGCAGGGCACGCCGAAGGGCTTCGCCTTCGGGCCGTTCACCAACGCGAACGTCGCCGACGAGTACTACGCCACCGGCGGCTGCGAGCCGATGGCGAAGCGCCTCTATGCGAAGGCCGGACTGACACCGCAGGACGTCGACGTCGCGCAGATCTACGACCACTTCACTGGCTGCGTGCTGATGCAGATCGAGGACTACGGCTTCTGCAAGCGCGGCGAGGGCGGGCCCTTCATCGAGAGCGGCGCACTCGCCTGGGACAGCGGGAAGCTGCCGACGAACACCCACGGCGGCAGCCTCTCCGAGGCGTACATCCACGGCCTGAACCACGTCGTCGAGGGCGTGCGCGCGCTGCGCGGCGAGAGCACGAGCCCCGTCGACGGCGCGGAAGTGTGTCTCGTGACGAGCGGCGCGTGCGTTCCGTCGAGCGCGGTTCTCCTGGGGAGGAAATAGGAGTGAGCGAGCGGTTCTTTCCCGACACGATGCCGTCACCGACGGCCGACGCGATCACGCTTCCTTTCTGGGAGCACGCCGCGAAGCATCAGCTCGTGGTGCAGCGCTGCACCGCCTGCGGCCACACGCGCCTGCCCCCGATGCCGATCTGCTCCGAGTGCCGCTCGGATGGCGCCGACTGGCAGGAGGTGTCGGGCCGCGGGGAGATCTACACTTTCACCACCGTGCACCGACCGATCGCGGCGAACCAACCGCTGCCGACGATCATCGCGGTGATCGCCCTCGAAGGCTCGGGCGGCCTGCGCATGATCTCGAACATCGTCGATGCGAATCCGGACGACCTCGAGATCGGGAAACCCGTCGAAGTCGTCTGGGAAGACATGAGCGACGACCTCGCGATCCCGCGCTTCAAGCTCGCGTCCTAGGAGACCCCATGCAGATCAAAGACTGGTTCATCGACGCCGACACCCACATCACCGAGCCCGGAGACGTGTGGACCTCGCGTCTGCCGCAGAAGTGGAAGGACCAGGCGCCCCATATGGTGCGCACCGACGAAGGCGTCGACATGTGGAAGTTCGGCAATGCCGAGCGCGCGATCCCCGTCGGCGCGACCGCCGTCGCGGGCTGGAAGGATCCGTTCCCGTCGATCCCGAAGAACCTCGACGAGTGTCCGCCCGCCGCCTACGACGCGAAGGCGCGCCTCGAGTACATGGATTCGATCGGCGCCTGGGCGATGGCGCTCTACCCGAACATCGGCGGCTTCGGCAGCGAGACCTTCCTCGGCTTGAACGACCCGGAGCTGATGCTCGCCTGCGTGCGCGCCTACAACGACTGGCTGATCGAGTGGATCTCGCCCGACCCGCGCCGCTTCATCCCGGTGATGGCGACGCCCTTCTGGGACGTCGAAGCCGCCGTGAAGGAGATCGCGCGCTGCAAGGACCTCGGTCACAAGGCCATCCTCTTCACCAGCGCGCCGCAGGACTACGACATGCCGTTCATCGGCGACGCGCACTGGAACCCGATCTGGGAGGCCGCGCAGGACGTCGACCTCCCGATCAGCCTCCACATCGGAAGCGGCGACTTCCAGGACCAGATGATGGCACCCGGACGCTTCGCCGCGCACGGCATCGGCCCTTCGACGGTGTCGGGGTCGATGTCGATCCTGATGGCGAACGCGATCCAGCTGATGGACATCGCGATGTCCGGCGTCCTGCCGCGTCACCCGAAGCTCAAGCTCGTGTCGGTCGAGAGCGGCATCGGCTGGCTCCCGTTCGTGAAGGAAGCCCTCGACCACGGCTACGACTACGCGAACGTCCGCACCGAGCGCCCCGAGTTCGCGCGCCACCCGAGCGAGTACCTGCGCGAGCAGGTGTGGGCGTGCACCTTCTTCGAGACCTTCGCGAGCAACCGCTTCCTCGACGACATCGGCATCGACCGCGTCCTCTTCGAGACCGACTACCCGCACCCGATCTGCCTCTACGGCGACGAGGTGCGCGAAAAGATCGATGCGGCGTTCGGCGCTTTGCCCGAAGATGTGCAGAAGAAGGTGCTCTTCCAGAACGCCGCCGACCTCTACGGCGTAGAAGCGCCGGACCGCCCGTGGAACGCGGGCGCCTGATTCCCGATCGATTTCATCCTCTTTTCAATCCCACCAGGAGATCCACATGAAAGCCGCCGTGATGCGCGCGTACAACGAGCCTCTCAGCATCGAAGACATCGCCATCGACGATCCCAACCCGGGTGAAGTCCTGGTGAAGACCGCCGCGTCGGGCATCTGCCACAGCGATCTCCACGTGGTGGAGGGTGGACTGCCGGTGCCGCCGCCCTGTGTGCTCGGGCACGAGCCCTCGGGCATCGTGGAAGCGGTGGGCGAAGGCGTCACCGACTTCGCCCCCGGCGATCACGTGATCGGTTGTCTTTCCGCCTTCTGCGGCACGTGCAAGTTCTGCCTGCACGGCCGCCCCTATCTCTGCATGTCCCAGTTCCTGCCCCGGCTCGACGGCACGCCGCGCCTCAAGACCGGCGACGACCCGATGGGGCAGTTCGCGAACCTCGCCTCCTTCGCAGAGAAGATGCTCTGCCCCGAGCGGGCGCTGGTGAAGATCCGCGACGACATGCCCCTCGACCGCGCCAGCCTGATCGGCTGCGGCGTCACGACGGGCCTCGGCGCCGCACTCAACACCGTCGACATCAAGGCCGGCGACTCGGTCGTCATCATCGGCTGCGGCGGCGTCGGCCTCGCCGCGCTCCAAGGCGCGCGCATCACCGGCGCCGGCAAGATCATCGCCGTCGACGCCCAGCCCTGGAAGTTCGACATCGCGCGCAAGCTCGGCGCGACCGATTGCGTCGACGCCAGCGACGGCGATCCGGTGGCCGCGGTGCAGGAGCTGACCGGCGGCGGCGCCGAGTTCGTCTTCGAGTGCATCGGCCTCGTGCCGACCGTGCAGCAGGCGGTCAACATGACGGGGCGCGGCGGCACGACCGTGCTCGTCGGCGTGGTCCCCGTCCAGAAGACCGCCGACTTCTCCCCGGCCGACCTCGTGCTCCAGGAGAAGAAGATCACCGGCTCGTTCATGGGCAGCAACCGGTTTCGCTTCGACATGCCGAAGTACGTCGACTTCTACCTCGACGGCCGGCTCTTCCTCGACGAGATGATCTCTTCGCGGATCCCGCTCACCGAGGTGAACGAAGCCCTCGACCAGATGCGCAAGGGCCAGGCCGCGCGCCAGGTGATCATCTTCGACTGAGATCCTGTTGAACCTCGAACAACTCGGGAATCTCGGTGAGTTCATCGCGTCGATCGCGACGTTGATGACCCTCGCCTATCTCGCGCTCCAGATCCGACAAGCGAATCGCTCCAACCAGATCGCGGGCATGCAACGGATCGCCAACTCGACCGAGGGTTGGACCGATCTGCTCCTCGGGGACCCGGGCCTCGAGAGCGTCTGGCGACGTGGGATGTCCGACCCGGCGAGCCTCGATGCGGAAGAACGCGGGCGCTTCGACCTGCTCGTGTTCCGCTACCTGCGAGGTCTCGAGTCCGGCTGGCTCCAGCATCGCTGGGGCATCGTCGACGAGGGCCACTGGCAGGGCTACGTCACGAGCATCGCGTTCATCATCGGTTCGCCCGGAGGACGCGAGGCATTCGCGCGGAATCGACGCTTCTTCGATCGCGGCTTCGGCGACGCCGTGGATGAAATCATCACCAAGGGAACCTGACCGCGACCCGTCCGCGAGCCCGAAACGCCGCCTCGGCCACGAGTCGGGCGATGCGGCGTTCGTCGACCCGCGACGGGAGCGGGGGCTAGACGCCCTCCGGTCGCTCGCCGATCACGTTCGCCTCGCGCAGCGCCGCGATCGCCGCGTCGTCGTAGCCCAGCTCGCGCAGGATCTCGTCGTTGTGCTCGCCGACGACGGGCGCGGCGCGGTGGAGCCAGCGGTCGACGCTCGCGTAGCGGAACGGGGCGCCCATCGTCGGCTGGCTGCCGGCGACGGCGTGATCGAGCGGCTCCATGAAGCCGCGCGCTTTCAGCTGGGGGTGATCGGTGAGGCTTCGGCTGTCGACGACGCGGCCGCACGGGACCCCGAGCGCTTCGAGCTGGGCGATGCACTCCTCGCGGTCCCGGTCGGCGACGAAGGCGGCGATCGCCGCGTCGATCGCATCGTGATGCGCGTGTCGCGACGCGAGGTCGGAGCCGACCTCCGCGAGGGAAGCCGGCCGCCCGAGCCAACCGGAGAGCGCTTCCCACTGCGCCTCGCTCGCGACGGAGAGCGCCAGCCAGCGCGGCGTGTCGGTGATGTGGTGGCCGCGACAACCGTAGAGGCCCTGCGGCGCGGCGTGCGCGCTGCGGTTTCCCCACCGGCTCATCAGATTGCCGAAGGCGGAGTACTCGGCGACCTGCTCGGCGGTGACGGCGAGCGCGGCCTCGATCATCGCGCATTCGACGAACGACCCGCGCCCGGTCGCCTCGCCCTCGAACATCGCGACGAGCAGCGCGAAGGCGGCGTGCATGCCGGCGATCGGATCGCAGGGCCCGCGTTGGATGCGCGGCTGGTCGTCGACGTGTCCGGTGAGCCACGAGAGGCCGGCCATCTGCTCCATCGTCGAGGCGAAGCCCACGTGCTCGCGCCACGGCCCGTCGAGCCCGAACGCCGGCATGCGCACGTAGTGACACGCCGGGTTGAGCTCGCGCACGCGCTTCTCGTCGACGCCGAAGCCGTCCATCACGCGCGGGCTGAAGTTCTCGACCAGGGCGTCGGCGCCGGCGACGAGCTTCTCGAACACCTCCATCCCCTTCGGATGACCGAGGTCGAGCGTGATGCCGCGCTTGTTCGAGTTCGCGGAGAGGAAGATGAAGCTCGCCTCCCACCACTCCGGGTGCAGCGCCTTGAGCGTGCCGCCCACCGAGCGGCTGCCGTCGATGCGCTTCGTCGACTCGATGTGGATCACGTCGGCGCCGAGCATCGCGAGCATCTGGGTGGCGATCGGACCGGCCCACCACGTCGTCGCGTCGAGGATGCGCACGCCTTCGAGCGGGAGCTTGCGTCCCGCCCCGGTCGGCGCCGGGCGCGTGCGCTCTTCGATGTCGCCGTCGTGCTCGCCGAGCTCCGGCGCGGGGCGCGGCGGCCCGGGCGACTCGCCGTCGATGCGATAGGGCGCCGCCGGACGCCGGAAGCCGCCGGACGGATCCTCGACGAACGCGCCGCGCGCGACGAGCTGCTCGTGTTCGAGGACGCTCTTCCCGTCGTTCACCGGCGCGACGGGGACGCGCAGCACCTGGCCCAGCTCGACGAGCTCGGCCGTGGTGTGCTCGCGCGTGTGCGACTCGACGATCTCCTCCCACTCCTCGAGGCGCGCCAGCCGCTGCGGCAGCTCGTCGAACTCGTGCGAGTCGCGCAGGTCGGGGCGGCCGATCAGCAGCAGGAAGTCCGAGAACTGCTGAGCGGAGTAGGCGGTGACGCCGAGATAGCCGTCGCGCGTTCGGTGGATCGACGGCGTCTCGACGTTGGCGAAGGCGCCCTCGATCGGCGGGCGTCCGACCATGCTCCACATCAAGTCGAGATAGGCGTTGGTGACGAGCCCGCCCGTCGCGTGCAGCGAGAAGTCGATGTGCTCGCCCGAGCCGCTCGCGCGCGCGCCGCGCACCGCGGCGAGCCCGGCCACCGCGGCGAAACATCCGCCCGCCCACTCGACGACGCGTCCGCCCGCCTGGAAGGGCACCCCGCCCGGCCGCATGCGCGCGCCGGTCGATCCGCATTCGGCCTGGAGCGTGAAATCGGTGGCGGCGCGTCCGGCGAGGGGTCCGGTCAGGCCGTAGGGCGTGACGGTGAGGGCGACGAGGCCGGGGTGACGCGCGCAGAGGGCTTCGCGGTCGAAGGCGCCGGGCGCTGCGTCCTCGATCAGGAGGTCGGCACCGGCGAGCAGCGCGTCCTGGGATTCGAGCGAGCCGACGACGCTGCGCTTGCCGGCGTTCAGGTAGCGAAAGAGCGGCGCATCGTCGTCGCCGAGGTCGCCGGCGGTCGCGGACCAGCGGCGCAGCGGATCGCCCTCCTCCGGCTCGAGCTTCACGACGTCGGCGCCGGCGTCGGCGAAGAGCTTCCCGGCGTAGGGGCCGGCGATGCCCGTGGCGCATTCGACGACACGCAGGTTTCTCAATCCGTGCTGCATCCGATCAGCGCGCCACCACGTGCTCGCCCATGCAGCCCGTGATCATTGGCAGGTCGAGATAGGTCTTCATCCCCGGACCCTCGGCTTCGCACACGAGCGGCACGGCGTTCACGAGGTGGAAGCCCGTGGTGGAGAGCCCCTGTGCGACGCGCTCGTCCTGGGTGAGCTCGGGCGGGAAGTCGACGTCGACGTTCAGGTTGACGTCGCCCTCGAGCTTGATGCGCCAGCCCGACGCGCGCGGGATGTCCATCTTCTTCTGGAGCCGCGTCTGCTCGAGGTCGTCGAGATACCAGATCTGCTCCTGCACGATCTCGGTGCCCTCGCGCGTCTTCCCGATGTGGCGGTAGTGGTTGAGCGCGATCGTGTCCTTCTTCACGATGCCGACCGCCGTCTCGATGTCCTGGTTGGCGAGGATGTAGTCGTGGTGGGCGGAATACTCGACCACCTCGCTACCCAGCCCGGCGGCGATCATGTCGATCGGCTCGTACCAGCTCTTCGCGAGCATCTCCTTCAACACGTTGCGGTCGGCCTCCTCGGGCGTCTTGCCGAGATTCATCAGCTCGCGCATCACGCCTTCCGAGCTGTAGGTGCGGCAGTCGCCGCACTCGGTCATCGTGATGCGGTCGATCCGGTTGCACCACCCGGTGAAGGTGAGCGGAAAGCGCTCGGCGATGCCACCGGGGTTGCAGCCCGAGGCGTGGAAGTTGACGCCGCCCCGCTGGCAGCTCTCGGACAGCGCCTTCGCGACGTCGGGATTCTGGACGAAGGGAAACCAGTAGGGGCAGGGCGTGATGACGTGGATGCCCGCTTCGAGCAGGCGGCACATCTCCTCGAGGCTCCACGGCAGCGGGCAGTAGAGGATGCAGTCGGGCGCGAGCGCGATGATCTCGTCGACGTCCTTCGTGGCGGTGACGCCGGTGGCGTCGATGCCGGCGATCTCGCCCGCGTCGCGGCCGGCCTTGTCGTCGCTGTAGACCTTCACGCCGGCGAGCTCGAGCTTCGGGTGGCGCACGATGCCGCGCAGCGCGGCGCTCCCGACCACGCCGGTGGCCCACTGGACCACGCGATACTTCTTCGTCACGGCTTGCTCCCTTCGCTGGCTTCGTTTCGCGAGAGGCGATAGACGCGGATGTTCCGCGCCGTGCGCTTCTCGTACACCTTCATCTGCGGAATCGTCTCACGGATGCGCGGCCACACCGCCGCCTTCTCCTCGTCGGACAGGCGCCGCGCGCGCGCCGCATAGCGCTCGCCCGTCGCCTGTACGCCGAGCTCGGGATGCGCTTCGAGGTTGTGCGACCAGGCCGGGTGGCGCTCCTGGCCCATCGCGCTCGCCACGACGAGGAGATCGTCGCCGTCCTCGAGACAGGCGAGATGCACGTCGCGCGGCTTCCCCGAACGCGCGCCCTTCGTGGTGAGCGTCACCATCGGCATCGCCGGCGGGCCCATCGAGAAGAAGCGACCGCCGGTCGCCTTGAACAGCCACGGGTCGATCTTCGACGCGACGTTCCGGATCCACCAAGTGGTGACCGGGTTCGTCGTGAGGCGGACGACGAACTCCTCCGACGCCACTACGCCACCCCGGTGAAGCGCAGCGGGATGCGCTTCACGCCGTCGATCAGGTTCGAGCGCAGCAGGTCGACGGGGCCCGTCACTTCGAGGTCGTCCATCCTGCGCAGCATTTCCTCGAACATCACGCGCGTCTCGATGCGCGCGAGGTGCGTGCCGAGGCAGAAGTGCTCGCCGACGCCGAAGGCGAGGTGGTGGTTGTGGCGACGCTCGATGTCGAACACGTCGGGGTTCTCGAAGACGCTCTCGTCCCGATTCGCACTCGGGTAGTACATCATGATCTTGTCGCCCCGGCGGATCTTCTTCCCCTCAAGCTCGGTGTCCTCGGCGGCCGTGCGGCGCATCGAGTAGACGGGTGAGCGGAAGCGCAGCATCTCCTCGATCGCGCCGGGGATGAGCTTCGGGTTCGCGCGCAGCCTTGCGAGCGCTTCGGGATGCTCGAGGAGGAGCAGGAGGCCGTGGGAGATCAGGTTGCGCGTCGTCTCGTTGCCGGCGACCGAGAGCAGCAGGAAGAAGGTGTCGAACTCGAAGACGGTGAGCCGGTGGCCGTCGACCTCGCCGTGCAGGATCGCGCTCATCAGGTCGTCCTTCGGGTTCGCGAGGCGGTCCTCCGCGAGACCGTTCACGTAGACGAACATCTCCTGTGCGGCGGCGCTGGCCTGCTCGAGCGTGGATCCGTACTCGGGGTCCTGATTCCCGATCATCCGGTTGCTCCACTCGAAGATGTCGTCGCAGGCCTCTTGTGGCACGCCCAGCAGCTCGGCGATCACGCGCAGCGGCAGCGGCGCCGACACGTCGGTGACGAAGTCGCACTCGCCGCGCTCGACGACGGCGTCGAGGATGTCGCGCACGATCTCGCGGTGGTGCGCCTCCTGCTCCGCGATCTTGCGCGGGGTGAAACCCGCTGCGACGAGCGCGCGGTAGCGGCGGTGGTCGGGCGGGTCCATCCCGATCATCGAGACGAAGTTCTCGTTGTCCTCGAAGGCGATCCCCGACGCCGAGCTGAAGCGCATCGGCTGGCGCGAGATCGCTTTGATCGTCTCGTAGCGGCTGACGATCCAGTAGCCCGGACCGCCCTGATAGTCGCCCTCGTGCCAATACACCGGCGCGTCGCGACGCAGCTCGGCGAACACCTCGTGCGGGAAGCCGTGCTCGAACGCGTCCGGGTTGCTGACGTCGGGGACGATGGTCACGCGGAAACCTCTCGCGCCGGCGGCGCACCCGGCGCGTCCGGCATGTCGAACTTCGGATAGGGGCGCGCCACCTCGAGGCCGAGGTCGCGGCGCACGTCGTCGATCGGGCGCTCCATGTGGCGGCGCCAGTCGACGGCGAGCAGGAAGGGCGAGCGCAGACCATGGCGCGCGCCGTGCCAGCACGTCTTCCACACGTCGAAGCGGCCGCGCTTGCTGCACATCGTCGCGTTCAGCATGAATATCAGCAGGTAGCCGCGGTTGCGCAGCTGCGCCCACGTCCAGGCGACGATGCCGGCCTCGCCCGCCATGTCGGTGCCGTAGCCGGTGAGGACGTGCCAGAGATCGTGGCTGTCGCGGTAGCGATCGTAGACGAAGGCGTGGTCGGGCGTCGCCGGGTAGCGCTTCGCAACGGCCTGGCTCTGCGTGGAGATCAGCATCGGATCGAGCCCGTTCTCCCGGCAGTGCTTCCAGTACTGGTGGCCCAACGTGTCTTCCGGAAGCGACGCGTAGAGCTCGGGGCGCAGCACGCCCTCGGGCAGCGGGATGCGCTCGTCGAGCACGCGGCGGCCTTCGGGATGCGCGCGCATCTTCGCGATCGCGGCGCCGTCGTCGCGACCGCCGAAGCCGAAGAAGGTGAGCACCGCCGAGCTGAAGTCGTTCGGGTCGCGGCGACGGATCTCCGCCGCCTCGCGCAACTTGCCCGGCTCGATGCGCCAGTACCAGGTGGGCGCCGTGCCCGCCGGATCCATCAGGCCATGCCCGGCGGCGGGTAGCCGGCGATCAGCCCGCCGTCGGCGACGAACTCGCTGCCCGTCGAGTAGGAGCTCTCGTCCGAGGCGAGGAAGAGCGCGAGCTTCGCGATCTCCTCCGGCTTCCCGGTGCGACCGAGCGGCGCGAGCTTCTCGGTGTGCGCGTCGACGATCTCGCGCACCGCCTCGAGCGACCCGGGCTCATCGCCTGCGCCGATGTGGGTGTGGATGAAGCCCGGATGGATCGAGTTCACGCGGATGCCGAAGGGGCCGAGCTCGCGCGCCGCCGTCTTCGTCATGCCGCGCACCGCCCACTTGCTGGCGACGTAGGCCGTGCAGAGATCCATCCCGATCATGCCGTCGATCGAGGAGATGTTGAGGATCGAGCCGCCGCCGGCGTCCTTCATCGGAGCGACGGCCGAGCGCATCCCGAGGAAGACACCGGTCTGGTTCACCTCGGTGACGCGGCGGTAGTTCTCGAGGGTCATCTCGGCGAGGGGCGATCCGTCGCCGATGCCGGCGTTGTTGACCAGCACGTCGAGCTTGCCGAAGGCCCCGGTCGTCGCGGCGACGGCCGCGGCCCACTCGTCTTCGTTCGTCACGTCGAGGTGCTGGTAGATCGCGGACGCCCCGATCGCCTCGGCGACCGCCTTGCCCTCGTCGTCGCGCACGTCGCAGACCGCCACCTTCGCGCCCTCGGCCGCGAAGAGCTGCGCCTCCGCCTTGCCCATGCCGCGAGCGGCGCCGCTGATGAGGGCCACCTTGCCGTCGAGTCTCGCCATGTTCGTCTCCTGGTTCGCGCCTAGGGGGTTTCGCGACTCACCGGGGCTTCGAGCGTCCCGAAGAGCCAGTCGTAGAGCATCGTGAGCGTCGCGTAGTTGCCCTGGTTCATGTCGACGTGATGCGCCGCGTGCAGCGAGGTGATCTTGTCCACGGTGCGAAACGGGAAGTAGGGCAGGTTCACGAAGGTGTGGTTGATCGTGTTCCACTGGGTGAAGACGAGCGTCGCGAACGCCATCGAGACCGCGTGGAGCGGCGCGCCGGTGAGCGCGCCGACGAGCGGGATCGAGCCGAGGAAGAGCAGCAGGCCGATCGTCGTCTCGACGGGGTGCACGTAGAGCGCGTCGACGTAGGTGGGCGTGCGCGCCTGGTGGTGCAGGGCGTGGATCTTGCGCAGGGGCTTTCCGTGGAAGAGGAAGCGGTGCGTCAGGTAGTAGAAGAAGTCGAAGACCATCAGCACCAGGACGACATCGACGGCGTGCCGCCAGAAGGGGCGCGGATCGAGACTCACGCTCCAGGGCAGTACGAGGACGTAGAAGAGCAGATTCACGATCCCGCCGACGCGGCGGTTCGAGCGCACGGCCTCGCGGAAGCGTTTGCGCGAGAGCTTCTTCTCGTCGGCCTCGTGGTTCAGCTCGCGCATGCGTTGCAGCGCTGGTATGCGGAAGGCGAGGAAGCGGGCGACGAGCGTGATCGCGACGAGCGCGCCGACGAAGACGAGCGCCGCCTTCCAGTCGTAGGTCATGAGGCCTTCCCGTCGGCTTCGGAGACGAGCTGCGCGGCGAGCTTGGCTGCGTCGCGGCTGCCGAGCTGGCGGCGCAGACGCGCGGCGAGGCGATCGATCTCGGCGCTGCGTTCGCGCCCGCTGGCGGCGAGGATCGCGTCGCCCGGGCCCTCGGCGGGAACGATCGCGCGGTGGAGCTCGCCCGCCACCGCCTCGAGGTGTTCGAGTCGGCGTTTTCCCAGCACCTCGCGGAACGAGTGGACAAGCGCATCGAGCGCTCCGAGGGAGTCGCGGATCAACCGCGCGCCGCGCGGTGTGAGCCGCAGCACCACGCCGCGCCTGTCGCGCGGGTCGGGCTCGCGGCTGACGTAACCGAGCGATTCGAGATCGCGCGCCGTCGCCGAGATCGCCTGGCGCGTGACGTCGTGCAGCTTCGCCAGCTCGTGGATGCGCACGCCGTCGACACCGATGTGGGGCAGCACCTGCGCGTGGGACATCTTGAGCCCGTCGTGACCGCGCGCGATCGTCGCCTCCATCAGATCGCGCTGCACGCGCACCGCGATCAGCGGCAGGACGCCGATCGAGCGGCCGGCCCGCGCGGTGAGCTCCGCGTCGCTGTGGGTGGGGATGCCGAGGCCCGTGTAGAGCGTCGCGAGCGAGGCGATGAAGCGACGGTAGGCGGCCGCGCCGACGAGGCGCGCGTACTCCGCCTCGCGCTCGAGGATGAGGCGCACGCCCTCGGTGACGAGCGCCTCGCCGCGCGCCGTCAGGGTGACGAGCTTCGAGCGGCCGTCGTCGGGGTTGGGCTTGCGCGCGAGATACCCGGCCCGCTCGCACTGGTCGATCAGCTGCCCGCAGGCCTGGCTGCTGACGGCGAGCTCGGCGGCGAGCACCGTCGGCGCGCGGCCCTCCTTCCAGACGAGCGAGAGGATCGGCGCGAAGCTCGGACGCAGCCCGGTGAAGCCGCCGTCCTCGCCGAGCGAGCGCATCACGGTGGACTCGAGGTCGCGCGAGATTCCGATCAGGTGGCGGGCGAGGTTCTCGCGATAGCGCGACCACGCGCGCGCCGGGTCGTTCCGCGTGGCTCTGGCCGACGGTGCAGCGCCCATCGGCCCAGCCTATGACGCGCCCCGCATTTTTTCAATCCAATTTGACAAAGATGTCAATCATCCATCAGTATCTCGGCCACGGAGGTGCCGAGATGGGCGCACAGCAGGACGGCCGCGCCGCGCGCGCGGCTCGCGTGGACGGGCAACCGAAGGTCGCGATCATCGGGGCCGGCCCCGGCGGCCTGTGCATGGCGATCCAGCTGCGCGAAGCCGGCTTCGACGACTTCGTCCTGCTCGAGAAGGAGTCGGGCGTCGGCGGCACCTGGTATCGCAACCGCTATCCCGGCTGCGCCTGCGACATCCCTTCCTTCCTCTACTCGTTCTCCTTCGAGATCAAGCGCGACTGGTCGCGGCCCTACGCGCCGCAGCCCGAGATCCTCGAATACATGGAGCACTGCGCCGAGAAGTACGGCGTGCTGCCGCATTGCCGCTTCGGATCGGGCGTCACGCGCGCGGTGTGGAACGAAGAGGCGTCGCGCTGGACGCTCTGGCTCGAGTCGGGCGACACCGTCGAGGCGGACGTCGTCGTCAGCGCGATCGGCATGTTCAACGACCTCGCCTGGCCCGACATCGAGGGCCTCGACTCGTTCGAGGGCACGTCCTTCCACTCGGCGCAGTGGAACTGGGACCACGACCTCGCGGGCGAGCGCGTCGCCGTCATCGGCAGCGCCGCGAGCGCGGTGCAGTTCGTTCCGGAGATCGCGAAGACCGCCGGCCAGGTCTACCTCCACCAACGCACCGCCAACTGGGTGATGCCGAAGGAGGACGAGGCCTTCAGCGAGGAGATCCTCGCCGCCTTCCAGCAGGACCCGAACCTCGCCCTCGCCGCGCGCGACGAGGTCTTCCAGGGGGTCGACGAGGGCATGACCTTCTCCGACCCCGCCGCGCTCGCCGAGACGGAGCAATCGGTGGTGGAGTCGATGGCGGTCGTCGAGGATCCGGAAGTGCGAGCGAAGCTGATGCCCGACCACCCCTTCGGCTGCAAGCGCCCTCTCCTCTCGAACGAGTTCTATCCCGCCTTCAACCGCGACAATCTCGAGCTGGTGACCGAGCCGATCGCGCGCATCACGAAGAAGGGTGTCGTCACGG
>JAHEJV010000190.1 GCA_024638705.1 Deltaproteobacteria bacterium | reverse complement strand
TCGCCGAGAAGCAGGAGCCCTTCGAGTGCGGCGAGCGTCAGATCCAGCAGCCGAAGCAGCGCTATGCGGTGAAGTTCTACATGGTCGCCATCCTGTTCGTCGTCTTCGACGTCGAGGCGATCTACTTCTATCCGTGGGGCGCCGTGTTCACCGAGCTGGGCTGGTACGGCTACGGCGCGATGTTCATCTTCACGATCCCGCTCGCGATCGGCCTGCTCTACGAGTACATGAAGGGTGGGCTCGAATGGTGATCTCCGCGGACGCCCGGGCCCGCATCGATGCCGAGATCGCCAAGTACCCGCGCAAGCGCGGCGCGCTGTTGCCTGCGCTGCACATCGTGCAGGGCGAGCTGGGACACATAAGCGTCGAGACGGCGCGCGGCCTCGCCGAGATCTTCGAGATCAAGCCGATCGAGGTGCTCGAAGTCGTCTCGTTCTACAACATGTTCTTCGCCGTGCCTCAGGCGAAGCACCACGTCTACGTGTGCACCAACCTGCCGTGTTCGCTGCGCGGCGCGCGCGGTCTCTACGCCGAGCTGAAGAGCCAC
Source organism: Deltaproteobacteria bacterium (assembly GCA_024638705.1). Lineage (GTDB taxonomy): Bacteria > Myxococcota_A > UBA9160 > UBA9160 > SMWR01 > JAHEJV01. The sequence continues at coordinate 8,378 of JAHEJV010000190.1, read as the reverse complement.
CTCGGCGTCGACGACTCGGGTGACACCGCAGATGGTCGCGTCCACCTCGGCCACGAAGAATGTCTCGGCGCCTGCGCCTACGCCCCGATGCTCCGGATCGACGACACCTATCACGAGGACCTCGACGCCGCGCAGGCGAAGGCCCTCGTGGACGCCCTCGAGTAGCCCCCTCATGCTCACCGTTCCCTACACGACGCAATATCTCTCCGAGCACTTCGGCGACGACGACTTCGTCACGCTCGAGGGCTACGAGCGCAAGGGCGGCTACCAGGCCGTGCGCAAGGCGATCACGCAGATGGCGCCCGCCGACGTGATCGAAATGCTCAAGGACTCGGGCCTCCAGGGGCGCGGCGGCGCGGGCTTCTCGACCGGCATGAAGTGGTCGTTCATGCCGACCGACACCGACAAGCCGAAGTACCTCGTCTGCAACGCCGACGAGTCCGAGCCCGGCTCCTTCAAGGACCGCATCCTGATCGAACGCGGCGCGCACCAGATGCTCGAAGGCATCCTGATCGCGGCCTGGGCGACGGGCGCGGCGAAGACCTTCGTCTACATCCGCGGCGAGTACGCGCAGCCCGCGGTGATCCTCCAGAAGGCGATCGACGAGGCCTACGCCAAGGGCTACCTCGGCGACAACGTGATGGGCTCGGGCTTCGCCCACGACGTCGTGATGCAGCGCGGCGCCGGCGCCTACATCTGCGGCGAAGAGACCGGCCTGCTCGAATCGCTCGAGGGAAAGAAGGGCCAGCCGCGCAAGAAGCCGCCCTTCCCCGCGCAGTACGGCGCCTTCGGCATGCCGACGACGGTGAACAACGTCGAGACCTTCTCGCACGTCCCGCACATCGTGAACAAGGGCGTCGAGTGGTTTCGCGGCTTCGGCACGGAGAAGAGCCCGGGCACCACGATCTTCGGCGTCTCCGGACACGTCGAGCGCCCCGGCCTCTACGAGCTGCCGCTCGGCACGCGCCTCGACGAGATCGTCTTCGAGCACGCCGGTGGCGTGCCGAACGGTCGCAAGGTGAAGGGCGTCATCCCCGGCGGCATGTCGATGCCGATCCTGCCCGCCGGCATGCTCGACGTGCCGATGGCGAACGAGTCGCTGCGCGAGCGCAAGACGATGCTCGGCACAGGTGGCGTGATGGTGATGGACGACACCACCTGCATGGTGCGCGTCGCCTGCGTCATCACCTACTTCTTCCGCGACGAGTCGTGCGGCCAGTGCACCCAGTGCCGCGAGGGCACCGGCTGGATGGAGAAGATCGTGGGCCGCATCGAGCGCGGCGCCGGCGCGGAGGACGACATCGAGATCCTCCTCGACGTCGCCGGCAAGATGGAGGGCCAGACGATCTGCGCCTTCGCCGATGCCGCGGCCTGGCCCGTGCAGGGCCTGCTGCGCCACTTCCGGGACGACTTCGAAGCGCACGTGCGCGAGAAGAAGTGCCCCTTCCCTGAAAGCTTCGAGCTCTGATGCCGCGTATCACCGTCGATGGAAACGAGATCGAGGTCGAAGAGGGGCGCACGCTGCTCCAGGCGCTCGACGACGCGGGCCTGCTGATGAACGGCGTCGACGTGCCGCACTACTGCTGGCACCCGAAGCTCTCGATCGACGGGAGCTGCCGCCTGTGTCAGGTGGAGATCGAGGGCGTCCCGAAGCTCCAGATCGCCTGCAACACGCCCGTGTCGGACGGGATGATCGTGCACACCCAGAACGACCGGGTGAAGAACGCGCGCGAGGGCGTGATGGAGCTGTTGCTCGTCAATCACCCGCTCGACTGCCCGATCTGCGACCAGGCCGGCGAGTGCAAGCTCCAGGACTACGCCTACGAATACGGCGTCGATGCATCGCGCTCGCGCGAGCCGCGTCGCGCGCTCAAGAAGAACGTCGACCTCGGCCCGACGATCGTCTTCGACCAGGAGCGCTGCATCCTGTGCCGACGCTGCGTGCGCTTCTGCCGCGAGGTGCCCGAGACGGGCGAGCTCGTCGTGCAGGGACGCGGCGACCACTCGGTGATCGAGACCTTCCCCGACGTCCCGCTCGACAACGACTACTCGATGAACGTCGCCGACATCTGCCCCGTCGGCGCGCTCACGACGAAGGACTTCCGCTTCAAGATCCGCGTGTGGTTCCTCGAGGACGTGCCCGGCGTGTGCACCGGCTGCAGCAAGGGCTGCAACATCCACCTCGGCGTCGCGAACAACAAGGTCTACCGCTACGTCCCGCGCCGGAACGACGCGGTGAACGAGACGTGGATGTGCGACGAAGGCCGCATGTCCTACAAGCGTCTCGGCAGCGCCGACCGCCTCGAGCGCCCGCTGGTGCGCGGCGAGCTCGGCATCCCGGAGGCGAGCGACTTCGACGACGCGGTGGCGGCCGCCGCCGAGCGCATCGCCCGGCTGCGCGATTCGAAGGGCGCCGGCGTGATCGCGGGCGTCGCGTCGCCCCACGCCACCAACGAAGACCTCTTCGTGTTCCGCCGCTTCCTCGACGCGCTCGGCGCCGGCGTTTCTGCCGTCGCGGTGCCGACGGGCCGCGCCGACGAACTGCTGATCCAGGCCGAAAAGGCCGCCAACGCCAGTGGCGCCCGCGCGCTCGGCTTCGACGACGCGAAGTCGCTCTGCGATCGCATCCAGAGCGGCGGCGTCGACGGCCTGATCGTGATGGGCAGCGACCTGCTCGGCGAGGGATATCTCGGCGACGCCAGCGCGCTCGGCAACATCGACACGGTGATCGGCCTCGACACCCACGCTTCCGACCTCCAGCGCACCGCCGACGTTCTCTTCGCCACGCGCGTCGCGGCGGAGAAGTGGGGCACGCTCACCAACCACGCGGGCCACGTGCAGCGCGTGCAGCCGGCCATCGAGCCGATCGCCGACGCGCGCAGCGAGGGCGAGGTGATCGCCGCGATCGGCGCGGCGCTGGGCCTGCCCGGCTTCGACGGGGGCTTCGATCCGCTCGCGGTGTCGAAGGCGCTGTCCGAAGCGGTGCCCGCGTTCGCGAACGCATCGTTCGATGCGGTCGGCGACGGCGGCGCGCCGCTCTCGAAGGCGGGGGCCTAGTGCTCATCGAAGTCATCATCAAGTCGCTCTTCATCCTGCTCGTGATCGTCGCAGCGATCGCGCCGGTGATCACCTGGATCGAGCGGAAGCAGAGCGCGGTGATGCAGGACCGCATCGGCGCCAACCGCGCCGACATCAACGGCATCACCGTCCTCGGCCTGCTGCACCCGCTCGCCGACGTCTTCAAGCTGATGTCGAAGGAAGACGTCGTGCCGGCGGGCGCCAACCGCGTGATGCACCTGATCGCGCCACTGATCGCGGCGTTGCCCGCCGTCGTCGCGTTCGCCGTGATTCCCTACGGCGGCGTCTACCAGTTCGGCGACCACACGCTCTCGCTGGTGGCGAGCAACCCCGACTGGGGCCTGCTCTACATCTTCGCGATCGGCTCGCTCGCCACCTACGGCGTCGTGATGGCGGGCTGGGCCAGCAACAACAACTGGTCGCTGCTGGGTGCCTTGCGCGCGTCGGCGCAGATGATCTCCTACGAAGTGACGATGGGCCTGTCGGTCGTCGGCATCTTCATGGTGTTCGAGACGCTCCAGCTCCAGAACATGGTCCTCGCCCAGGACACCACGTTCCGCCTGCTCGGCTTCACCGACGTCTTCTTCGGCTTCACGATCCCGTTCACCGATTGGTTGCGCCTGCCCGCGTGGGGGATCTTCTACCAGCCGCTCGCCTTCATCATGTTCCTCACCACGATCATGGCGGAGAACAAGCGGCCGCCCTTCTCGCTGCCGGAAGCCGAGAGCGAGCTGATCGCCGGATACTTCCTCGAATACTCGGGCATGCGCTTCGGCCTCTTCTTCATGTCCGAGTTCATCGAGGTCGTGGTGATCGCGGGCCTGATGACGACGCTCTTCCTCGGCGGCTGGTCGATCCCCTACCTCTCTACGGAGACGATCATCGGGGCGATCGCGCCGGTGATGAGCGAGGGCTTCGCCACCGGGCTCTGCATCCTGCTCCACTTCGCCACGTTCATGCTCAAGGTGGTGGTGATGATCTGGGTGCAGATGCTGCTGCGCTGGAGCCTGCCGGTCTTCCGCTATGACCAGCTGATGGACCTCTGCTGGAAGATCATCCTGCCGCTGTCGATCGCGAACATCTTCGTCACTGGCTTCGTGATCCTGCTGGTGAAGGGGGCGTCGGCGTGACCGTCCCGCTCTTCCTGTTCTACCTCTTCGCCCTGCTCGCAGTGGGCAGCGCGCTCGCCATGGTGGGCAGCGTTCGCAATACGGTGGCGTCGGCGCTGTGGCTCGTCGTCACGATGGTGTCGCTCGCGGTCATCTACGTGCTGCTCGAGGCGCACCTCGTCGCAGCGATCCAGATCATGGTCTACGGCGGCGCGATCGTCGTGCTCTTCCTGTTCGTCGTGATGCTGCTCAACCTGCGCACCGACGACTTCCCGCCCGGACAGCAGCGCCTGCTCAAGCTCGCCGGCGCGCTGCTCGGCGTGTTCGCGCTCGCCGAGTTCCTGCGCGGGCTCGGCGCCTTCCCGCCCTTCCCCGACCTACCCCCTGGCTACGGCGGCTATCGCGAGGTGGGCCTCGCGCTCTACACCGACTACGTCCTGCTCGTCGAGATGGCGTCGCTCCTGCTCACGGCCGCGATCGTGGGCGCGCTGATCCTCGCGAAGCGGAAGATCGACTAGGGGCATCGCGAACATGATTCCCCTCGAACACGTCATCAGCCTCTCGGCGATCCTCTTCACGATCGGAGTCGTCGGCGTCGTCACGCGCCGCAACCTGATCGTGGTGCTGATGTCGATCGAGCTGATGCTCAACGCCGTCAACCTCGCCTTCGTCGGCTTCAACCGCATGTGGCCCGCGGGCACCGGCGGCTCCGCCTACGACGGTCAGATCTTCGTGTTGATGGTGATCACCGTGGCGGCCGCCGAAGTGGCCGTCGGCCTGGGCATCGTGATCTCGATGTTCCGCAACCGGGATTCCGTGAATCTCGAGGACGTGAGCATTCTCAAGTGGTGAACGAAACCCAGGAGAGCCTGCTGCGCTGGATCCCGCTGCTTCCCCTGTTGGGAGCGGTCTTCCACGGCGTGATGATCGGCATCGTGCGACGGCCGACGCCGCGCTGGGGCGTGATCGGCATCTCGGTCGGCGCCGTCGTACTGTCGTTCGTACTCTCGTGCGTCGCCTTCGTCCAGCTCGTCACGCTGCCCGAGGGCAGCGACGTGCTCGTCGACCATCTCTATACCTGGATCGGCTCGGGCCTCGGCACGTCGCAGTTCACGGCCGACATGGCCTTCCGCGTCGATCCGCTCACCGCGGTGATGATCCTCGTCGTCACCGGCGTCGGCTCGCTCATCCACATCTACTCGATCGGGTACATGGACGATGACCACCGGGACGACAAGGGCTTCCAGCGCTTCTTCTGTTACCTGAACCTCTTCACGTTCTCGATGCTGGTCCTGGTGCTGGGCGACAACCTGGTCCTCTTGTTCCTCGGCTGGGAAGGCGTCGGCCTCTGCTCCTATCTGCTGATCGGTTTCTGGTACACCGATCGCTTCAACGCCTACTGCGGATCGAAGGCGTTCATCGTCAACCGCATCGGCGACTTCGGCTTCCTGATCGGCATCTTCCTGCTCTTCAAGGCCTTCGTGGACGCCGGCGTGCCGGCGGGCGTGGGCTTCGCCGAGATCGCGCTCCACTTCGACCGCATCGTCGACGTCACCATGGCCACGCCGTGGGGCAGCGTCTGGCGCCTCGTCGACGTGATCGGCCTGTGCTTCTTCATCGGCGCGATGGGGAAGTCGGCGCAGATCCCGCTCTACGTGTGGCTCCCCGACGCGATGGCCGGCCCGACGCCGGTGTCGGCGCTGATCCACGCAGCCACGATGGTCACCGCCGGCGTCTACATGGTGGCCCGGCTCTCCTTCCTCTACGCCGCCGCGCCCACCGCCAGCGCCGTGATCGCCTGGACAGGCGGCCTCACCGCCTTCTTCGCGGCGACCATCGCGATCACCCAGACCGACATCAAGAAGGTGCTCGCCTACTCCACGGTGAGTCAGCTCGGGTACATGTTCCTCGCCGCGGGCTGCGGCGGATACACCGGCGCCGTCTTCCACCTCGTGACGCACGCCTTCTTCAAGGCGCTGCTCTTCCTCGGCGCCGGCTCGGTGATCCTCGCGATGCACCACGAGCAGGACATCGAGAACATGGGAGGGTTGAAGCGGCGCATCCCGATGACCCATCTCGTCTTCCTGATCGGCGTGATCGCGATCTCGGGCTTCCCGCCCTTCGCCGGCTTCTTCTCGAAGGACGAGATCCTCGTCACCGCCTACGCGTCCCACGTGCCCGGGCACCTGTTCCTCTACGGGCTCGGCGTCGCGACGGCCGGCATCACGTCCTTCTACATGTGGCGCCTCTACTTCAAGACCTTCCGCGGCGACACCCGCGTCCCGCCCGACAAGCTCGAGCACGTGCGCGAGCCCGCGTCCACGGTCGTGAAACCGCTCTTCGTGCTGGCGGGCCTTTCGGCGCTCGGCGGGTTGATCGGATTTCCGCAGATCTACGGCGACCTGCTCGGCCTCGAGAACTCGCACAGCCTGAACAACTTCCTGTCGCCGATCTGGCCCGCCGCCGAGCCGCACGCCATCGCGCACTCGACCGAGTACCTGATGCAGTTCACCGCGATCGCCATCGCGACGGCCGGCCTGCTGCTCGCCCGCCACTTCTACGTGCATCACCCCGAGAAGCCCGCGCAGATCGCCGAGCGCGTCTCCGGGCTCTACACGCTGCTGCGCGAGAAGTACTACGTCGACGAGATCTACGACGCGGTGATCGTGCGCCCGCTGGTCCGCTTCTCCGACGTCGTGCTGTTCCGCACCGTCGACGCGGGCGTGATCGACGGCGCCGCCAACGGCACCGCGAGCACCGTCCGCGGCCTGGCCGCGCACGGGCTCCGCCGCTTCCAGTCGGGTCTCGCGCAGGGGTACGTCGCGTCGATGCTGATCGGCACCGGCGCGATCCTCTGGTGGTGGTTGAGGTAGGCGATGGAAATCGAAAGCCTGATCACCGTCGTCACCTTCCTGCCGCTCGCGGCGGGCCTGCTGCTCGTCGCCACCGGCATCGCGGCGAGCGCGCTCGGCACGGCCGGGCTGCCCGAGTCGGCCTGGCGCTGGGCCGGCCTCGCGAGCACAACGCTCACCTTCCTGCTCTCGCTCGCCTTCTTCCGCCGCTTCGACCCCACCGACACCGGCTACCAGTTCGTCGAGCACGCCCCGTGGATCGCCGAGTTCGGCATCAACTGGTTCGTCGGCATCGACGGCATCAGCCTGTGGCTCGTCCTGCTCACCACCTTCCTGATGCCGATCACGCTGCTCGCTTCGTGGACGGACATCGGGAAGAGCGTGCGCAGCTACGTCTTCTTCATGCTCTTCCTCGAGACGGGCATGCTCGGCGCCTTCGTCTCGCTCAACCTCTTCCAGTTCTATCTGTTCTGGGAGCTGATGCTGGTGCCGATGTACTTCATCATCGGCGTCTGGGGCGGGCCGCGACGCGTCTACGCCGCGGTGAAGTTCTTCCTGTTCACGATGGTCGGCTCGCTGCTCATGCTGATCGCGATGCTCGTCGTGTACGCGCTCTACTTCCAGCAGACGGGCGTCTACAACTTCGACCTCGTCGCCGCGCCCGGCAGCGACCTCCCCGGACTGCTCGACACGCTGATCCCGACGACGGGCGTCTGGTGGCAGACCCAGTACTGGCTCTTCGGCGCCTTCGCCCTCGCCTTCGCGGTGAAGGTGCCGATGGTGCCGCTCCATACCTGGCTGCCCGACGCCCACGTCGAGGCGCCCACCGCGGGCTCGGTCGTGCTGGCGGGCGTGCTGCTGAAGATGGGCACCTACGGCTTCCTGCGCTTCGCGCTGCCGATGTTCCCCGCTGCGATCGCCGACTGGACGCCGCTGCTGATGACCCTCTCGGTGATCGGCATCATCTACGGCTCGCTCGTCGCGATGGTGCAGGACGACATCAAGAAGCTCGTCGCCTACTCGTCGGTGGCGCACCTCGGCTTCGTGATGCTCGGCATGTTCGCGCTCAATGTGCAGGGCGCGACGGGCAGCGTCCTCCAGATGGTCAACCACGGCCTCTCCACCGGCGCACTCTTCATCCTCGTCGGCATGCTCTACGAGCGCCGCCACACGCGCCTGATCGCCGATTTCGGCGGCGTGGCGAAGCCGATGCCGGTCTACGCCTTCTTCTTCGGGCTGGTCACGATGTCGTCGATCGGCCTGCCGATGCTGAACGGCTTCGTCGGCGAGTTCCTGATCCTGGTCGGCGCCTTTCTCGCCGCGCCGTGGATGGCGGTTT
>JAHEJV010000189.1 GCA_024638705.1 Deltaproteobacteria bacterium | reverse complement strand
GACGACTCGGCGGCCCGCGAGGAGTGGGGCTGGGCCCCGCGCTACGACCTCGCCGCCACCACGCGCGAGATGCTCGCGCAGCTCGAGACGAGGCTCGCGGCAGAGGCATCCTCCGGCCCGGCGCAGCGAGCGGGGCGCGATGCCGGTTGACCGGCTCGAAGCCGCGCTCGCGAAGCAGCTCGAAGCGCTCGAAGTGGCCGGCACGCGCAAGGGCGACGAGACCGTCACCGCGGGTGTGGTTCCGGCCGCGGGCGGCCGCGGTCCGCGCTATCGGCTCGCCGGAGAGGGCGAGCGGCCGTTTCTACGCATGAACGCGAACGGCTACCTCGGGCTCGCGCTCGAGCCCGACGTGATCGCAGCCGAGGAAGCCGCCTCACGGGCGTTCGGGGTCGGGCCCCAGGCCGTGCGCTTCATCGCCGGCACCTTTGCGCCGCACGTGTCGCTCGAGCAGCGGCTCGCCGCGTTCCATGATCGCGAAGCCGGGATGATCTCCAGCTCGGCCTATGCAACGGTGCTCGGCGTGCTGCCGCCGCTCGTGACGCCCGCGACGGCGATCATCAGCGACGCGCTGAACCACAACTGCATCATCAACGCGACGCGACTCGCGCGCCCCGGGGAGAAGCGCGTCTACGAGCACCTCTCGATGGACGGTCTGCGACGAGCCCTCGAGGAGGTCTCCGGCAGCTGCCGACGGGCGATCGTCGTCACGGACGGCGTCTTCAGCATGCGCGGCGACCATGCACCCCTCGACGAAATCGCCGAGATCGCCGCCGCGTATGACGACCGCTTCGCCGAGAACGTCGTGACGATCGTCGACGATTCCCACGGCGTGGGGGCCTTCGGTGCGCGCGGACGCGGAACCGAGGAGGTAGCCGGCGCGCGTGCGGACCTGCTCGTCGCGACCCTGGGCAAGGCACTCGGCGTGAACGGCGGCTACGTCGTCGGGGCCGCGCGGGCGATCGAGTGGCTGCGCGAGAGCGCGCCGCTCTACGTGTACTCGAATCCCATCACGCCGGGTGAGGCTGCGGCTGCCGAGCGGGCGCTGGTGATCCTGGACGGCGAACGCGGCCAGGCGCTACTCGCGCAGCTGCGCGCCGCAACCGAGCGATTCCGCCGCGGCCTCGCCGCGCTCGGCTACGACTCGATTCCCGGCGAGCATCCCGTCGTGCCGCTGCTCGTGCGCGACACGGAGCGGACGCGCGCGCTCGTCGCGCACCTGCGCGACCACGGCGTGCTCGCCACCGGCCTGACCTACCCGGTCGTGCCGCGCGGCGAGGAGGAGATCCGCTTCCAGCTCTCGGCGCTCCACACGCCCGCCGACGTCGACGAGGCGCTCGCGGCCCTGGAGAGCTTCCCGGGGCGCTGAGTGCGTAGGGCGCCAGCGAGACCCCGTCGCCTTCCTGGATCCGACGAGCAGGGTCGAACGCGGCGGCACCGCCAGAACCTCAGCCCGAGGATCCCGGAGGGTCGCCGACCTTGGACGCCCGTCGGCTTCCCATCTCCCAGAAGGCGGCCGCCCGCTCCACGGCACGCCCCAGCACGCTGGCCGGTGGGTAGTGTCCGTCGTCGCCGCGCTGGCCGGGGTCGATGCCGGTGAAGAGACCGATCGCCTCGTGGATGGTCTCGATCGCATGCACCTGGAAGCGTCCCGCCTCGGCCGCTTCGACCACATCGTGTCGCAACATGAGATCGCCCGCGTTCGCAGCCGGAATCACCACGCCTTGAGAGCCGGTCAGCTCTGTCGCGACGCACGCATCGAAGAACCCTTCGATCTTTTCGTTCACGGCGCCGATCGGAAGGATGTGTCCGACTTGATCGATCGCGCCGGTCATCGCGAGATCGGAACGAAGCGGAAGCTCGGTCAGCGCGCTGAGCAAGCAGCAGATCTCGGCCGCCGAGGCGGAGTCGCCGTCGATTCCCGCGTAGCTCTGCTCGAAAGCCACCGAGGCATCGAAGGCGAGCGGATGCTGTGTGCGGAGCAGGTGGCGAAGCAGTCCGCCGAGGATGTAGAAGCCCTTCGTGTGAATGGCACCACTGAGCTCGGCCTCGCGCTCGATGTTGATGGCGCCTCGAGAGCCCGGTCCAAGCGTCGCGGTGATGCGGGTCGGGAAGCCATAGGCGAGCTGACCGGCGCTCATCACGGCCAGGCCGTTGATCTGCCCCACTTCCGCGCCGTGTGTGGCGATGCGCAGGGTCCCGTCTCGAACGAGCTCCTGGAATCGCCGCGACGGGAGATCCGCACGCGCCTTGTTGCGACGGACGGCGCCTCGCACATCCTCTCGAGTCACACTCTGTCGGTTGTCGCGACCTGCCAGGAATGCGGCCTCTCGCGCCAGATCGGCCAGGCGCCCGAAGCGCGCCGTCAGCTTCCCGCGCCGCGAGGCGATTCGCGCTCCGTGCTCACAAAGCGCGGCGAGTGCCGTGCGATCGAACGCGGGGAGATCCTCTTCACGGGCGATCCGCGCCACCACGTTGGCGTAGCAACGAATCCCGGCGTCGTCGCGCGGAATCACTTCATCGAAATCCGCGAGCACCTTGAAGAGATGTCCGAAATCCGGGTCGATTGCCTCGAGCATCGGATAGACCCCGGGATCGCCTAGCAGGATCACCTTCACCTTCACCGGGATCGGATCCGGGCGCAGCATCGGCATCCGCCAGGGCACCGGTAGATCCGGCGGCGTGAGCTCGATCCGGCCGTTTCGCAGCGTTCGGATCAGCGCCCGCCAGGCACCGGGCTCCGTCAGCACGTCCCGCGCCTCGAGGATGAGGTAGCCCGCGTCCGCCTGGAGCAGCGTCCCCGCCCGCACCAGCATCTGGGGCGCCTCGGGCGCCCCGTCCGGACGCATCGACCAGTCGACGCTTCCGATGAGGCCCGGGAGAGACGGCGCGTTGTCGATCACGATCGGACACTCGTCCTCGTCTCCCGAGAGCACGACGTTCACGCGGTAGAGCTCCGTGAACTGTTCGGCTCGATCGAGGTGGCTCAGGCGCTTGCCCACGAGGTCGGCCAATACTTCGTCGAGGAAGACGCCTACCTCGGGCATCGGAAACTCGTTGCGGATGCGCGCCATGCTCTGGCCGAGGAGCGCCTTGACCTCGCCTTCCATCAGCTCATCCGCCGTGTGCTGACGCCGCCCCTGGATCTCCTGGATCGACTCCCCGATCTTTTCCATACGCTGGGCGTACTCGGCGATGCGCGATCGGATCGTGTCGAGCTCCGCGTCCGAGATCTTCCCCTGCCGCCGCAGCGCCTCGAGATGCTCCGGCGATGCCGGCTCCCCGTCGATCACGGGCACGATGACCTGGCGCGCGACCGGCCCCATCTGGGCCATCATCAACGAGAGACCGGCCTCCCGGAGTTCCTTCTCGAAGGGGGCCGTCAGCTGCTGGATTTCTGCGACTGCGGACTTCTCGAGTTGGCCAAGCCGATCCTTCACGAGATCGGACGAGAGCGCCGATCTCAGGTCCTCCCGAAGGAACTGGATGAGTGCGTCGACGCGCCGGCGGAACCGGTCGCCCTCTCCCCGCGGTACCGTGATCAGGCGCGGCCGGTCCGGCTGCGCGAAGTTGTACACGAAGCAGCGATCGGCCGCGGGGGGGCACGGCGGCCGAATGGATCGCAGCAGACGCCGAATCGTCGTCGAGCGCCCCGTGCCGGTGAGGCCGCGAACGAAGATGTTCTGACCGGGCGCCGCCGTCTCGAGGCCGTAGCGCAGGGCTTCGATCGCCGAATCCTGACCGACGATCTCATCCGTCGGCTCGAGTTCAGCGGTGGACGCCACCTCGATCCGGGCCGGATCGCAGAACCACCGCAGTTGGGACCGATCGAGGGGCTTGTGGGCGTACCCTCGCTGAGTCATCACGCCTCCCGCTCTGGCCCCTCACGCTCTTCGCGCCGGGGGCGGACCGGATCATTGTGGACGCGGGCGAAGCCGGAGGCAAACCTTTCGCCCCGGACGAAATCGACACCTCGTCGATCCGAGCGAGGGCGTCGGCGCGGCCGAGGGCAATCCGCTCTCTCGAGCCGTCGTGTTGGAACATGATGAGGGCGAACATCTCGTTCGAGCGCTTTTGCCGGGCTCCCATCACGCGTCGCCGTCGCTGCCGCAGTCGGCCAGGCGAGCGAGCGCTCCTTGCCGTAGCGAGGAAAACGACGGCTCGCACAGCCGGTCGGCAGCCCCACGCGATAGAATGATCTCATGGACCGCGCGCCTGAGTTCGGGGCCCGACCCGTGGCCGCAATTGCATGCATCGCCCTCGATCGCTGTCCTGTATGGGCGGCGGTTGACCTCACCCAGCCCCTCGATTCCGAGAGCGGATAGGTGCCGGGTGCCGGCCCGCATGCGCCTGGGGAAGGCGAGCGGCTGCCGGGCGAGCCGGATCAGCCGATCGACTGGCTGACCCGGCCACTGCGCATCTTCGCGGCCCACAGACTGTCCGGTGCCGTGATGCTGCTGGCCGCGACGATCGTGGCGCTGGTCTGGGCAAACTCTCGCTGGGCCGACAGCTACAACGCGCTGCTGGAGACCCCGCTGTCGATCGGAGTGGGCTCCTACGCGATCTCCAAGTCGATGCTTCTGTGGATCAACGACGCCCTGATGGGGATCTTTTTCTTCGTCGTCGGGCTGGAGATCAAACGAGAGTTCCTGGCAGGAGCCCTCGCCTCAGTGCGAAAAGCCATGCTCCCGATCGCAGGGGCCATCGGCGGCATGGTCATCCCGGCCTTCGTCTACGTGCTCGTCGTCGGGGGCGCGGAGGGAGCGCGCGGCTGGGGCATCCCGATGGCGACCGACATCGCCTTCGCCCTCGGCGTGCTGGCGCTACTGGGAGACCGCGTTCCGATCAGCCTCAAGGTCTTCCTGACCGCGCTGGCCATCGTGGACGACCTCGGCGCGATCCTCGTCATTGCCGTCTTCTACAGCGAGGGAATTCTGGTGGGCTCTCTGTTGGCCGGCGGGGCGCTGATCGGGCTCTCGATCGGCGCCAACGCCAGCGGCGTCAAGAACCCGATCGTGTATTTCATCCTCCGCACGCTGGTCTGGTTCGCCTTCTTGAAGTCCGGCGTTCACGCCACCCTCGCGGCCGTATTGATGGCTTTCACCATCCCGGCCAAGATCCGGCTCGACCCCGAGGCCCTTTTCGCGCGGCTCGCCCACCTGAGAGAGTCTTTTCTCCGACTCGACACGCTGCCCCCGGGCGCACTCCTCGGACACGGCCAACACCAGATCCTGGAGGTGATGGCAGACTCGCTCGCGGCCGCAACCGCGCCCCTGCAACGACTGGAGCACGCCCTGCTGCCCGTGGTGACGTTCCTCGTGATTCCGATCTTCGCGCTGGCGAACGCGGGAGTCAGCGTGTCGGGCAGCTTCGCGGAATCAGCCCGACACCCGGTCGCGCTCGGTATCGTGCTCGGGCTGCTCTTCGGGAAACAGGCCGGGATCCTCGCGTTCTCATGGCTCGCGGTCCGACTCGGCCTCGCCGACCTGCCCTCAGGCGTGAGCTGGCGCCAGCTTCATGGCGTCGCGGTGCTCGGGGGGATCGGCTTCACCATGTCGCTGTTCATCGGAAGCCTCGCGTTCTCGGGAACCAGCCTCGAGCCGGTAGCGAAGGTAGGAATCCTGCTCGGCTCAGCGGCCTCCGCGCTCGCAGGCCTGACCCTCCTTGCATTCGCCCCGGCCCGGAGCCATGGAAAGACGCCATGAGTTGGCGAAGAGGGATCGATCGGGCGAACGTCGGACGGGCGCATCCTCGAGATGCCGGCGGAGACGATCGGGCGAATCGATCAGCGTTGCCGAAGGGTTCTCTATGGGGATCGAAGATCGACCGCGAATCGTGATCGTGGGCGGCGGCACCGCGGGCCTCTGCGTGGCTTCGCGGCTGAGAAGAACGCTCCGTCGCGCCGAAGTCGTCGTGATCGAGCCCAGTGAGGCGCACTACTACCAGCCATTGTGGACGCTCGTGGGAGCCGGTGTCCTCCCGCGCGAGGCGACGGCGCGGAAGCAAGGATCGGTGATTCCTTCCGGTGTGGACTGGGTTCGGGACGCGGTCACGGACTACGCCCCGCTCGACAGGGCCGTGGTCACGCGGGAATCTGGACGGATCGACTACGACTGCCTCGTGGTCGCCCAGGGCATCCAGATCGATTGGAACGGGATCAAGGGATTGCAGGAGAACATCGGGCGCAACGGCGTCTGCAGCAACTACGCGTACGAAACCGTCGGCAGCACCTGGGAGTGTCTCCGAGGCTTCCAGGGTGGGAACGCGATCTTCACGGTTCCTTCGACGGCGATCAAGTGCGGCGGCGCACCGCAAAAGATCATGTATCTCGCCGAAGACCATCTCCGTCGACGGGGTCTGCGCGAGACGTCGCGAGTGATCTTCGCCTCGGCGGGACCCCGCCTCTTCTCGGTCGCAAAGTACAGGGAGGTGCTCGAACGGATCGTGGAGCAGCGAGGCATCGAAACCCGATTCCGCCAGGAGCTGACCGAGATTCGAGGAGAGGACCGGGAAGCCGTCTTCGAGCATCTCGACACCGGAGAAACCACGACCCTCGGGTACGACATGCTTCACGTCACGCCGCCCATGGGCGCACCCGATGCCGTCAAACGGAGCGCCCTCGCCGACGAGGCCGGTTGGGTCGCCGTCGACAAACACAGTCTGCAGCACGTCCGATTCCCCAACGTATTCGCGCTGGGCGATGCGAGCAGCTTGCCGACAGCCAAGACCGGAGCCGCCATTCGCAAACAAGCTCCGGTGCTCGTCGAAAACCTTGCGGCGTACGTAGAAGGCAGGCCCCTGACCGCGAGCTACGACGGCTACACCTCGTGCCCCATCCTCACGCGATATGGCCGGGTCATCCTTGCCGAGTTCGATTACGAGCAGAACCCCAAGGAATCCTTCCCCTTCGACCAATCCAAAGAACGCTTCAGCATGTGGCTCTTGAAGCGCTACGGCCTGCCCCTGATCTACTGGCACGGAATGCTAAAGGGGCGGCTCTAATCGGACCGCACGTCGGACGGAGCCGAATAAATCGTCCCTGCGAAACTCCGAGGAAGGAGACGACATCGCCTATGCCCGGACCGAATGAGTGGCCCCTCCTGACGATCGCCTTCGCCTTCACGGCCGTATCCGCCGTCATCGCGTGGTTCGGCGTTCGCATGACAAAGACCGCTCGAGACCTCGCTCACGACACCGGCGTCGGAGAGGCTCTCATGGGAGCGCTGTTCATTGGCGCCTCCACGTCCCTTTCGGGCATCACGACCTCGATTTCCGCGGCCTACGCGGGACACGCGGATCTCGCGGTCAGCAACGGCCTCGGCGGGATTGCGGCCCAGACCTGCTTTCTCGCGATCGCCGACATCGCATATCGACGGGCCAACCTCGAACACGCCGCGGCCTCCGCGGAGAACCTGTTCATGGCGGCGTTGCTGATCACACTTCTCGCCATCCACACGCTGGCGCTCTCCGTCCCAGAACTCAGCATGTTCGGCGTTCACCCCGCCACTCCCGTCGTCGTGGCCGTCTATCTCTTTGGCGCGCGCCTTCTGGCTCGAACGCACGAGATGCCCATGTGGCTGCCGCGCCGCACGAGCGATACACCGGCGGAACCGGTAAACCAACATCGTCGACGGGGGCGGCATCTCGCCCGCCTCTGGCTCCAGTTCGCATCGTATTCGGCCGTCGTGGCCCTGTCCGGCTGGGCCCTCGCGCAGCTCGCCGTCCCACTCGGGCAGGAGACGGGACTTTCCCACGGCGTCGTCGGCGGCGTCTTCACCGCCGTGTCCACCTCTATTCCCGAGCTCGTCGTCGCGATTACGGCGGTGCGCATGGGCGCACTGAACCTCGCGGTGGGCGACATCATCGGCGGAAACGCGTTCGATACGCTCTTCGTCGCAGCGTCCGACGTCGCCTTCCGCTCCGGCTCGATCTACGCCGCCGTGTCCTTGGCCGAGCGCTTCTGGCTCGCGAACGCCTTGGTGATGACCGGCGTCCTTCTGCTGGGCTTGATCCATCGCGAGCGGCATGGTCCCGCCAATATCGGCATGGAGAGCGTGATCCTGCTCGTCCTGTACCTGGGTGGAATCGCCGTCCTCGCCACCGTCGTCTAGCGATCGGGCGGAAGCGAACTCGCGCCTTACGATGCCGCTTTCCACCCCCTATTGATCGCGACTCTCGACGATCGCCCAGAACAACCCGCGAAAATCCCCGATCTCGAACCCGACTGCGGCGTCTTCGGGGTAGCGCTCCCGAATGTGTTCCAGAACTGTGGGGTCGAGCGAAGACCCGTGGCACGTCGTGCACAGCCCCTGGACATAGATCGGCTCCACATACCCGAGGCCACGAGCGCCGAGATCCTCAATCCGCCAGGCACCGGGGGTGGCCTCGCCCGCCTGGAACTCCTGGAGGAACGGAAGGACCCAGTCCTCGGGCGCGTTCCGAGGATTGCGCAGGCGATGGCTCGTACGCCCGACTTCGATGCCGTGAACCGAGACGCGCTCTGCGATTCGTGGGGCCTCCAGGCGGCAGACGTCGATCGCCGCCTGCAGATTCCCTTGCTTCAGCGCCGTCTGGAGCTCCCCGGCGAGTGCCTTGCGAAAGGTGCCGATCGCCGCGGCCGCACGGCCACGTGGGTCTCGGCCGGGCGAGGTCGAGGCGGGCACCCAGACGTTCTCCCCGGGGCGTAGACCGCTGAGTACCTCCGTACGATCAATCGACTCGCTGCCCGCAGTGCTCACGATCCGGCGCTCGAGACTGCCCGAGCTGTCGACTACGTCGACATAACGCAGCTGCCCGATCTCCAAGATCGCCCCCGACGGGACGAGCAGGCGCCTGCGTTCTCCAGCCGGAATCGCGACCCGGGCGAACATGCCGGCGATCAACCGTTCGTCGACGTCCAGCAATCGCACCTTGACGAGAATCGTGCGAGCGCCGGGTTCG
>JAHEJV010000188.1 GCA_024638705.1 Deltaproteobacteria bacterium | reverse complement strand
GGCCGGCGGCGGCGAGCGCGGTCCCGGCGCTGACCGATCTGCTGGACGACGACGAGGCGAGCGTGCGCCGAAGGGCCGCCGGCGCGCTCGGGCATCTCGGTCCCGCAGCAGGCACGGCGGCGATTCCGTTGGCGCGGCTCGTGGGTGATCCGAACGCGCGCGTGCGTTCGTCGGCCTCCTACTCGATGCAGGAGCTGGGCTTCGCGGCGCGCGACGCGGTGCCCACACTGTTGAAGCTGCTCGAGCACGAAGACGCAGACGTGCGAGGGCGCGCCGCGACGGCGCTCGGTCACATCGGGCCGTTCGCCGAGTCGGCTCGCGGTCGGCTCGAGGAGCTCGCCAACGACCCGGCCGAGAATGCCGAGGTCCGCAAGCGGGCAGCTGGCGCGCTTCACGGGCTGAGCCTGCGCGCCGCCGTCACCCAGCACGGCGAACGAGGCGGCGTGCTGCTTCCGCTCGTCGTGGCGCTCTTCGATTCCGAGGACCCCGCCGAGCGGCGCGAAGGGCTGTCGCTGATCGGCTTCCTCGGCGCCGCCGCGAGCTCCGCGGCGCCGCGCGTCGCAGAGCTGACCGGGGACCCCGACCCTGCGGTCCGGCTGGCCGCCGTGCACGCACTCGGCTTCATCGGCACGAACGACGCGGCGAGCGTGCGCGCCATCCGGCGCCACCTCGACGATCCAGACCTGCAGATGCGCCGCACGGCTGCGAGGACGCTCTCACGCTTCGGCGCGCAGGCGGTGGAGGCGAAGGCGGAGCTGGTCGCCGCCCTCGGCGACGACGACAGCGCTGTTCGCGGTAGCGCTGCGGACACTCTGCTGGCCATCGATCCGAGCGGCATCACGGTCGAGCGCGCGCTCGACGCGCTTCTTGCACACGAAGACCCGGTCGTCCGCTACGGCGCGGCCGAGGAGCTGGCGAGGCGCAGCGCGACCTTCCCGGGCGTCGTGGATCATCTCGCGACTCGCCTGCACGACCCCGACGAGAACGTGAGGCTCGCGGCGGCGCGCGGCCTCGCGCAGATGGGTCCAGCGGCGGCCTCGGCCATCCCCGCCATCCGCCGGCACCTCGAAGGTCCCGATCCGCGCATGCGCGCCGTGGCGGCCGACCTGCTCGCGAAGGTCGGCGCCGAGTCGCCCGAGGCCGAAGCGCTGCTTGCCGACCGGATCGACGCCGAGGATCTACCCACCCGTCTGCAGGCGCTGCACGCGTTAGAGAAGCTCGGACCGGCAGCGCGCGATCGCGTCCCCGAGCTGCTCGCGAAGCTGCGCGACCCCGACATGCAGACCCATCAGGCCGCGGCCCGCGCGCTCGCGAGTGCGCTCGAGGACGACCCGTCCGCCGTGCTGCCCGACCTGCTGGCGATGTTGCAGGACCCCAACCCCGTGGTGCGCGCCAGCGGCGCGCACGCGCTGAGCCGCTTCGGCGAGCGGGCGCTCCCGGCGCTCGGCCCGCTCCAGGCCCAGCTCGACGATCGCGACCCGCTCGCGTGCACCTACGCCGCCGTCGCCCTCGGCGCGATCGGCAAGGCGGCCTCCCCGGCGATCCCGAAGCTGAAGCAGCTGTCGAAGGCGCGCGACTACCGCGTGAGCGGTGCCGCGCGCGACGCCGTGAGCCACATCCGCGGTGTCCCGACCCTCTCTCAGCAGCTTCGCGGCTACCGCTAGTCTGGCAGCTCCTGCGGATGCCCGTCGTGGGCCCCCGCCCGGGTTAGGGAACGGCCGGGATTCGCGAGGTCGCAGATGCGGATCACGCCTCCTGGCGCTTGATCCTCCCGTTGCGGTCGGTCCCTGGCCAGGCGACGCCGCCCCGCTCACGCAAGGCTGCGCCAGAGACGAAGCGGGGTTGCGAGCCGGCATTCTGGCGTACCGGGTCCCAGGCTCCCCGGGAACCCGCGATCCGTCCCATTCCGAAGCGGCCCCCAACGTGCGACAGTCGCGAGGTCCGCGTTGCGCTTCGCGCGCGCAGCTCTTTCAGGAGGACCGGTGGTCGCGGGCGAACCGGCGAAAAACCCTGGCCGGGGGCCCACCTACCCCTACTACGTCCTCGGCGTGCTGTTCGCCGTCTCGGTCTTCAACTTCGTCGACCGACAGCTGATCTCGGTGCTCCTCCAGCCCATCAAGGACGAGTTCGGGGTCTCGGACGCGTGGATGGGGCTGCTCACCGGCGCCGCGTTCATGGTGGTGCACTCGGTCTTCGGCATCCCACTCGCGCGCTGGGCCGATCGCGGCAACCGCCGCGTGATCCTCACCCTCGGGCTCTCGGTCTGGAGTGCCCTCACCGCCGCGTCCGGGCTCGCGCGGCACTTCTTCGTGCTCGCGTTCTGTCGCATGGGCGTGGGCATCGGCGAGGCGGCCGGCACGCCGACCGCGCATTCGATGATCTCCGACTACTTCCCGCCCGCGCGCCGCGCGACGGCGCTCTCCGTCTACGCGATGGGGATCTACGTCGGGATCATGTTCGGCTACATCGCGGCGGGTTGGCTCGGCGAGCACCTCGGCTGGCGCATGACCTTCATCGTCGTCGGACTGCCGGGCCTCGCTCTCGCGCTGCTCTTCTATCTCACGGTCGACGAACCGGCGCGGACGACGACCGTCGCGGCGCATCCGATCCGCGAGGTCGTCGCCTACCTCTTCGCGAAGCCCTCCTACGTCGTGCTGCTCGGCGCCGCATCGTTCCACGCCGCGGCCGCCTACTCGATCGCGCACTGGGCGCCGACGTTCTTGATCCGCGTTCACGGTCTGGGGCTGTCGGAGATGGGACTCACGCTCGGCTTCGCGACCGGGATCGGAGGCGCGACCGGCGCGTTGCTGGGCGGGGCTCTCTCCGATCGGCTCGCCGTGCGCAACCGCGCGTGGTACGCGTGGACGACCGCGTTCGCCGCCATCGGGTCGCTGCCCTTCGCGATCGGCTTCGTCCTGAGCGAGAGCCTCTGGCTGGCGATGGCGTTCTTCGTCCCGATGACGCTCGTCACGAGCATGTACGTCGGCCCGCTCTACGCGATGACCCAGGGACTCGCGCGCCCGCGCATGCGCGCGATGGCCGTCGCGGTGCACCTGTTCGTCGTGAGCCTCCTCGGCGGTGGGGTCGGGCCCTGGGTGGTGGGTGCGATGAACGACGCGTTCCGGGCCGATTACGGCGACGCCGGCATCCGGTATTCGCTGGTCTGGATCCAGAGCGTGAGCCTCGTCGCGGCGACCCTGTGTTATGCGATCGCTTCGCGGACGCTGGCACGCGACATGGAAGGAACCGAGACGTGAGTGAGAAGACCTTCGTCTGCCTCGGGTATCCGGCGCTGCTCCAGGATCGCTTCGTAGAGCGGCTCCGGGTGATCGACCCGCGCATCGAGGTCGTCGGCCTGCCGGTCGACCCGGGAAGCGACTGGGTGCGCGTCTCGCCGGAGCACCCGCATCCCGAGCCGCCGCCCTGGGCCAGAGGCTGCGCGGACGTTCGTCGCGACGCGCTCGCCCGCGCCGAGGTGCTGATCCAGCTGCACACGCCCGCCGACCTGATGGACCTCGCGCCGAACCTGCGCTGGCTCCAGGGCTTCGGGGCGGGCGTCGAGCAGTTCGCGCGCGCGGGGGTGTCGCGCGATCGCGCCGTCGTGACGAACGCCTCCGGGGTGAGTGCGCCGTCGATGGCCGAGTTCGTGATCGGTCGCCTGCTCCAGATCTGGAAGCGCTTCCCCGAGATGGAGGCGCACCAGCGGCGGCACGACTACGTCCAGACCTACGGCCGCACGTTCAAGGGCTCGACGATCGGGATCGTCGGGCTCGGCTCCATCGGCGTGGAGGTGGCGCGCCGGGCGCGGGCGATGGGCGTGCGGGTGCTCGGCACCAAGCGAAACGTCGCCTCCGGCAACGCAGGGGAAGCCGACGCGCTCTTCACGCCGGACCGCCTGCACGAGATGCTCGGGGAGTGCGACGCGGTGGTCGTCGCGGCGCCCGCGACGCCCGAGACCCACCACCTGATCGACGCCGCGGCGATCGCCGCGATGAAGCCGGGCGCCGTGCTCGTGAACGTGGCGCGCGGGTCGCTGGTCGAGGAGGGCGCGATCGTTCCCGCGCTCGAATCGGGCCAGCTCGGCGCGGCGGCGCTCGACGTCTTCGACGAGGAGCCGCTGCCGGCGGACAGCCCGCTGTGGGACGCGCCCCACTGCTTCGTCTCGGCGCACTCCTCCGTTTCGGTCGACCGCTACGTCGACGACGTCTTCGATCTCTTCGAGGACAACCTGCGGCGTTATGTCGCGGACCAGCCGCTCCGCAACGTCGTCGACATGAAGGCGCTCGGGTTCCGCTGAGCCGGCACGGTCGCGAAACGCGCGCCGCGAGGCCGTCCGATCTCAGACCCGGAGCGGCTTGCGCTGCATGAGCTCGAAGTCGACGCCGCGGCTGATGCGTCCGATCTTCATCTCGTCGGGCTCGTCGCGCGGTTCGGCCGTCGGATCGATGACGACGTCCCAGGCGAAGCGCGCGCCCTCCGGCTTCGCCACCGAGACGCGCGCGCGCGGATTGACGCGCGTGGCGATGGCCTCGATCGCGGGGTGCACTTCGTCGTCGGTGAGTCCGCCGAACCACGAATGCGTGTCGGCCTCTTCGAGCGCGGGGCAATCTCCGATCGCGACCCGCGCCGTCCGTTTGCCCGTGACCTCGGCGTCGAGGTGCACGTAAGTGCGGGGCAGGAAGTGGGGGTGGATGCGGAAGATCTCGACGACGTCCTCGATGCCGTCGCCCAGCGCGAGGGCACGTTTGAGGCGATAGGCGCCGATCGCCGCAGTCCCGATCCACTGTGCGCGTCCGATGGCGCGGGCGTCGTCCGGCCCGTGCCGCTGGTCGATGTTGAGCAGGAAGGAGCGCGCCAGCAGGTGCGCCTGAACCGCCGCTTCCTGGCAGACGGCGAGCAGCGCCGAGTGCGAGAGATCCTCGAGCTGGAAGCTGGGATCGAAGTCGCCGTCGTAGTGACGCATGCCGCCGGGCTCGCGCTCCGCGTCCGGGACGACGATCGGAATCTTCGCGATCAGGGTTTCCTGCATGATGGGCAGGTTGGGGTGCTGCTCGTAGGGCTTCGCCTCGCCGTCGATGTAGACCTTCCAGCGGCAGTGCGGATAGCGCGTCGCGGGCTCGCGCGGCGGCCGGTGGATGGGTCGCATCTTCATGCGCGGGTGCGTCGCCGCCGCCGTCGCGTCGAAGGTCGGATCTTCGATGTCCCAGCACATCGTCTTCACGCGCTTCGCGCCGAAGGGCTCGACGTCGAGCAGTGCGCCGCAGTGGGGCAGCCAGAACTCGCCGTAGTCGGGTCGGTCGAGGCGGAACTGGAAGTCCATGAACTGCGGCGGCGAGCCGATCTCGAGCTGGAGATTCTTGAACGTGGTGCCGACGTCGTTTCCGGAGAAGCCGAGCGCCTTCTGCATGCGCGGCGTGTAGACGGGGCTCGCGCCCATCCACTCGTCGATCGAGAGCTGCACCTGGGCCGCTTCGCCCACCAGCTTCGTCGCCATCGGCAGGCCGACCCGGTCCTGGAGATGACCGATCAGCAGGTACTCGCGACCGAGGAAGCAGAGCTCCTGCCGCGAGCGTTTCGCGAGGTGATGGATGCTCGCGGGATCGTTCGGGATCATGACCTGCGGCCTCTCGCTCGTCCGCCGGAGGAAAGCGTAGACTAGATTCGCCTGTAATTGTCTACGCTGCGCGTCATGCCCCGTCACTACCGCGTCATCCAATGGGCCACGGGCTCGGTCGGCCGCGAGTCGCTGAAGGCGATCGTGATGCATCCGCAGCTCGAGCTCGCCGGCGTCTGGGTCCATTCCGAGGAGAAGCGCGGACGGGACGCGGGGGAGCTCTGCGGTCTGCCCCCGACGGGCGTCCACGCGACGACGAGCCTCGAAGAGGTCCTGGCGTGTGATGCGGACTGCGTCGCCTACATGCCGCGCCTCACCGATCTCGACGAGGTGTGCGCGCTCCTGCGCAGCGGCAAGAACGTGATCTGCACACCGTTCCTCTTCTACGGCGAGGCGTTGCCCGACGCCGAGCGCCGGAAGGTCGCCTCGGCCTGCTTGGAGGGCGGCACCTCGGTGCACGGCACGGGGATCCATCCGGGCTTCGTCGGCATGGTGCTGCCGCTGGCGATGTCCGGCCTGTCGCGCACGATCGACCACCTGCGCATCGAAGAGCGCGCCGACTGGACCTTCTACGACAGCCCGCGGATCACCTTCGACAACATGCGCTTCGGGCATCCGCCCGAAGAGGCGGCGCTCGAGGCGAACGCCTTCGCGCGTTTCAACGCGGAGATCTTCGAGCAGCAGATCCACATGCTCTCCGACGCGCTCGGGGCCGGCATCGACGAGGTCACGGTCGAGCAGGATCTCTGCGTCGCGCCCGAGACGAAGCAGGTGCGCGCCGGCGTCCTCGAGGCGGGCACCGTCTCCGGGCAACGCTATCAGTGGCGGGGCCTTTGCCTTGGCGAGCCGCGGATCGAGATCGACGCGTTGTGGACGCTCGGGGGCTTCTACCCGGAGCACTGGCCGAAGCCGCGGGACGGCTGGACGGTGTCGATCGAGGGCGACCCGTCGCTGCGGACGCACTTCCTGTCGCTGGCGAGCTTCGCGCGGCGCGACGCGACGATCGACGAGCACGTCCACGCCTCGGACATCGCGACGGCAATGCAGGCGGTGAACTCGATCCCCGCACTCTGCGAGGCGGAGACGGGCATCCGGGGCAGCTTCGAGCTCGGCCCGGTGCGGGCGGGGATCGGCTTCCGGCGTTAGGCGGAGCGGCGTGCCGTGCCTTCAGCGCCGCGCGCTAGATCCCGTCGTAGTCGACGTCGAATTTCCCGACGTACTCCGCGAAGACCTCGCGCACCGCCTCGGCGTCGAGGCCGTAGGGGCGGAGATCGGCGGGGCGCGCGCGGGTGAGGTCCTGACGGGGGTGCGCCCCCACCCAGTCCGCCATCGCCCGACGCGTTTGGTCGTCGAGCGCGAGCCCGGCCTTCGTATGGATCTCCTCGATCACGCGCAGGGGATCACTGACGAAATCCCGGAAGCGCACGTCGATCCACGGACGCGACACGTCTTTCCCGCGAAAGCGCAGGAGCCCCTCGAGGTAGTCGCGCAGCAAGCCGAGCATGCTCTCGCCCACCTCGCGCGCGTCGACCCGATCGCTCGCCAACCCGCGGAGGATCATCGTGAGGCGGCAGTTCGAAGCCAGCACCTTCGCCGGGTCGCGGTGGAACTGGACGTAGATCGCATCGGGCAGCACCTCGTGCAGGGCGTCGAGGTAGAGGAGATGCGGCGAGTTCTTCAGCACCCAGCGGCGTCCCGGCGTGCGCGACTGCAGGAGCTGGAGCTGGAGCCGGTAGTAGGCGTAGGCCGAGGCGATCCCCGGGTCGTCGCGCACCCAACGGTAGTAGGCGGGAACGCGCATCGCGTAGATCTCGTGGGGCGTGCGCAAAGCGTTGCTGATCAGCCAATGACATTCGTCGGGCTCTTCGGCGTCGTAGAGGTGGAGGTCGAGGATCTCGCGCGGCATCAGCGAGACCATCGCGCGCTCGTGCGCGAGCCGTGGGTCGTCGGCGTTCGCGCCGGGCCACGGCGGAGGGCAGGGGCGCTTCACGAACCAGGTGAGCAGCGAGCGATTCGCCGGATCCCGATCGAGGATCCACCCCGCCGCGGTCTGACCGGTCCGCGGCAGCGTCGCGAGCACGATCGGCGCGGTGACTTCCTCGTCGCGCACCTCGGGATGGCGGCGCACCCAGTCCTCGATCTCGAGCCGGTTCGCCAGCCGGTCGACGAGCTGCTTTCGCATCAGCGCCCGGCCGTTCGCCGTGAGGTGAGCTTCCGAGTGGGCGGATTCGAGCAGCCGCTCGAGAGGCTCGCGCCAGTCGTCGGCACCGAAATCGTCGAGCCCGACCCGTTCGCGGGCCTCGCGCTGCAACTCGGAGACGGTGATCTCCATGCGGTCGTCCACTCCCTCCGGCCCGAGCCGGTTCATTCTGCCAGACCGCCCCCGGCGCGGGACGAGTAGAATCCGACCGAGCGCGACCGGCGAAGCACGATCCTGGAACGCGCCAGCCCGACACGCGACCCCACGGAGCCACACCGCATGTCCGATCCCACCTCGCTCGCCGCCGAGCTCGGCCTGCCGCCGATCGATCAGGTCGGTTACGTCGTGCGCGACCTCGACCGCGCCCTCGAGACCTATGGTCCGATCTTCGGGCCCTTCACCACGATGGACAGCGCCGTCGAGGGCACGAACTATCGCGGACGCGAGTCGGACGTCACGCTTCGCATGGCGTTCGGGAAGTCGGGTCCGATCGAGATCGAGCTCATCGAGTGGGTCTCCGGGGACAGCCCGCACAAGGAAGCGCTCGACGCCGGCAACGAGGGCGTCCACCACGTCCGCTTCAAGGTCGATCGCGACATCGAGACCTATCGGTCCCGGCTCGAGGAGAAGGGCTTCAGTGTCGTGTGGTCGCATCGTCTTCCCGGCACGGAGATCGCGTGGGCCTACCTCGAAGGGCCGTCGGGCCAGGGCGGCGCGATGGTCGAGCTCTACCAGAACCCGCACGCCTGAGCGGGAGCCGGAGGAAGGATCGCATGAGCCCGCGAGGCGAACCGCTCTACAAGTCCCGTCCCGTGGCGCCGGCGCCGGCGCGCTTCGGGGGGTGCTCGCGCATCAATGACTTCGTCTGCCTGTCCGAAGGGTTCTCGAACGTCTACCTGATCCAGACGCCGGAGGGACATGTCCTCGTCAACTCGGGGATGGGCCTCGAGGCGCCGGTCCACCACCACAACTTCAACCAGCTCGCGGGCGAGATCGACGGCACGATCCGTCATGCGATCGTCACCCAGGGTCACACCGACCACGTCGGTGGCGTGCGCTACTTCCGCGATCGCAATCCGGGTCTCGAGCTCATCGCGCACGCGAACAACGAGGAGCATCAGACCTACGACGCGCGGCTGATGGGTTTCC
>JAHEJV010000187.1 GCA_024638705.1 Deltaproteobacteria bacterium | reverse complement strand
TCGGTGTCGACGAGCTGGCCGAGCTTCTCGGCGATCTCCTGCACGAGGCGGCGATACTCGGTGCCCTCCTCGACGATGCCCGACTTCTCGCGCCCCTTTCGATTGATGAACAGGCCGGTGAGGCCGAGGGCGAAGGCCTTCGTGCGCGTCCAGTCGATGCCGTCGAGGTACTCGCCGCTGGTCGTGGCGTTCTCGTCCCTCAGGAAGAGATAGCCGTTCTCGCGCAGCCAGGAGTTGAGGTTCACGCAGCGACGGAAGTTGGTGAAGCCGTGGTCGCTGATCACCATGAAGGTGGTGTCCGGATCTTCCACCTGGTCCCACACCTTGCCGAGCAGCTCGTCGGTCTTCTCGTACACCTGCCCGATCGCGTCCTTCCACTCTTCCGTGTCCTTCCCCTCGTTCGCGGGGTGGGTCGGGTCGAGGTAGCGATAGAACATGTGCTGCACGCGGTCGGTGGTGTCGAAGACCGTCGTGACGAGGCCCTTCTTCGTCTGGGCGATCGCGTCGAGGAACATCCGCTCGCGCTCTTCGTAGAAGCACATCGCCTGTTCGAAGAAGATCTTCTCGTCGATGACGCGGTTGTTCAGCGCCCAGGTGTCCTCGGCGAGGCCGAGCGTCGCGAACTTCCCCTGCTTCTTCGCGAGGTAGATCGCATATACCTCGGGATGCGCGATCGGCATCGCCGGATTCTCCGGGTCGATGTGGATCGGCGTCATGTAGAGGTTCACCTCGGGCTCGGTCGACACGAGGTAGAACTTCGCGATGCCGCGCACCGTGATGCGCAGGCCCGCGTCGAAGGGCAGCTCGACCCAGTCGGAGTACTCGCCGACGGAGAGCGTGATCGGCTCGTCGATGCCCTCGATCGACAGCTCGGCGGACTTCCGATCGTCCGACGGTTCGAGCGTGAAGGGCAGCGTCATGCGACCGCCGCTCTTGAGCATCGTGTGATCTGGCCCGACGATCCGCGAGCGGATCTCCCCATTCTTGTTGGGGCGCAGCACGGTCTGCTCGCCGCCGATGAATTTGGCTTCGCCGTCAGTGCTCTCGGTGCTGAAGAACGAGAAGGTGCCCTGGCTGCCGCGCAGGTCGGGCACGCACATCCCCGAGAGCAGGAGGCCGTTCTTGAACGGGACCGGTGGGAAGGTGATCGGCACCCGCTGGATGATCGAGAAGATGTTCTTCTCTCCGAGCAGCTTCCAGAAATGCTGGCTCTTCTGGAGCAGCTTCATGCGCGCCTTGCCGAGCGGGATCATGTAGCGGCCGATGTTCACCACGCGCTTCGCGTTCACGATGTCGGTGGACGAGAGCATCGGGCCGTAGGTGCAGGGGTCGCGCGTCAGGAAGTCGTAGATGCAGTGACGGCTCGCATCGACGCCGGTGGCGAAGGTCGACCACGCGACGGGCGACATCGAGGGCACGCTCGTGTCGAGCGGCCGGAACACGCCCTTCTCGGCGAGCTTCGAGAAGTGGGGCATGCGGCCTTCGCGCATGAACTTCGTCGTGAGGCCCGGGTCCAGCCCGTCGAGGCCGAGGATCACCACGCGCTTGCTCATCGCGTTCTTGTACGGATTGCCGACCGTGACGAGGCGATAGAGCAGCCGCAGCGGCCAGGTGAGGATGATCAGGAAGGCGATCGCGAAGGTGGCGATCAGCACCATCAGCGAGCCGACGAAGGCGAAGCCGGCACCGGGTCCGATGTAGGCGTGGGCCTGCGTCGCGGGGATCAGGCAGAAGAGGGTCGCGGCGAGGACGGCGCCGAGCAGGCGGCGCGGTCGCGTGGCGGTGGGTCGGGCGCTTCGGGACATCGGAGAAAAAAGGCGCTCCCTGCCTGCGACGTGCAGGTGGATTGTGGATCGATGGGGCAGGCGAGAATAGACTACCAGCCCGCCTCAAGGCCGATCGGTCGGCCGGGGGCTCGGCCGGAGCGCTCGACGCGCTTCCCGGCATCCACCCGACGCGCCCATGAGGGCATCCACCGCACTACCTGGAGGCCCGAACGATGCGCTCCTCTCCCCGTCCTGCCATGGCCGGTTTCTGCCTCGCCCTGACGATCGCACTCGCCGGTTGCGGCGAATCGGCCCGCGACTTCCTCGACACCGCCTCGAGCGAGCTGGCGGCCGGCAGCCATGACGCGGCGATCGCCGCCGCCGACGCGGGCCTGGCGGCCAGCGACGACGTCGTCCTCACCTGGCGCCTCGAGCTGGTGAAGCTCGAGGCGCTCGCCCGCGCCGGACGCGGTGACGAGACCCTCGCCCAGCTCGAGAAGCTCGCGAAGGAGCGCCCCGAGCAGGTGCCCGCCGACCAGTACGCCGCCACTGCCGATCAGTTGCGCGCCGCCGAACAGGGCGGCGCGGCGATCCAGGCCCTGGACCAGGGTCTCAAGCGCTTCCCCGAGGACACGGAGCTGCTAGGCCAGATCGAGGCGGCGAAGGCCGCGCCGGCGCCGGGCAGCGAAGAGCTCGAGATGCTGCGCTCGCTCGGCTACGTGAGCGACTGATGGCCGCCTCCGACTCCGCGAGCTTGGATCTGGCGTCCCTCTTCGCCGGCATGGCACCGCCCGAGACGGCGGCCGACATGCGCCGTCTGATCGACGCCTTCGGCGGCTTCCTCAACGCCGGCCTGCCAGAAATCGGGGCCCTCCACGAAGCGGTTCCCGTCTCGGACGGGGTGACCGCCGACGTCCTGGTGCCGAGGGGCGCCGGGCCCTTCCCGGTGCTCGTCTACCTCCACGGCGGCGGCTGGATCTGCGGCAGCCCCACCACCCACCGCAAGCTCGCCCATCGCTTCGCCGAGGCGGGCTACCTCGTCTTCAACGTCGACTACCGCCTCGCGCCCGAGCATCCCTTCCCGACGCCCTTCGAGGATTGCGTCGGTGCGATCCGCTGGGCCGCGAGGGAAGCGGCGCGCTACGGCGGCGATGCGACGCGGCTCGCCGTCGGCGGCGACTCGGCGGGTGGCAATCTCGCTGCGGCGTCGGCGGCCGCGCTCCAGGACGACCCGGCGCGGCCGAAGGCCGCGCTGTTGATCTACGGCGTCTTCGATTTCGCCTCCCTCGCGTCGCCACAGAAATCCGCCACGGCCGAGGCGGCCGGCATCTCGCCCGCACTCGGGGAGAAGATGGTGCGCCTGATGGTCGAGTCCTACCTCGGAAGAGACCCGTCCGCGGCTTCGCTCACCGACCCGCGCGTCTCACCGCTTCACGTCGCCGATCGGCTCCCGCCCACCCACGTCGTGTGCGGCGGCGCCGATCCCCTCGTCGAACAGGCGCGCGAGCTCGTCACGCGCCTCGCCGGATTCGGCGTCGAGCACGAGAGCTTCGTCGACCCGGCCATGCCGCACGGCTACGTGCAGATGGAGATGCTGCCGCTGGCGCTCCCCGCGATCGAGCGGATGGTGGCGTTCCTGCGCAAACACGTCTGAGCGCCCGAGTCCGGTCGGCATCACCCCGGACGATCGAAAGCGTCAGTCGAAGAGCTTCTTCCGCATCGCCGGGTCTTCGAAACGCTCGAGCTTGCCCAGCGCTTCTTCGGCATCGGCGTCGAGCCCGCGCGGGACCTTGATCGCGACGCGGACGAGCAGGTCGCCCGGCTTGCCTCCGCGCGGACTCGGCACGCCCTTGCCGCGCATGCGCAGACGCGTGCCGCTGTCCGTGCCGGGCGGGATCGTGAGCGTCGCGCGGCCGTCGAGGGTGGGCACCTCGACGCGCGCACCGAGGGAGGCCTCGCGCACGCTCACCGGGAGCTCGAGCGTGAGGTGGCGCCCCTCGCGACCGAACACGCGATGCGGACGCACGCGCAGCGAGACGATCAGGTCGCCGGGTCGGCCGTCGCCGATGCCGGGCGCGCCCTTGCCGGGGATGCGCAGCGTGCCGCCGGTGTCGACGCCGGGCGGGATGCGCACGGTGGTCGTTTCGTTCTGGACGCGGCCTTCGGCCGTGCGTCGGCCGAGCGTGAAGCGCTTCTCGCCGCCGCGGACGGCTTCCTCGAAGTCGAGCTCGAGCGAGGCTTCGGTGTCGGCGCCGGGCATGCTGAAGCCGCCGCGCGCGCCGCCGCGTCCGCCGCCGCCGAAGAACTGACCGAAGAGGTCTTCGAGACCGCCCATCCCCGCTCCGGGAGGCATGCCGTCGAAGCCGCCGCCGAAGGAGCGGCGCGCTTCGCGCGCGCGCTCGGCGTCGAAGTTCGGGTCGAGGGCGACGTCGCCGAATTCGTCGTAGTTGCTGCGCTTCTCCGGGTTTTCGAGGATCTCCCAGGCGCGCGACACATCCTTGAAGCGCTCCTCGGCCGCCGCGTCATCCGGATTCAGGTCTGGATGGTTCTCGCGCGCGAGCTTGCGGTACGCCTTGCGGATCGTTTCCAAGTCGGCGTCGCGGGGGACGCCGAGGATTTCGTAGGGGTTCTTTCCAGCCATCTCGCAGAGGGAAAGTTAGGCACGGAAGGCGCGAAGTCCAGCCGACGTCCCGAATGGCCGCAGGACGTCCCGAACGGCCGCAGACGGGCTCAGACTCCCGGATCTTCGCCCTTTCGCGCGCCGGCCAGCACCCGCTCGAGGATCGCGTCCGGGTCGGTCCAGCCCGTCTCGTCCTGCACCGCGCGACACCGCTCGAGGATCCGGGCGAACGCGGGGCCGGGCGCGAAGCCGCGGGCGACGAGATGGCGGCCCTGGACGACGTCGGCGGGGCCGGTCTCGGGCAGCCCGAGTTCGGCGAAGGCGCGCAGGAACGCGTCTCCCGCCGCGAACCGGCGCTCGCGGGCTTCCTCAGTCGTGCGACCCCACTGATCGGCGCGCGCTACGCGTTCGAGCAGCGCCGGGGTCACCCCGTGCGAGGCCAACCGCCGCGCCAGGCGCCGGTAGGCCTTCGGCGTCGCGCCCGAATCGTGCAACATCGCCGGGGCGAGGTGGTGGGCGACGAGCCCGACCACCCGCGCCTCGAACTCGTTCGAGACGCGCAGCCGACGCAGGAAGCGCCGGGTCGGCGCGATGCTCGCCCGGTCGTGACCGAGGGAGCGGATGCGGCCGTCGACCTCCTCGGTGCGCGCCGGCTTGCCGAAGTCGTGACACAGCGCGCCGTACATCAGCTCGGCGTCGCAGTCGCCGGTGCGCAGTCCGGCCGCGGCGTCGAGGGTCATGAGGGTGTGCACCCAGACGTCGCCCTCCGGATGCCACTTCGGATCCTGAGGCACGCCGACCAGCGCCTGCATTTCGGGGAAGAAGCGCAGCATGCCCGTCGTCCGCAGCACTTCGAAGCCGATGCTCGGACGCGGCGCCTGCACGAGCAGCTTGTCGAACTCGATCCGCATCCGGTCGCCGGGCAGCTCGGAGAGATCGAGCGCCGCGCACAGCTCGCGCAGCTCGGCGTCCGGCTCCATCCCGAAACGCGCGGCGAACTGCGCGACGCGCAGCCCGCGCAGGGGATCCTCGGCGAAACGCGTCGCGTCGGTGGCGCGCAGCACCTTCGCGGCGAGGTCGCGCTGTCCGCCCCAGGGATCGAGCAGCTCGCCGGTCAGCGGGTCGCGCCCCATCGCGTTCATCGTCAGGTCGCGACGGCGGGCGGCTTCGGCGAAGTCGAGATCGTCGTCGCCGCCGTTCCGGTCCCGTTCGCTGCGCGGCAACGAGAAGTCCGCCTCGATCCCGCGCACCTGCATCACGCCGAACGATCGCCCGAAGGTGAGCACGGTTCCGAAGCCCGCGAGCACCTCCTCGAGTTCGCGCGCGTCGAGTCCGAGCACCTCGACGTCGAGATCCTTCGGCGTCCGGCCGAGGATCTCGTCGCGCACGCTTCCGCCGACGATCAACGCGCGACCGCCGCGCGCGGCGATCGCCTCCGCGATGGGACGAATCCGCGCGGCTGCCGGGTCCGTGCTAGGCCCCGGGAGCTTCGAGGATCTTCCGCCGCCGGATGCGATACTCGGTCTCGGTGATGCGTCCCTCGCGGCGCGCCTCCTCGACGTCGGCGAGGTCGCGCAGCTGTTGCGGCGATAGGTCGTCGCGCATCTGCAGGGGATCCTGGATGTCCTCGACCTCCGCCGGGCTCTCCATCAGGATCTCGCGCCGCACGACGGTGCCGCCGGGCTGGATGCGCGTGCGCGTCGGCCGCGCGAAGACGGCGTCGCGCCAGTCGACCGCCACCGCCTGATCGCTCACCGGGGAGATCGCGGTGCCCGAAAAGAGGCGGAAGCGCTGGGGCGCATCGCCGACGCGCGGCTCGGGCAGCCGGTCATCACGTCGCTTCGGGATCTCCCAGTTGAAGCGGGAGAGATGGATGTAGAGGCGATCGTCGCGGACGTACGCGACGAAGCTCGTCAGGTAGTCGTGGTCGAAGATTCCCCAACGCTTCGTGTCGCGGATCGCCATCACGACGACTTCCTGGTCGGAATTCGCCGCGGCGAGCGCATCCGAAATGCCCTGACCGATCGGGTAGAGCATCTCGGTCTCGATCGCGGGGACGCGATCCTTGTTGTCGTCGTCGAAGAGGATGACGCCCGTCGGCGGGCGCAGATCGAGGCGCGACAGGATGTGCGCGATGCGCACCGGGGCGATCGTGATCGGGTGCTCGTAGTTCTTCTCGACCGTCGTGAACCAGCGACTGTCCGAGCGCAGCGAGACTTCGATGCCGCCATCTTCGAAGACGGGCTGCTTCGAAGGCGAGATGCACGATGAGGCGAGGCTGGCGACGACGAGCAGGGCGGCGACGCGGAGTCGCAGCGAACCCAGGCGATCGGGCGATTGCATGGCGGCAGTCTACCTGCCGTCGCTCACGTCGCTCCAGTCCAGGCGGCCACGACGCGGTGCGCGACGAAGCTCGCGCCGTAGGCGACGACGAGCAGGTAGCCGAAGGCGAAGGCGGGCCAGTGCCACGAGTTCGTCTCGCGGCGCATGATCGCGAGGGTCGACAGACATTGCAGCGCGAAGACGAAGAAGACGAGCAGCGCTGCGACGGTGGGTGGGTCGAAGACGGGCTTCCCCGTACGCGGATCGACGTCGCGGCGGATCGCGGCGCGCAGCGAGGTCTCCTCGTCGGTGGCGGCGTAGATCTGGGCGAGGGTCGCGACGATCACCTCGCGCGCGGCGAGGCTGGCGAGGAGCCCCACGCCGATCTTCCAGTCGAAGCCGAGCGGAGCGATCGCCGGCTCGATCGCGTGCCCGGCGCGACCGGCGAAGCTGTGCTCGATGGCGTGACGGCGGGCCTCGGCGGGAGACGCTCCGGCCGGCGGCTCGACGGCGGGAAACTGCAGCAGTACCCAGAGCACGATGCTCACCGCGAGGATGATCGTCCCCGCCCGGCGCAGGAACGCCGAAGCGCTGCCCCACACCTGCCCGACCCAGAGCTTCGCCGACGGCATCCGGTACGACGGCAGCTCGAGGTAGAAGGGCAGCGCGCCGCCCGGCAGCAGGGTGCGCTTGAGCACCGCCGCCACGACGAGCGCCGAGAAGCCGCCTAACAGGTAGAGGCCGAGCAGCACGAGCCCCTGCAGCCCGAGCGGACCGAAGACGGGCACGGCCGGGACGAACGCGCCGATCAGCAGCGCATAGACGGGCAGCCGCGCCGAGCAAGTCATCATCGGCGCGACGAGGATCGTGACGAGGCGGTCGCGCGGCGACGGGATCGTGCGCGTCGCCATGATGCCCGGCACGGCGCACGCGTAGGAAGACAGCAGCGCGACGAAGGCGCGTCCCTCGAGCCCGACGCGACCCATCGCGCGATCGACGACGAACGCCGCGCGCGCCATGTAGCCGAGGTCCTCGAGCAGATAGAGCAGGCCGAAGAGCAGCACGATCTGGGGGAGGAAGATCACGACGGCGCCGACGCCGGCGACGAGCCCGTCGGCGAGGAAGTCGACGAGCAGGCCCGGCGGCAGGGTGGCGTGCAGCGCTTCGGCCGTCGCGCCGATGCCCGCGTCGATCGCGTCCATCGCCGGCGTCGCCCACGCGAAGATCAGCTGGAAGAAGGTGACCATCACGACGGCGAAGAGCAGCGAGCCGAACACGGGATGGAGCACCCAGCGGTCGACGGCGTCGGTGAGCGCGTGGTCGCCGACGCGGGTGTCGACGACGCTCGCGAACACCGAGTCGCCCCAGGCGGCGCGCTCCATCGGCTCTTCCGGCGGAAGGATGTCGGGGCGGCTCCACGATTCGGGCGCGCCGAGCAGCCGCTCGAGATCGTCGAGGCCGCGTCCGCGGTGGCCGACCACGCCGAGCACGGGGATGCCGAGCGCGCGCTCGAGCCGCGGCAGGTCGACGCGTCCGCCGCGGGCGGTCAGCTCGTCGACCATCGTGAGCACGAGGCAGGTGGGATGCCCGAGGCGCAGCACCTGGGCGACGAAGGGCAGCGAGCGCTCGAGCGTGCAGGCGTCGGCGACGACGACGAGCGCGTCCGGCGCCGGGGCGAGCTCGCCGGCGAGCACGCGCGTCACCACCTCCTCGTCGGGCGAGAGCGGATCGAGGCTGTAGGTGCCGGGCAGATCGATCACCACGGCGTCGCGGTCGCCGAGCCGGACCTCGGCCTCGCGCCGCTCGACCGTGACGCCGGGGTAGTTCCCCACCCGTGCGCGCAGGCCGGTGAGCGCGTTGAAGAGGGTGGTCTTCCCCGAGTTCGGCGCGCCGATCAGCCCGAGCCGCAGTGCTTCGGCCGGGGCGCTCACCGCTCGGACGCGACCTCGCTCTCCTCGCGTCCGACGCGCACCTGCATGGCCTCGCGGCGGCGCAGGCAGAAGCGCGAGCCGCGCAGCAGGTAGGTGGTGGGGTCGCCGAGCGGCGCGCGCCTTCCGACGCGCACCGGGGTGCCGGGCCGGAAGCCGAGGTCGAGGAGTCGGCGGCCGATCGGGGTGTCGTCGTCGACGCCCACCACGACGGCGCGGGCTCCGGGCGCCAGCTCCGAGAGCGGCACGACGGAGTCGTCTTCAGGGATGGGGATGGTGAGGGGTCGGCCCACGCTGGCTCGGCTCGGACCCTCGCTGCTGGGGAGGACGAGGGTTGAAAT
>JAHEJV010000186.1 GCA_024638705.1 Deltaproteobacteria bacterium | reverse complement strand
GGAAGAACTCCTCGAGCCGGTGGTAGATGCTGCCGTGGGCGCGCTCGGCCGGCGGCTTCATGCGCGCGGCGAGCATCGGGGTGAGCGTGAGCGCCACGAAGAGCGAGATCATCACCGAGCCGGCGACCGTCATCCCGAACGAGCCGAGGAAGCTGCCGACGATGCCCTCGACGAACACGACGGGCACGAACACCGCCGCGACGCTCACCGTCGCAGCGGTGGCGGCGAAGGCGATCTCGCGCGTGCCGCGACGCGCCGCGGTGTAGGCGTCCTCGCCCAGCTCGCGGTGACGCTCGATGTTCTCGAGGACGACGATCGCGTCGTCGATCACCACGCCGACGGCGAGGGTCATGCCCAGAAGCGTCATCGTGTTGAGCGTGTAGTCGGCGAGCCAGACGAGGCCGAAGGACGCGATCAGCGAGATCGGGATCGCCGTCGCGACGATCAGGGTCGGTCGCGTGCGGCGCAGGAAGACGAAGACGGTGAGCACAGCGAGCAGCGCACCGAACACGAGCGTGAACTCGGTCTCCGCGACCGCTTCGCGGATCTCGGCCGAGAAGTCGATGAATGCGACGTCGTCGTCGACGGAGAGGCCGTCGGGGAGGACCTCCTTGATCTGGTCGAGGCGGCGGTAGACCTCGTCGACGATCGCGACAGCGTTGCCGCCCGACTGTTTGCGCACCCCGATGCCGACGGTGGGCTCGCCGTTGTAGCGGTGGACGGTGCGGGAGTCGTCGGTGCCGTCCTGGACGCGGGCGACGTCGGCGAGGTGCACCGGCGCACCGTCGACGTGCGCGACGATCATGCGCTCGAGCTCTTCGAGGGTGCGGAACTCGGCGTCGGTCTTGACTCCGTACTCGACCGTTCGGCTCTCGACGAACCCGCCCGGCGCCTCGACGTGCTCGCGCCGCAACGCCTCGAGCACGTCGCCCGCCGACAGGCCACGCGCGCGCAGCGACTCGCCGTCGAGCCAGATGCGGATCGTGCGGTCCTTGCGGCCGAAGGTGGCGACACCGACCACGCCGGGGATCGTCTCGAAGATCGGCGTCACCTCGCGGCGGATGAACTCGCTCGCCACGACCGGCGACAGCTCCGAGCGGAACGGGATCCAGAGGATCGGCTGGTCGTTGAAGTCGAAGTCCATCACCGTCGGCGGATCGAGCTCCGACGGCAGGTCGCGACGCACCGAGTCGATCTTGTCGCGCACCTTCTGGGCGACGATGTCGAGGTCGGTGCCGAGCTGGAACTCGACGGCGATCTGGGTGGCGCCGGGGAAGGTCTTGCTCGTGATCGAGCGCACCCCGGCGATCGTGCCGAGCTGCTCCTCGAGGACGTCGGTGACGTCCTCCTCCATGCCCTCGGGATCGGCGCCCTCGAGCGTCGCGATCACCGAGAGGACGGGCAGGTCCATCCTCGGGAACTGATCCATCCCGAGGCGGTTGTACCCGAGCACGCCGAACACGATCAGCGCGAGGATCATCATCCACGTGAGGACGGGACGATCGATCGAGAGGTCGGAGAGGGTCACGCGGAAACCGTCACGGAATGGAGCGCGCGGGCGCGACTTCGCCGGCCACTGCCGGCGCGTCGGGCTCGGCCCGGCCCGTCACCGCCGGCGCGTGGGGTTCGGCCGCGCCTGCCACTGCCGGCGTCGCGGGCGTGCCGTCGAGGTTGCGCGGATCGATGATCGAGCCGTCGACGAGCTGGGAGCTCCCGCGCACGATCACCTGCTCGCCGACCGCGATCCCCGACGCCACCTCGACGAGGCCGTCGCGGAACACACCGAGCGTCACGTTGCGGCGTTCGGCGCGGCCGCCTTCGCTCACGACGAACGCCACCGAACCGTCCGAGCGCTGGAGCACCGCCTGTTCGGGAATCATCGCGACGCCCTCGCGCACGGCGACGCCGATCTCGACCCGCGCGAACAGCCCGGGCCGCAGCCGACGCTCGGCGTTCTCCACCCGGGCGAGCACCCGCAGCGTCCGCGTCGCGGGATCGATGCGCGGCGACACGACGTAGACCTCGGCCGGAAAGACGACGTCCGGATGCGGCGCGACGCGAACCTCCACGGTGTCGCCCACCTCGACGCGCGCCGAATCGCGCTCGGCGAGATGGAACTCGACCTCGATCGGGTCGAGGGCGACGAGATCGAAGAGCGGCTCCGCGAGCGAGACGTGGTCGCCCACGCTCACGAAGCGCTTCGCGAGCAGTCCGTCGAAGGGCGCCGCGACGCTCGCGTTGCGCAGCGCGAGCTCGGCGAGGCCGAGCTGGGCCTCGGCGGCCGAGAGCCTCGCGCGCGCCGTGCGCAGACGCGTGCGCGCGGCGTCGAGCTGGGCCTGGGACGCGGCGTTGCGCTCGCGCAGCGTGCGCAGACGCTCGTACTCGCGGTTCTCCTGCGCGATCTCCGAGCGCGCGCCCGCCACCATGGCGCGCTCGTTGGCGAGCTCGAGCTCACGCCGTTCGCGGTCGATCTCGAGCACCACCTCGCCCGCCTTCGCCGGCGCGCCTTCCCGGACGCGCAGCGCCGTGATCCTGCCCTCCACCTCGGCGGCGACGCTCGCCTCGTCGACGGCGCGCAGCTCTCCGGTGGCCTGGATCTGCTCGACGATGCGATGCGCCTCGACGCGCTGGGCGAACACCGGGGTGCCCGCCAGCTCGGGCGTCTCGGGATCGCCGCTGCAGGACCACGCCGCGACCGCGACGAACGCGATCGACGAAGCGCGACGGAGAGCCGTCACGGGTTCCCCGCCGACTCCTCGCTACCGAGCAAGCCGTTGAGCATCGCCTCGAGGGCGACGTCGTCGAGATCTTCGAGCCACGCCACGTCGGGACGCGACGCCGGAAGCGAGATCAGTCCGTGCAGCAGCGCCCAAAGCGATTGGCGCAACAGCTCCGCCTCGTCGCCCGTCTTCGAAAGCTCGCCGAGCGGCCGTTCGATCTGTTCGCGGAGCTTCACCGAGTTGTCGATCGGCTCGACCTCGTCGGGCTGGAGCGCCTCCATCAACCGGTAGTGGGTGGGATGCTCGCGTCCGAAACGGACGATCGCCTTGAAGTAGGCGCGCATTTCCGCACGCGGATTCTGCTGCCGCGGAAGCGCCTCGAGCCGCACCGCGAGCGCGGCGATCGCGCGCTCGAGGATCGCGTCGAGCAGACCGGCCTTGTCGCCGAACTCCTGGTAGATCGCGGGGGACGTGTAGCCGCTGCGCATCGCGAGCCGCCGGATCGTCA
Source organism: Deltaproteobacteria bacterium (assembly GCA_024638705.1). Classification (GTDB taxonomy): domain Bacteria; phylum Myxococcota_A; class UBA9160; order UBA9160; family SMWR01; genus JAHEJV01. The sequence goes on along the minus strand of JAHEJV010000186.1, from coordinate 5,769 downwards.
GACCGGCTTCGCCGCTCTCGCCGAGCAGCGCGGCCGCGGCTTCGAGGATCTCTTCGCGGGGATTGCGCGGAGCGGCGCCGCCCGAGGAGGAGGGTTCTTGCATGTCGGAATCCGCTTCGTCCGGCGAGGCGGGGCGCGGTGCCTCGAACGGATGGTGGTAACAGCGTTAAAGAATGGGTAACACTGTTATAGCGGATTTGAGCGGGTCGACAACCCCGCGCGCCGACGAGTAGGGAGGTGCCGTTTCGGTGCGTTCCGCGTGGCTCCCGGCCCGATCTCAGAGCCGGATCGACTGGGCGCGCGCGTCGACCAGCTCGCGCATCGCCGCGCCGAGCAGTGCCTCACGCCGCTGGTGGCGGCGGACCAGGAAGCGCAACAGCCCGGCCCGATCGTCTTCACCGCCTTCGAGCGCCAGGGCTTCGAGCCGGGCGTCCGCGTCGCGCCAATCGGTCGGACGCTGACCGAGCAGCGCGCCGGCCTCGTCCTGGTCCTGCTCTTCGAGACGCTCGCCGCGGCGATCGATCTCGCGGGCGTACTCGGCCACGCGACGCGCGGTGTCGAAGCGGTAGTCGTCGGCGCCGAGCAGGTCGACCAACGCATCCAACACCGGAGCGTGTCGCGAATCCCGCGGCTCGGGCAGCTCGGGCGGATCGATCGCGATGCCCTCGAGCTCGGCGATGAGCTGGAGCGGGACGCGCCCGTAGACGAGATTCCAGCTCTCGTACTGGGCGAGGTTCAGGCCGGGCGGCGGCTTCGCGCACAGGAAGCACACGCTCATCGGCGTGAAGATGCAGAAGCGCACGGCCTGGTAGACGACGTCGCGCGCTTCGAAAGCGAAGCCGGTGTTCTCGCGGTAGCGCGCGATGCCGCGCGAGAGATCACCGAGCGGCTCGGAGAGATCGCGCGACAACAGCCCGCCGAGGTCGCTCACCGGATCGCCGAGCGCGGACAGCTCGACGTCGAGCACGGCGGTGACGCGACCCCGATCGAAGAGGAACTGCCCCGCATCGCCGACGAGGCACGCCACCTGCTCGCGTCCGGCCGGGACGTTCTCGCGCAGCCAGCGCAGCGTCAGCTCGATCACGGGCTCGGGTTGGTTCTTCCCCCGTCGGTAGATCGCCTCCCAGCGCGGAAGGTCGCCGAGGGCGATCTGCTCGGGCGTCGTCGGCCGCGGGAAGCCGAGCTTCTCGAAGACGGACGGATCGAGGCGATGGATGTCGGCGAGGATCTCGAGGTAGTGATCGAGGACCGATTCGCGCTCTTCCTCGCTCTCCGCCGTCGCGAGGTTCGCGCGGCCGGGCGAGGTCTCCATCACGATGCCCGGGATCGTCTCGCACCAGCCGTAGACGTGGGACACCGGGATACCGTTCGCGGCCAGCGCGCGCAGCACTTCCATCTCGCGGCGCAGCGTCGCCACGCCGTCGGGGTCGACCCCGCGGTCACCGCGGTAGTAGACCGGGACGCGCTCGCCGTCGCGTTCGAGCTCGAGGAACCACGCGGGGCGCCAACGCTCCTGGCGTTCGGCGGAGACGAGGCGCCCGCCGATCATGCCTTCGATCTCGCGGAAGGTCGCTCCCCACTCCGGGTCGGCCAGCAGGCCATCGCGCGCGCTCGCTTCGGTCATGTCGCCTCCGCCTAATACGCTCCGGAGAGCTTGCGGTGATCCCAGCTGACGATCTTCTCGGGCTTGATCACCACCGCCGTGCGCTTCGACGCCATCATCTTCGCGACGTCGTCGAGCTTGTCCTCGGGAATCTCGGGCTGGTTGCGACGCATCACGGCCAGCGCGTAGGGATGCACCTTCTCCGGGTCGGTGTGCAGCTCGGCGCGTCCGTTGATCGAGACGCCGCGCAACTCGTTGTAGGTGGTCCCGTCTTCGAGCAGGACGGCGATCCGCGGGTCGCGCTGGAGGTTCACGATCTTCTGCGACTTCGTGAAGGTCTCGAAGACGATCTCGCCGTCGACGACGGCGAACCACAGCGTCGTGAGGTGCGGCGCGCCGTCCTTGCCGATCGTGGCCACCTGGAGGCTCTTCCGCTCCTCGATGAACTGCTTCATCTCCTCGTCGGTCATCCGGATCTTGTCGCGCTTCTTTCCCATGGCTCACTCCTCGACCGACGCGGGCGGCTCCGCCCCGCGCCAGAACACGTACGGCTCGACGGGTTTCCCCCCGATCAGATGCTCCTGGATGATCCGTTCGAGCACCTTCGGGGTGCACGAGTGGTACCAGACCTGCTCGGGATACACGACGGCGATCGGTCCGAGCGCGCAGATGCGCAGGCAGTTCGCCTTCGTGCGGTAGACCCCGCCCTCGCCCACCAGGTCGAGCTCGCCGAGGCGCTTCTTCAGGAACTTCCAGGACTCGAGGCCCTGACCCTTGCGCGTGCACTTCGGCTCGGTCTGGTCGGCGCAGAGGAAGATGTGGCGCTGGATCCGATCGACGCCGAACTCCCGGGCCTTCGCCTCGAGGATCCGCAATCGGGGGTCGGTCGGCTCGGCCATCGCTCCTCCTGCCATCCGATCGTGGCGACCGGGGCCGGCGCATTATAGGCAGCGGCGCCCGTTCGGGTCCTCGGGGACCTTGGAACGCGGTCGTTCGAGCGTCTATCCTGGCCGTTCGCCCCACGCACGAGGAGACCCCTTGAAGCGATTCATCCACCACTCGGAGCTCGCCCGCGACAGCCGCTTCGTCCGCCAGGACAACGTCGCTTCCACCGTCCTCTCGACGCTGCCCGACGACGTCGACGCCGTGGTCGAGGTGTTCGACAAGCTCGCCCCGATGATCGAATCGTCGGTGCGCGGGACGGCCGCGGAAGAGCTCTTCGAGCAGTACGGCCCGGCCTTCGGCCTGGTCACCCTGAACGAGCCGCTCCGGCCGGAAGACCCGGCCTCCGTCACGCGCCTCAAGCTGCGCATGCACGGCATCTTCGTCGGCGAGCTCCAGGCGCTCGAAGGCGCTGGCCGCTCGCTCTGGGATTTCCCGGATGCGCCGTGGGAGTTCAAGATGAACATGGCGCGGCAGTGCTGGGACGAAGCGCGCCACGTGCAGATCTACGAGAAGCTGCTCACCCACGTCGGCGCCGAGCCCGGCATGTTTCCCGAGAGCACCTTCCTCTTCGAGTGCGCCTGCTCCGACGATCCGGCCCAGCGCGTCGCCGGTGTCAACCGCGGCCTCGAGGGCCTCGCCTGCGACGTCTTCCGTGACATGATCAAGTACGCCGAGAAGACCGGCGACGACACCATGCAGCAGGCCGTCGACTACGTGCTGGCCGACGAACTCACGCACGTGCGCTTCGGCAGCGACTGGGTGCGCGAGTTCACCCGCGCCGATCCCGAGCGGTTCAAAGCCGCGCAGGACTTCCGCCGTCAGGTGGACAAGCAGTTCAGCTTCGGCGGCGCGCGCAGCGATCGCGAGGATGCCGCCATTCCGATCGCGATGGAAGTGCGGCGCGAAGCCGGCTTCACCGAGGACGAGCTCGAAGACCTGAAGTCGCTCTCCTCGGGCGGACCGTCGAAGGAGACGCTGCGCGAAGCCGCGCGCATCCTTCACGAACGCCACAAAGCGCGCGCGGGCGGGACGGAGGCCTCGTCATGAGCGAGCGCATGTACCCGGGCACGAGCCAGGACGAGCGCACGGGCTTCGCGCCCTACTCCGCCTTCGAGATCCCCGCCGATCTCCGCGAGCTGCACGGCCGCTACGACGTCGAGGCCACCGCGCGCCGTGTGCGCAACTTCCGTTATGCGGAAGAGTGGATGATGATGATCATGGGCGGTTGGGTCGCGACGATCCCGGAGGTGCCGGTGAAGACCGGCCTCGGCAAGGTGATCTGGGAGACGGCGAAGGCCGCCGACGAGTTCGGCAAGCGCCTCCCCGAGCTGCGCTGCGGGCGCAAGGCGCTCACCCAGTCCGAGGCGGGCAACTCGGGCTTCGCCGACTTCGTTCAGGAGATCGCAGCGCCCGAGCGCCCGGACCAGACGATCGAGAAGCTCGCCGGCATCTTCGACGTGCTCAAGCCGCACCTCGCCCTGCTCTACGAAGATCACATGCGCGAGACGGACCAGATCTCCGACGCACCGACGATCGAGATCCTCGACGAGATCGTGCGCAAGACGCGCAAGCACATCGCCTGGGGACAGGAAGTGCTCGAGCAGCTCTGCGACACCGACGAGGCGCGCGCCCGCCGTCGCGATCGCGCGGAGGCGTTACGCAGCCAGCTGATCGCGTGCGGCGGCGCGACGGGCACCCTGGAGCCGGGTTCGGCCTGACACCCGAAGAGGGCTAGTGATCGTGGCCGAGCGTGCCGCTGAGCGTCAGCTCGGCGAGCTTGCGTACGCGCTCTTCGGGATGGTCCGCCGCGATCTCCTCGAGGACGGCCCGCGCGTCTCCCGCTCGGGAGAGTCCCAGCGCCACGACCGCAGCCGAAGCGGCCTCGGGATCGTTGCCGCGAACGATCTGGCGCAGGGGCGACACCGCCGGTTCGCCGAGGTCGGCCAACAGGCGCGCGGCCGTTCCGCGTACCTGCGGTTCCGGGTCCGACAGCGCGCCGAGCAGCGGTTCGAGCGCGCCATCACCCTCGAGCTCGAAAAGACGTTCGCCCGCCGCCGCGCGCACCGCCGGAGCGGAATCGCGACGCAGCAGGCGCTCGAGTTTCGGGACGGCATCCGGACCCTGGAGATGACGCACTGCCACGCGACGCTGCGCCGGGGGCGCCGACTCGATCAACCTCGCACTCTGGTCCGTGGTCAGGCCCCCGTCGAGCCGCGCGAGGGCCTCGAACACTTCTGGGGCCGCGTGGGGAAGGGCGTCCGCGCGACGCTCGAGCGCCGGACGCGTCGTTTCCAGCTGGCGCTCGGCGATCAACGCGACGACCGCGGACCGGAAACGCGCATCGACGTCCGGCCGCACCATCGCTTCCACGAGCTGCTCTGCGAGTGACGCATCGACGTGGCGCGCCAGCTGTGGGCGGTCGCCCAACACGGTGATCGCATCCAAAGCGACCGGCTTCTCGGCATGGGCCGCGAGCCGGACCAGATAGCCGGTTCCCGTCGCGCCCTCGCGCTGCGCGATGTCCAACAAGACGTAGTGGCGCAGCGTATCGAGCGTACCCGGCGTCGGATCGCGGAGGAAAGCGTCCCCGCGCTGCGAGACGTGCCACGCCTGCGCCCGTATCTCGGGGTCCGGAAGGCGCGTGCGCCAGATCGAATGCCCGGGGAGCGCTTCGAGGGAGACGAGGATCCGATCCTCGGACCCGAAACGCGCGGCGCGCGAAGCGGAGAGCTCCTCCCAGACGATCGAGACGGAAGTCCCCGTCTCGATCGGCCCGGAGAGGGACTGCTCCAACGCGAGAGTCGCGGCGCGACCGTGCCGGTCGAGTTCGCGAACGTCCTCGATCGTCCCGACCACCGTTGCCGGCGCCGCGACCGCCGACGAGACGAGAGCCGCGCCCCCGGCCGCGCGCGGACGCGGCGTGTCCGCCGCAGACGCGAGCGCGCCGAGCCCCGCGATGGCGAGGGCGAGGATCCGGAACGACGCTTTGATCAAGGCGTGAAGTAGAGCGCGTTCGTGGCGCCGAGCGCCATCGTCCCCGACTCACCCACGTTTCCGTTCAGCAACTGGCCCACGGTGCTGTTCGTATTCGGATCCAGGTCGTCGGGATAGATCGGGAACATCGGTCCGCACACGCCGTCGGCGCCCTTCACGACCACCACGAACCAGGTATCGCTCGTGAGACCGTTGAACGGGACCTGGAGCAACGTGCTGTGACGGTC
>JAHEJV010000185.1 GCA_024638705.1 Deltaproteobacteria bacterium | reverse complement strand
AGTCGATCCACGCGCGGCTGTCCTCGGACGAGGTGCCGTCGCAGAAGCAGATCGACTACGCGAAGAAGCTGATCGACGGCCGCGATCCCGCCGTCGTCGTGGCGACGCTCCTCGAAGCGGCGCAGCCGAGCCCGGCGCGAGCGCCGATGGAAGTGCGCGAGCCGAGCCCGGTCGAGCGGGAGCGACACGGGCGCGACGATCGCCGCGGACCGGCCGCCAGCCAGGCCCGTCCCGGCTACGTGCGCTACGAGATCAACTGGGGCGAACGCGGCGGCGCCGCGCCCAATCGCATCCTCGGCCACGTCTGCCGACGCGGCGAGATCCGTGGGCACCTGATCGGCGCGATCGAGATCGGCCCCGAGCGCTCCACCTTCGACGTGAAGGACAGCGCAGCGGCGCGCTTCGAGAAGCTCGTGCAACGCCCGGACCCGCGCGACCCGAAGCTGCGCATCGTCCGCGTCGGCGGGGGCGGCGGAGACCGCGGCGGCTATGCAGGCCGGGGCGGTCGCCATCGCCCCAACCGCGGGCCGAAGAACCGCCGTTAGTCCAACCGGCGCGAGGCGGCGCCGGATGCGCCCACATGCTGCGACGCGGAACGGCGGATCTCCGCACGGGGCGCCGCGAAACGCCCGGTCAACCCGCGCGCAGCGCCTCGCGCAGCTGCTCCCACACCTCGGGCGTCGCGCGCAGCCGCAGCCGCGTGCCCTGCGCGTCGTGGGCCTGGTCGAGCACGTGGCCGCGCTCGTGCGCCTTCGCCACCAGACGTTGCAGGGCGTAGGGCACCAACAGCTCGGCCTCCTCCATGTCGCGCTCGAAGAACGCGACCAGCGCCTCGCGGAACGACGCGACGTCCTCGGGCCGCTTCGCCGAGAGCAGCCGTGCCTCCGGCCAGGCGGCGCGGATCCGCTCGCGCGCCGCCGCGTCGAGGCGGTCGGCCTTGTTCATCACCATCCAGGTCTCGCCCCCGGTCGCGCCGATCGAACCGAGCACCTCGCGCGTCACCGCGATCTGCGCGTCGCAGGCCGGATCGGACGCGTCGACCATGTGCACGAGGAGGTCGCAATCGCGCGCCTCGTCGAGGGTGGAGCGGAAGCTCGCGACGAGATCGTGAGGCAGGTGCTTGATGAAGCCGACCGTGTCGGACACGAGCACGCGCGTCGCTCCCTCGGGCTGGAGGGCGCGCACCGTCGTGCCGAGCGTCGCGAAGAGCTTGTCCTCGACGAGCACGCCGCTGCCGGTGAGCGCGCGCATCCACGACGACTTCCCGGCGTTCGTGTAGCCGACGAGCGCCACGGTCTTCTGGCCGCCACGACGCTTGCGCCGCGTGCTCGACTCGCGCTCGATCGACGCCAGCTCGGTGCGCAGCAGGGCGATGCGGTCGCGCACCTTGCGGCGGTCGAGCTCGGAGGCGCTCTCGCCGGCGCCGCGTCCGCCGATGCCGCCGCCCTGACGATCGCCGCCGGCACCGGTCTCGCGCAGTCGTGGCGCGATGTAGGACAGGCGCGCGATCTCCACCTGGAGGCGCGCTTCGCGGCTGCGCGCGTGGCGCTGGAAGATCGCGAGGATGACGGCGGTGCGGTCGAGCACTTCCGCGTCGGTCGCGCGTTCGAGGTTGCGCGCCTGGGTGGGCGTGAGCTCGTGGTCGACGAGGATGAGGCTCGCCCTCGGTTGGGCTTCGTGCGGAGCTTCCTCTTCGCTCGCGTCGTCCTCGCGCTCCTCTTCCGTCTCTGCTTCGTCGTCGCGGCGCGCGCGACGACGCTTCGAGGCCGGCGGACCGGCCGGTGCCACGCCGGGGCCACCCGTCCATCCGGCCAGCTCGCGCAGCTTGCCCGCACCGGTCACGACGCCCGGGTCGAGACGAGCGCGGCGCTGCGTCACGCGCGCGACGACCTCGAAGCCGAGCGTCTTCGCGAGGCGCGCCAGCTCGTCGAGCGACGACGCGAAGTCGCCGTCCTCGACCCCGGCGCGTTGGACGGCGAGCAGCACGGCGCGCGGACGCTCCGGAGCGGTGGAATTCATCGAAGGTCGGGCTCCCGTCGCCTGCGTGCCCGGCCTACGCTAGCGCCGCGCCGAAGGGACGCATGCTGCGAACCGCGGCGAAATCGTTGCGGTTCGCGCGTCGGCCGCGCGGTGCGGTGCGGGACGGCGGATGTCGAAGCTCGCATGGATCCGTCACGAGGCTTTCTTCTCGAAGGAGCTCGTCGCCGGGTGAGCGATCGCCCCACGCAGCTTCCCGACGAACTGGTCCAGATCGGGATGGGCCTGCTCTACGCGGTGCTTCCCGCTCGCGCGGACCGCGCTTCCGCCTAGCGTCGCTCTCGGACGAATGGCTCGCCAGCCACGCGAGGATGCGACACCCCTCGACGCGCTCGTCGTCGCCCTCTTCCGGGGGATAGTCGAAGTGATCGCCCATCGAGACGAGCCCGACATCCGGTGCGAGTCGGCCTTCGGGGCCGAGCAGCCCGTGGTGATCGAGCACGGCGAAGAAGCGGCGCGCCGATGCCTGGGGGTCGCCGATCGCGAACCAGCGCGATGGTGAGGCGGGGGCTGCGACGGTGCGCTCCTCCCGCGCAGCGTGCGCCCGGCGGAGCGCTTCGGCGACCGCGTTCACTCGGCTCCATCCGTCAGCAGGCGACGCCCCGGCGCGACGCCGTCGCGCAGGGCTCCGTCGCGCACCACGATCTCGCCGCCAACGATGACGTGGACGATGCCGTCGGCGGCCTGGAACGGATCGCCGTAGGTGGCGCGGTCGATCACCGTCTGGGGATCGAAGACGGTGAGGTCGGCGTCGGCGCCGACCTGCACGCGACCCTTGCGCGCGAAGAGCGGGGCGAAGCCTTCGAGGCGCCGCGCCGGGAGCAGCGTCATCTTCGCCAGCGCCGTCTGGAGATCGAGCACACCCTGCTCGCGCACATAACGCCCGAGGATCTTCGTGAACGCGCCATTGTGCGGCGCGACCTTGCTCGTCTCGTCGTGCATCGGCAGCAGGTCGCTGACGACGATGACGCCGGGCTCGAGGAGCGCCCGACGCGTCCACTCCTCCTTCACGTAGTGGTGGATCACCTGCCCGTCGGGATGATCCTCCCGGTATTCGTTCCACATCGCCTCGTCGAAGCGCTCGCCCGTCGACGCCCACTCGACGTCGCCGTAGGTGATGTCGAACACCTCCTGCCAGTTGCGGCCGAACACCGCCGACGAGATCAGCGCCGACCCGGCGTTGTAGGGCAGCACCTCGGTGGTGACGTCGACGCCGCGGGCGCGCGCGTCGCGGATCTCCTGCAGGAAGAGCTCGGTGTTGCGCATCGCGTTGTGCTGGAGATGGCAGACGTGCACCGACGCGCCCGTCTCGCGCGCGAGAGAGAGCGCTTCGCGCAGGCCGGCCGGATCCCCGTTCACGCCGCGGCGCAGGTGGATGAAGACCGGCACGCCGCGCTCGCTCGCCACCGCGAAGACCTGACGCGCCTCGTCCTCGTCGACCGCTTCGCTCATGTAGTCGAGGGGGAAGCCGATGCCGAGGCCACCGTCGTCGAGGCCCTCGTGCAGCATCGCGCGGATGCGTTCGCGCTCCGCGGGCGTCGCCAACTCGCGGAACACCTCGTCGGGCACCGTGAACAGGCTGCGGAACGCCGTCCAGTAGCCGCGCCATCCGATCGGTCGCGGCGAGCCGACGGCGAGATGCGCCTGCCGGATGCCGAGCTTCACTTCGAGCCGGACCGAGCCGTAGCCGACCGAGGATCCGAAGTGCATGCGCGGCGCGTCCTCGATCAGCGCGCCGTACTCGCGCACGGGATAGGCGCCGGCCTCGAGCTCGAGCGCGGTCGTCACACCGTCGCGTACCTGATAGTCCTGCCCGAGCAGCGTCGGCGAGTGGGTGTGCAGGTCGATGAAACCGGGCGCGACGACGAGACCGGACGCGTCGATCTCGATCGCGCCGTGAAGCGGACCGGCGGCGATCGCGATGATGCGTCCATCCGCGACGGCGACATCGCGAGTCGCGTCGAGGCCCGACTCGGGGTCGATGACGCGCCCGCCGTGGAGGACGAGGTCGTACGCGGCGTCCGCCGGCTGCTCCGCGATGACGGGGCTCGTGGCCAAGAGGGCGGCGAGAAGCGCGAAAGGCGCGAAACGACCCGACTGGAACGACATGCTCATCCTCCCGACGCGAAGCGGTGACGACGTCGCGTGGGGCGCATCATGCCATTTCCGCGGTCAGCGCGAGAGTCGTGTCGCGAAGATTGGGCCCGTCTACGCGTAAGCACTCTTCGGGCGAAGACCTTTCGAGCTTACACCGCGTAGACGGCCCGATGCTCCCGGACACGCCCGATCGCGCGCGTCGGAATCCGCGCGAAGTAGCAGCGCTCGAGCCAGCCCCGAAGTGGCCGGCGCCACGGAAACCGCCGCGCCACGAGGATCTCCCGCACGGTGAGCCGTCGGCTCTCGACCCCGATCGCCACCGCCGGAGGGTCGTCCCGCTTGCGCTCCGATCGCGACTTCACGTAGTTGCGCCACACGACCCAGATCGCCGCCCGATACAACGCTCCCTGCCGACGCTTCGAGAACGCGATCGTCTCGCGCTTGTGGTTCGCACTGCTGTGGCGCAGCAGCAGGTCCGCCAGGTTCACGGGGAACAAGGGGTTATGCGCCGTGCGCGGCTCCTTCGAAGACGTCGTCACGTGGCGGATCGCCCGGTCCTTCAACCGCCGGAACGCACGGGGATAGGCCTGGTGCTCGTCGGACGCGATCTCGACTTCACTGCCCGCCGGAACGACACGCGCCACCAGCTCGGCGACCGCCTCGCGCGTCGCCTGGGGATGCGGCCTGCCGTAGAGCCCTTCCAGACGCCGTCTCTGGCGCTTCTGCGCGGGTTTCATCGTCCCGCTGCGCCGGAGCTCGGCGTCGTTGATCCCGTAGACGTAGTGGGACGCGCCGACGAGCAGGTTCAGGTCGAAGGGCCAGTACTGACCGCGCTCGAAAGAGCGGAAGCCGTCGAGGACGAGCGGCTCCCGCGGCTTCTTCGGTCTGCGTTCTTCGTGGAAGAGCAACGCATGGCGGCCGAGCCGCTCGGCCTGGTGCTGGACGGTGCTCGGAGCGACGCCGAACTCGCGGGCGATCTGTCGGAGGGCGGAGCAGGAGAGCAGTCGGTGGAAGAGAGGCGCGAGGAGGTCGCCGCGGCGGAGCCAGTAGGTCGGGGAGAAGGTCTGAGTACCGAAGTTCCGGTGGCAGCGTTGACAGACGTACCGTTGGACGCGCCGGGGCCCGCGGAGGCGGGTGTAGAAGCCCTTCTTCTTGAAGCGCCAAGTGTCCGGTTCCTCGTGCGAAGGGCACGAAGGGTTCGGGCAGAAGGGAGGAGAGAAGGTCTGGCGGCGGCGCGGCACTCACCCGGACAGAGCACGGACCGTGCCAGGCCCATTCGTCGCGACACAACTCAGCGCGAGAGAAGGCTCTCGATCGGGTGCGGCTCCTCGAACATGCGCTCGCGAATGCGCTCCGCCACCTCGGCACAGCGGTCGATCAGGAACTCGTTCTCCAGCACCGCGCGCAGCGCCCCGACGAGCGCGGCCGCGTCGAGCTTGGTCCGTCGCGGCGCGGCCACACCGAGACCGTTCATACGCACGCGGTCGGCCCAGTAGAACTGATCGAGCACGTGCGGCGTCACGATCTGGGGGACGCCGGCACGCGTCGCCGCGGTGGTGGTGCCGGCTCCGCCGTGGTGCACGACCGCAGCGCAGCGGGGGAAGAGACTCTTGTGGTCGACATCGCCGAGCTGCATCACACCCTCGGGCAGCGCTCCGTCGCCGAGGCCGGCCCAGCCCGAAGAGAGCAGCGCGCGACAGCCGACGTGTTCGATCGCGCGCAGCAACGTGCGCGTCGTTTCGGCGGGATCGGGGTCGGGCATGCTGCCGAAGCCGAAATAGACCGGCGCTTCGCCCGCTTCGAGGAAGTCGACGAGCTTCTCGGGCAGCGGTGCGGTCGTCGCGGCCTGGAGCGAGGCCGTCTGCTCGACCGGGTAGGGCGTGTCGCGCGGCGTGGGCGCGACCTCGCGATCCGCGGCGAGCAGCGGACGGTCGCCCAACAGGTGGGAGTAGGCGTCGCGCATGCGCGGGAGGCCGAGGGCGCGGCGCTCGCGATTCAGCAGCCGTCCCATCACCTTCGTGAACGGAACGCGCGCGAACCACCAGGCGAAGCGGCGCGCCCAGGCCGGGATCGGCTGGGTGGGCAGAATCGCCGGACCGTGCTCGCGCGACGGCAGCAGCGCCGGGCAGTAGATGACATAGCGATAGGGGACGCCGAGTCGCTCGGCGACCGACGCCGCGGCAAGCTGCACGCCGGCGCCGACGATCAGGTCGGCGCCCTCCGCGGCTTCGGGCAACGCCTCGAACTGGGCGCGCACGCTGGCGTCGGTGTAGCGATGCGCCGCCGCGACGAACTGGAAGGGGTTCCCGAGGATGGCGCGCGCTTCGCCCTGGAGATGCGCCCGGACGTCGCAGCCGACCGGGCGGAAGCCGAGCCCGCGCGCCGCGACGCGATCGGCGAAGTTCGGCGGCGCGCACACCACGGCGTCGTGGCCGCGCAGTCGCAGCGCGTCGCCGAGCACGAGCATCGGCTCGACGTCGCCGCGAGTGCCTTCCGGGGCCAGCACGATCCGCATCCCGAATCCATCGGCCGATCCGGCCCCGATGTGTAGGCCGGGCGTCCGCGGGGCGGAGGACCTCGGGGATACGGGTCGTCCGGGGGTCAGGCGTCCGGGCAGGGATCGAGGCGCAGGGCCACGATGTCTTCCTTCGCCTGCTTCCCCATCACGCCGATCGCACTGGCCAGCCGCTGCACGGCGTACTTCTCCATCCGCAGGCCGTGGATCTGGTTCGCGCGCTCCCAGCTCTCGTCGAGCTTCGGCACCACGCACGAGAGTTCGCCGTGGCGCAGGAGCTGCAGACGCGCGCCGTCGAGCTGGTGATCCTCGGCCTTGCTGCGCTTCATGTTCACCCACTGTCCGCCCTCGTGATCGATGATCCACAGGCGCAGCGCGGCCGGCTCGCCGAAACGATCGGTCGCTTGGAGCGTCACCGTCTCTTCGAGCTCGGCGAGCGTCGCGTAGAGAGCGAAGAAGAGGACGACGATCCCGATCGACACGGCGATCCCGTTCAGTCGCGTGGCGAGCGCACCCCCGATCCAATCGCGGGAGAGCCAGGCGCCGAGCAGGAGCGCGAGCACGCCGGCGCGCAGATTTCCGCCGCCGGGGAAGGCGTACGGGCCCGGATGGTGGAGGCGGATCGCGAAGACCGCGACCCCGACGACGATCAGGACGATGCCGAAGCCGTGTCGCCACGTGCTCGCGTTCATGGGGGCTCCCTTCGCGCGGGTGCGGCTGCGATCAGCCGACCGGATCGAGCACGACGACCGGAATCGTGCGCGACCCGGCGTTCTCCTGATACTGGTCGTACGGCGGGTAGAGCGCGGCCATCTCCTTCCAGAGACGCACGCGCTCGTCGCCCTCGGCGACGCGGGCGCGCGCCGTGACGGCCTTCGCGCCCACCATCAGCTCGCACCCGGGGTTCGCCTCGAGATTCAGGAACCAGACGGGATGCGTCGGCATGCCGCCCTTCGACGCGATCACGACGTAGCTGTCGCCCGACTCGCCGTAGATCAGCGGCAGGGCGCGCGGCTTGCCGGACTTGCGTCCGGTGGTCGTGAGCAGCAGCGTCGGCAGCACGCCGGGGCCGCCGAGCGGGGTCGAATCCCACAGGCGCGCCTTCTCCGGGTCGGTGCGGTAGAGCTGGATGTGCTCGGCGATCCACGGGATCTCGCTGAAATCGGCCATGTCGTATGCCTCCATCGGGGTAGGGTTCGGCAGGGTACGGGATTCCCCCTATGCGCGCGCCGCGAGTAGACTGGCGACCTCACCTCGAGAGGAGACCGCGATGTCCCGTCAACCCGCCCGAGACGACACTGCGAGCCGTGGCACTCCGCGTCGCCGCTTCCTTCAGGCGCTGGCGATGCTCGCCGTCGGGGGGCGGACGCTGCTCTCCTCGGGCGACGCGCGCGCGGCCGTCGACGCCGCGCGCGACGCCGGCCAGCCCGACGCGCCGTGGCCGCAGATGTCCCACCGGGCGCTCGGCCGCACCGGCTGGAAGGCGAGCCGGCTCGTGTTCGGTTGCGGCGCGGCGCTGTCGCGTCGGCGGCGCGACGATCTCCTCGACACCGCCTTCGACGTGGGCATCAACGTCTTCGACGTCGGCTTCCGCGCCTACTACGGCGACGCCGAAGAGAACCTCGCTCCCTTCCTGAAGCGCCGCCGCGACCGGATCTTCCTCATCTCCAAGGCGTTTGCCTCCCGCGACCTCGAGGCCGACACGAAGCTCGACACCGCCGAGCGGAAGGCGCTCGCCGTCTCGTGGTCGGCGGCACTCGACGAGAGCCTGCGCGAGCTGGGCGTCGATCACGTCGACGCCTACTACCTGATGGGCTCGAACAACGTCGACCTCGTCGGCAGCGAGGAGATCCAGGACGCGTTCGCGAAGGCGAAGGCGTCGGGGAAGGTGAGCCACCTCGGACTCAGCACCCACGAGAACGCGCAGCGCGTGCTCGAAACCGCGACGGCCACCGGCGCCTACAGCCTCGCGATGATCGCGATCACCCCGGCCGGTTGGTACAGCTGGGCCGACAAGGGGATCGAAGCGGGCACCGTGCCGATGAAGGCACTGCAGCCGACGCTGGCGCGCGCCCGCGAGGCGGGGATCGGGCTGATCGGCATGAAGGCCGGCCGCTATCTCGCGGGACGCAAGTTCCTAGGCTGGGGGAGGCCGACCGCCTTCGACGAGTACTACGACGAGGCGTTCATGAACAGCGGCCTCACGCCCTTCCAACGGAGCTACGCCTACGTGCTCGGCCACGGGCTCGACGCCGTGAACGCCGACATGCAGTCGCTGGCCCACCTGCGCGAGAACTTCGAGGCGGCGGTCAGCGCGGAGCGCTGGTTCGCCTAGCGCGCGCGGCGCGCCG
>JAHEJV010000184.1 GCA_024638705.1 Deltaproteobacteria bacterium | reverse complement strand
GAAGTGACGTACCCGAAGCCGGAAGAGGAGTTCCTGCGCGGCAGCTTCCGCGTCTTCGCCGAACGCTACCCGTGGGCGCGCGAGGACGACGTACGGCCGAAGTCGATCGCGCGCGATCTCGTCGAGCGTTATGTCGGCTTCCGCGACTACGTGAAGGAGCTCGGACTCGCGCGCAGCGAGGGGGTGCTGCTGCGTTACCTATCACAGGTACACAACACGCTGGTGAAGACGCTGCCCGACGTGGCGAAGACCGACGCGGTGTACGAGGTGATCGCATTCCTGCGCGCGACCCTCACCGACGTCGACACCAGCCTGCTCGAGGCGTGGGAAGACCTCACCGCGCCGAGCGCCACGCGGGAAGGCGACGCGGAGCCGCTCCCGACGAAGCGCTTCGATCTCGCGCAGCAGCCACGCCTGCTGACCGCGCGCGTCCGTTCGGAGCTGCTCTCACTGGTGCGCGCGCTCGCGGCGAAGGACTACGAGGAAGCGACGCGCTGGCTGGCTCCCGACGCGGACGACGCGTGGGACGCCGAGCGACTCGAAGCCGCCACGGCACCCTTCCACGAGGAGTACGGCGCGATCCTGTTCACGCCCGAGGCGCGTCGCGCGCACTTCACGCGTATCGCCGCGCGCGGTCCGCGCGAGTGGGACGTCAGCCAGGTGCTGCTCGACGCCGCCGGCGATCATCTCTGGGCCCTGCACGGCGAGATCGACCTGCGAAAGGAGCGCGACCCGGAGGCGCCGCTCGTCCGGCTCGTACGAATCGGCCCCTAGAAGTCGCGACCGGAAGGGGACCGAACCCATTCCGGCGCTAGCATCCCGCTTCCCATGGCCTTCGACGTCCTCCTGCTGATCGCAGGACTCGTGCTCCTGATGGTTGGCGGAGAAGCCGTCGTCCGAGGCGCCACCGGTCTGGCGCGCACCCTCGGCGTGTCGCCGCTCGTGATCGGCTTGACCGTCGTCGCCTTCGGCACGAGCGCCCCGGAGCTCGCGGTCAACGTGATCGCGGCGTGGGAAGGACGACCGGGAATCTCCTTCGGCAACATCATCGGATCGAACCTCGCGAACATCGGCATCATCGTCGGGTTGACGGCGATCGTGAAGCCGATCCCGATCACCGGCATGGTGATCGCCCGCGAGATCCCGATGATGCTGCTCGCGACCGCTGCGGCCTTCCTCATGGGCTTCGATCACGTGCTCGGCGTGGGACCGGATCTCTACGACCGCGCCGACGGGCTGCTGCTGCTGCTGCTCTTCCTCGTCTTCCTCTACTACACGATCGGCGACTTCGTGAAGGGGCGCGGTGCCGTGCTCGCCGAGCGGGAAGCCGAGGGCTTCAATCCCGAGACGCAAGGCGGAATGTCCCGGAACGTTGCGACTACCGCCGCCGGCCTCGCGGGACTGATGTTGGGCGCCGATCTCACCGTCGACGCGGCGGCGAATCTCGCGCGCGCCTTCGGCGTGCCGGAAGTGATCGTCGGCCTGACCGTGCTGGCCTTCGGAACGAGCCTGCCCGAGCTCGTCGCCTCGATCATCGCGACGGTGCGCGGCCATGCCGAGCTCGCGATCGGCAACGTCGTCGGCTCGAACATCTTCAATCTGCTGCTCGTGTTCGGCGTGACGGCGGTGGTCGCACCGGTCTCGGTGCCCAGCGGCGGTCACCTCGACCTGATCGTGATGGGCGTGCTCTCGCTCCTGCTCTTCGCGGTGTCCGCGTCGCGCAACAACCAGATCATCCGCGGTGAAGCCATCATCCTGATGGTCTCCTATGTCAGCTACATCACCTGGCGCTCGGTCGGCGCTTTGAGCTGAGCTTCCGCGCCTCGGCCTCGATGCGCGTCTTCGTCGCCGCCCACGAGCAGATCGGGCAGCTGCGCAGATCGTGGCCGCGCGCCGGACAGTGCTCGCGCCCGAAGTAGATCATCTGGAGATGCACCTTCCCCCAGTCACCGTCGGCGAAGAGCTTCTTCAGATCGCGCTCGACCACGGCGACGTTGTTCGCTTGCGACAGACCCCAGCGTCCGGCGAGGCGGTGGATGTGGGTGTCGACGGGAAAGGCCGGAACGCCGAAGGCCTGCACCATCACGACGCTGGCGGTCTTGTGTCCCACGCCGGGCAGACGTTCGAGCGCTTCGATGTCGGCGGGCACCTGCGACGCGTGCTCGTCGCGCAGGATCTCCGAGAGCCCGCGGATCGCCTTCGCCTTCGCCGGCGCCAGCCCGCACGAGCGGATCAGATCCTGGATCTCCGCCACCGGCACCTTCGCCATCGCGTCGGGCGTGTTGGCGCGCGCGAACAGACCCGGCGTCACCTGGTTGACGCGCTCGTCGGTGCACTGCGCCGAGAGCAGAACCGCCACCAGCAGGGTGAAGGGATCGACGTGATCGAGCGGCACCTCGGTGTGGGGGTGCAGCTCGTCGAGGATGCGCCCGATCCGTTCCGCCTTCTCGGCGCGCGTCACGACGCCGCGTCGGCCGGATCGGCCAGCTCGGGCGTCGCTTCCTCCACGCGCAGCATGAAGGCCACCAGGCTCGGGCGCACCGCGACGAGCCGGTCGGCGCCCGGGATCGACCCGTTGCGCAGGGTGAAGAGCATCGAGTAGACGCAGAGGTCGGCGACGCTGAGCTGCTCGGAATAGAAGTAGGGACGCGCGCCGAGGAAGTTCACCAGGTCGTCGAGGCGCATGCCGATCTCGCGCTGGAGCCCGGTGATCGGGCGCTCCCAGGTGCCGCCGGCGCGAAGCCAGGCGGCGAAGCGACGCAGCGCGCCACTCGGAGGCTCGTCCTCTTCGGGTGCCGTTCGCGGGGCGTCGCTCGCCACGGGCAGCACCATGTCGCCCTCGCCGACCATCCGCCGGTACTTCAGGTAGTACCAGAGAAAGGATTCGTCGGACCATCTCGCGAGCTGGCGCTGCTGTCCGGCCACCGTCGGATCGGTGGAGAGCAGCGGCGGATCGGGAAAGCGCTCGTCGAGCGCGTAGAGGATCTCGGTCGAATCCTCGATGCGCTCTTCGTGGCCGTCGTCCTCGATGTAGAGGATCGGCAGCATCCCGCTCTTCGGATTCCAGCGCTGATAGTCTTCGACGCTCGTCGGCTCGCACAGCTCGAATGGGAGCCGCTTGTAGAGCAGGCCTCTGCGGACCTTCTCCGTGAAGGGGGTCCGCAACGATCCGTAGAGCGTGATCTTCGCCACTGGGGAAGCGCGAAGGATACCCGACCGCGAAAGATCGGCGACAATGCCGGCATGCCGCAGGCGAACCCGTCGCGCGAGAGCTCGTACCAACGCATCTACGCGGTGGTGCGCCGCATCCCGCGCGGTCGCGTCGCGACCTACGGGCAGGTGGCCGAGTTGGCACGGCTCGGCGGACACGCGCGCCAGGTGGGCTATGCGCTCCACGCGATCCGCCCGGAGGAGCACGCCCTGCCCTGGCATCGCGTGATCAACGCGCAGGGTCGCGTCAGCGCGCGGTCCGAGCCCGGCGGCGACCAGATCCAGCGGCAGCTCCTCGAGCGTGAGGGGATCCGCTTCGAGCTCGGCGGGCGCATCGATCTCGAGCGCTATCGCTGGAAGCCGAGGAGACGTCGATGAAGCGTGGAATCGTGCGCGGCGCGATGACGGTGGGGTTGCTGCTCCTGCTCGCCGTGGTGTGGCTCGGATGGCGCGCGCTCTCGCTGCCGTCGCGGCAGGTCTCCGCCGAACCGATCGACGCCCACGAGGTGGACGCCGAACGCGTGGCCGATGCCCTCGCCCGCGCGATCCGCATCCCGACGATCTCCCTCTCGCGCGACGCCGACCCCGACGCCGCCGCGTTCCGCGCGCTGCACGAAGAGCTCGAGCGGCGTTTCCCGCGCGTGCGCGCGACCCTTTCCCGCGAACGCATCGCCGACTGGAGCCTGCTCTACACCTGGCCCGGCGCCGATCCGTCGCTCGCACCGATCCTGCTCGCCGCGCATCAGGACGTCGTCCCGATCGATCCGGGCACGGAGGAGGCCTGGACGCATCCGCCCTTTTCGGGCGCCGTCGTGGACGGCGTCGTGTGGGGTCGCGGCGCGATCGACGACAAGGGCAGCCTGATCGCGGTGCTCGCCGCAGTGGAGAGCCTGCTCGAAGAGGGCTTCGCGCCCGAGCGCGGTGTGCTGCTCGCGTTCGGCCACGACGAGGAGATCGGCGGCGACGCCGGCGCGCGCGGCATCGCGCGGTCGCTCGAAGAACGCGGCTTGCGTCCCCTGCTCGTGCTCGACGAAGGCGGCATGGTCGCCCTGGACATGCTTCCGGGCCTCGGAGCCGTCGCACTCGTCGGCGTCGCCGAGAAGGGGTCGGTGAGCCTCTCGCTCACGGCGGAGGCGACCGGCGGCCATTCGTCGGTGCCGCCGCGGCAGAGCGCAGTCGGCATCGCGGCCGCCGCCGTGCGCGCCCTCGAGACCGAGCGGCCACCTGCGCGGATGGTCGACACGATGCGCGCCACCTTGGCGACGCTCGCGCCGGAGCTCGGCGTCCTGCCGCGCTTCGTGCTGGCGAACGCAGACGTCCTCGAGCGTCCCCTGCTCCGCGCGCTCGCCGGCAACGAGATGCTCGACGCGGCGATCCGCACCTCCACCGCCGCCACCGTCATCCACGGCGGCGCAAAGTCGAACGTGCTGCCCAAACACGTCGAGGCGATCGTCAACTTCCGCATCATCCCGGGCGAGACCGTGGAAGACGTGGTCGCCCACGCGCGCGCGACGGTCGCCGACGAACGCGTGACGATCGACATCGCGCCCGGCACACCCGCCCGCGAGCCCACCGCCGAGTCGCCGACCGACTCGGCGGAATACCTCCTGCTCCAGCGGACGATCGCCGCGCGCTTCCCGGACACTCTCGTGACGCCCTACCTCGTCGTCGGCGGCACCGACGCGCGCCACTACACCGCGGTGTGCGAGAACGTGTTCCGCTTCCTCCCCTTCCGCGTCGACACGGAGACGCGCACGCTCCTGCACGGAACCGACGAACGCATTGCCGTGGCCGAGCTCGCGGGCGCCGTCGGCTTCTATCGCGAGCTGATCCGGAGGTCGCAGGAAGCGCTCTGAACGCGCCCGCGGATGGAACCCGTCTCATGAACCTCGACCGCGAGGTCGATGCGATGGGTGCTAGGGGAGCAGCAGCACCTTCCCCGCCGTCGTGCGGCCCTCGAGGGCGCGATGTGCGTCGGCAGCGTCGGCGAGGGGGAACTCGGCGCCGATGCGGATGTCGAGACGGTGCTCGGCGATGGCGTCGAGGACGACGGCGGCGCGCATCTCGAGCTCTTCGCGGGTCTGCGTGTAGTGCGCGAGCGAGGGACGCGTCACGAAGAGCGAGCCCATGCCGTTGAGGCGTCCGAGATCGAAGGGCGGCACTGCGCCCGACGACTGTCCGAAGAGCACGAGCAGCCCGCGCGGACGCAGGCACGCGAGGCTGCCCTCGAAGGTGTCCTTGCCGACCGAGTCGTAGACGACGTCGACACCGCGTCCCTGGGTCAACTGGCGGACCTCCGGCGCGAAATCGCGTTCGGTGTAACGGATGACGTGATCCGCGCCGGCCCCACGCGCGAGCGCCTCCTTCTCCTCGGTCGAGCAGGTGCCGAACACCGTCGCGCCGGCCGCCTTGAGGAGCTGGACGAGCAGCAGCCCGGCGCCGCCGGCGGCCGCGTGCACCAAAGCCGTGTCACCCGGCTGCGTGTCGCGCGTACCGTGCACGAGATAGTGCGCGGTCATCCCCTGGAGCATCGCCGCGGCGGCGACGTCGTCGGGTACGGCGTCGGGCACGCGCACGATGCTGGCGATCGGCGCGATCAGACCGCTCGCATAGGAACCCGGCACCGACGACCAGGACACGCGATCCCCCACCTCGAAGCCGTCCGCGTGCGGCCCGACCGCCTCGATCACACCGGCCCCTTCGAGCCCCGCCACGAAAGGGAGCGGACGCGGATAGGCGCCGGTGCGGAAGTAGACGTCGATGTAGTTGACGCCGCACGCGCGCGTGCGGATGCGCACCTGTCCGATCCCGGGATCGCCGAGGTCGCGCTCCTCGAGCTGCAGCGCCTCGGGGCCGCCGCATTCGCTGACCGTGATCTCCTGCACCTTCACCCTGGAGTGCCTTCCCCTTCGGACGCGTCGTCCGACGTGGCGTAGCGCTGCGCGTCGGCATTGTAATCGTCGAAGCCGACCAGGCTCGTGAGCGCGTCGAAGGAAAGAAGATCGTTCGCGGGTTCGCCTTTCTTGAGCGAATTCAACGCGTCCTGCATCGCCCGCGTCGCCGCCATCAACAGCGTGAGCGGATAGGCCACGATCCGGTATCCCAACGATTCGAGTCGTGCAGGCGGCAGGAAAGGCGTGGTCCCACCCTCGACCAGGTTCGCCATCTGCGGGCGGGTTGCCGCCTGACACACGCGCTCCATCTCGCGTTCGTCGTGCGGCGCCTCGACGAAGAGCAGATCGGCGCCGGCATCCTCGAAGGCGCTGGCGCGCCAGAGCGCCTCGTCGAGGCCGTGCGTCGCCCGCGCGTCGGTGCGCGCCATCACGAGCACGCCGGCGCCGGCGTCCCGCGCGTCGACGGCCGCCCGTACGCGCGCGACGGCCTCCTGTCGCGACACCACCTGCTTGCCGCGGGTGTGACCGCAGCGCTTCGGGGCGAGCTGATCCTCGATCATCACGCAGGCGAAACCGGCGGCTGCATAGCCGAACGCGGTGCGCTTCACGTTCATCGCATTGCCGTAGCCGGTGTCGCCGTCCCCGATCACCGGGATGTCGATCGCGCTGCAGATGTCCCGACCCTGATCACGCATCTCTCCATAGGAGAGGAGGCCCGTGTCGGGAAGGCCCGCGCGCGCCGCCGACACCGCGAAGCCGCTCATGAAAGTGAGCTCGAATCCCGCGTTCTCGATCAGACGCGCCGAGTGCGCATCGAAGCAGCAGGGCATGCGGTGCAGCCCCGGCCGGTCGAGAAGCCTCCGGAGCTTCTCCGCGGCCGGCGTCACGAGGCCGACCCGGACGCGCGTTGCGCGTCGCCGGGGATCGCGACCGGGATCGAAGCATCGGAGAGGCTCGCGCGCGGCAGCTCCTCGTCGACGCGCGCGCCGTCGCGCTTCACGATGCGCGCGGGCGTCCCGACGGCGGTGCAGTTCGCGGGGACGTCGCGCATGTGGATGAAGCTGCCGGCGCCGATCTTCGCGTTCTCGCCGACGGTGAGCGGGCCGAGTAACGTCGCGCCGGTGCCGACGAAGACGCGGTCGCAGAGCGTCGGATGGCGCTTCCCGCCGTGCTTCCCAGTGCCGCCGAGCGTGACGTTGTGGAAGAGCACACAGTCGTCTCCGATCGAGGCGGTCTCGCCGATCACGACGCCGTTGCCGTGATCGATGAAGAAGCCGCGCCCGATGCGCGCGGCGGGGTGGATCTCGACGCCGCTCCAGACGTAGGCGAGCGCCGACAGGAAGCGCGCCAGGGTGCGCAGGCCGGCCCGCTCGTGCAACGCGTGGGCGATGCGGTGTACCCAGATGGCGTGGAGCGCGGTGTGACACAGCGCCGTCTCCAGCCGGCTGTGCGCGGCCGGGTCGTTCGTGGCGACGGCATCCAAGTCTTCCGCCATCGCGTGGAGGATCCCGCCCGGCATGCCGCGAAGTGTAGTTGAAGCGGTAAGATCCGCGCTCCGTGACCTCCTCGCTCGCCGATCTCGTCGAACTCCTCGATCTCGAGCCCCTCGAGGTGAACCTCTTCCGGGGCCAGAGCCCGAGCGAGGGCTGGCAGCGCGTCTTCGGCGGACAGGTGCTCGGCCAGGCGCTGACCGCCGCCGGACGCACCGTCGAGAGCGGTCTCGCCCATTCCTTCCACGCCTACTTCCTGCGCCCGGGCGCCGTCGGCACGCCGATCCTCTACCAGGTCGACCGCACCCGCGACGGGCGCTCGTTCACGACGCGTCGGGTGACGGCGATCCAGCACGGCGAGGCGATCTTCCACCTCGAGGCGTCCTTCCACCGCGAGGAGCGCGGGCCCACGCATCAGTTCGCGATGCCGGACGTCCCCGGGCCCGAGGGGCTCGTGCGCTGGGAAGAGCGCCTGAAACCGCTGGCAGAGAGGATGGGCGACCGCGCCGGCTGGTTCCTGCGCAAGCGGCCGATCGACATCCGGCACGTCACCGACATCGATCCTGTGAACCCGACGAAGCTGCCGCCGCGGCTCGACGTCTGGATCCGCGTCGACGGCGCGCTCCCCGACGACCTGGCGCTCCACCAGTGCATGGTCGCCTATGCGTCGGACATGACCCTGCTGGACGCCGCCGGCCTCCCCCACGCGATGGATGCGATCGCCACCGGCTACCAGCTCGCCAGCCTCGACCACGCGATGTGGTTCCACCAGCCCTTCCGCGCCGACGAGTGGCTGCTCTACAGCATGGAGAGCCCGGCGGCCGCCGGCGCGCGCGGCTTCGCGACGGGACGCCTGTTCACCCGCGACGGCCGGCTCGTGGTGTCGGTGGTGCAGGAAGGGTTGTTGCGACCAGCAAGGGAAGCCTGACGACCCTCCCAGAATCACGGGCACCTGTTCTATCCTGCTCGCCCCTCGCATCAGGAGACCCCCCAATGCCCGAAGCCGTCATCGTCGAAGCCGTCCGCACCGCGATCGCGCGCGGCAAGCCCGGGGTGGGCGACCTCTCTTCCTTCCACGCCGGGACGCTGCTCGGCCGTGTGCAGGACGCGGTCGTCGAGCGCGCCGGCGTCGACCCGGCCGAGATCGAGCAGGTCGTCGGCGGCTGCGTCACCCAGGCCGGCGAGCAGAGCAACAACATCACGCGCGTCGCCTGGCTCAATCGCAACAAGGGCTGGCGCACGGGCGGCACCACCGTCGACACCCAGTGCGGCTCGGGCCAGCAGGCGAACCACATCATCTCCGCCTTCATCCGCGCCGGCTCGATCGACGCCGGCATCTCCTGCGGCGTCGAGGTGATGAGCCACGTCGGCCTCGGCGCCAACGTGATCAACGGCCCGGGCTACTTCCAGCCGCCGGAGTGGGGCTGGGACACGGCGCCCGACCAGTTCACCCACGCCGA
>JAHEJV010000183.1 GCA_024638705.1 Deltaproteobacteria bacterium | reverse complement strand
GGTCGCGCTGCCCGAAGGCGGCTTCCTCGCCACGCGCCCGCTACCTGCCGGCGCCGGGACGTTCACCTACCTCGGCGCGCTCTGGTTCGCGCGCGACACGGGCCACGTCTACGAGTGGCAGCGCGGGGACGGCTTCACGCGCATCGCCGGCACCGACGCCCGCTATCCGAACGGCATCGAGGTGTCCGCCGACGGCAGGACGATCTTCCTCAATCAGACGCTCGGCAACGAGGTGACCCGCATCGACCGCGCCACCGGCGAGACGACCGCCCGGGCCGAGGTCTCGAACCCGGACAACTCCACCTGGGCGTCGGACGGTCGTCTGTGGGTGGCGTCGCTGCGCGCGTCGATCTCCGACTTTACCGCCTGCCGCGAGCTCGAATCGGGTTCGTGCCCGATGCCGTTCGCGATCGTCGCACTCGACCCGGAGTCGATGGAGGTGGAAACGCTCTATCAGGGCGGCCCGGGCACGCCGAGCGGCGCCGGCACCGTCGGGCTCGAGGTGCCGGGCGCGCTGCTGGTGGGAACCTTCTCCGGCGATCGCATCGTTCGCGTGGAGCGCTAGGCGATGCCGATCCGCGCCGTGATCTTCGACCTCGGAGGCGTCGTGCTGGGCTCGCCGCTGCACGCGATCGCCGCCTACGAGAAGGAGCTCGGGCTGCCGGCCGGCGTCGTGAACCGCGTCGTGGTCGACACCGGCGAGGAGGGCGCCTGGGGTCGGCTCGAGCGCGGGAAGTTCGCGCTCGAGGAGTTCGTCCCGGCCTTCGAAGCCGATTGCGCCGCCGCGGGCTTCGCGATCGACGCCCGGGTGATGATGGAGCGGATGGCCCAGGAATCGAAGCCGCGGCCGCAGATGATCTCCGCGATCGGCGTGATCCGCGACTCCGGCCTGCGCGCCGCGGCGCTCACGAACAACTGGGCGTCGGACGAACGCGACGACGGCACCCGCGCCCTGCGCGATCACTTCGACGCCTTCTTCGAGTCGAGCGTGCTCGGGCTCCAGAAACCCGACCCGCGCATCTACCAGCACGCCTGCGGCGAGCTCGGCATCGCGCCGCCCGACACCGTCTTCCTCGACGACATCGGGCGCAACCTCAAGACCGCGCGCCAGCTCGGCATGACGACGATCAAGGTCGAAGCGGCCGACCAGGCCCTCGCGGAGCTGGAAGGCGTCCTGGGCTTCGCCCTGCGTTGACCCCGCGGGAATAAGGCCTTCGCGCACCCGGGAGATTGTCCATCAGGGCATTGAGATATCCTGATCCTTTCCTAAACTGCCCGCCTCGACGGGCCGTAGCGACGGACAGCACCCCGTTCCCGCCCCATTCTCAGGAGGCCACGCCGTGAACCCGAGCGAAGCGCGCAGCGCGCTCGAAGCGATCTTCCAGGAACGGATCCTCGTCCTCGACGGCGCGATGGGCACGATGATCCAGGCCCGCAAGCTCGGCGAGACCGACTTCCGCGGCGACCGCTTCCCCGATCATCCGAGCGACCTCCAGGGCGACAACGAGCTGCTGACGCTGACCCGCCCGGACGTGATCCGCGAGATCCACGACGCCTATCTCGACGCCGGCGCCGACCTCATCGAGACCAACACCTTCAGCGCGACGCGCATCGCCCAGGCCGACTATGGCATGGAGGCGCTCGTCCCCGAGTTGAATCGCGAGGCCGCGCGCATCGCGCGCGAGGCGGCGGACGCCTTCACCGCGAAGGATCCGTCGCGTCCGCGCATCGTCGCCGGCGCGGTCGGCCCGACGAACAAGACGCTCTCGATCTCGCCGGACGTCAACGACGCGGCCTTCCGCGACATCACCTTCGACGAATGTCGCGAGGCCTATGCCGAACAGGTGCGCGCGCTGATCGAGGGCGGCGTCCACGCGATCATGATCGAGACGATCTTCGACACGCTGAACGCGAAGGCCGCGATTCTCGCGACGCGCTCGGTGTACGAAGAGCTCGGCGTCGACCTGCCGATCCTGATCTCGGTCACGATCACCGACGGCAGCGGACGCACGCTCTCGGGCCAGACGATCGAGGCGTTCTGGGTCGCGGTGCAGCACGCGAAGCCGGTCTCGGTGGGCATCAACTGCGCCCTCGGCGCGACCGAGATGCGACCCTGGCTCGCCGACCTCGCGGCGGCGGCCCCCATCCCCGTCACCGCCTACCCGAACGCCGGCCTGCCCAACGCCTTCGGCGGCTACGACGAGGAGCCCGACACCACGGCGGCGCACCTGCGCGGCTTCGCCGAGGACGGTCTGGTGAACGCCGTCGGCGGCTGCTGCGGCACCACCGACGGCCACATCCGCGCCATCGCCGAGACGGTGGCGGGCCTCCCGCCGCGCGAGATTCCCAGCGTCGACGAGAGCATCTCGTGGTTCAGCGGCCTCGAGCCGCTGGCGATCCGGCCCGACTCGAACTTCCTGATGATCGGCGAGCGCACCAACGTCACCGGCTCGCGCCGCTTCATGAACCTGATCAAGAAGGACGACTACACCACCGCGGTGGAAGTGGCGCTCGACCAGGTGCGCGGCGGCGCGAACATCCTCGACGTCAACATGGACGAGGGCATGCTCGACTCCGAGCAGGCGATGACGACGTTCCTCAACCTGATCGCCACCGAGCCCGACGTCGCGAAGATCCCGATCATGATCGACTCCTCGAAGTGGAGCGTGATCGAGGCGGGCCTTCGGTGCGTCCAGGGACGCGGCGTCGTCAACTCGATCAGCCTCAAGGAAGGCGAGGAAGACTTCCTGGCAAAGGCACGTCTGGTGCAGGCCTACGGCGCCGGCGTCGTCGTGATGGCCTTCGACGAGACCGGCCAGGCCGACACGGCCCTGCGCAAGGTGGAGATCTGCGAGCGCGCGTACCAGCTGCTCGTCGAGAAGGTCGGCTTCGACCCGAAGGCGATCATCTTCGACCCGAACATCCTCGCCATCGCGACGGGGATCGAAGAGCACGCGCGCTACGCGATCCACTTCATCGAGGCGACGAAGATCATCAAGGAGCGCTGCCCGGGTGCGAAGATCAGCGGCGGCGTCTCGAACCTGTCGTTCTCGTTCCGCGGCAACGACGTGGTGCGCGAGGCGATCCACACCGCCTTCCTCTACCACGCGATCGAGGCCGGGATGGACATGGGCATCGTCAACGCCGGCCAGCTCGGCGTGTACGCCGACATCCCGAAGGACCTGCTCGAGCACGTCGAGGACATCCTCTTCGACCGCCGCCCCGACGCCACCGAGCGGATGGTGGAGTTCGCCGAGACGGTGAGGGGCGCGGGAAAGAAGCGCGAGGTCGACCTCTCCTGGCGCGAAGCCGACGTCGAGGCGCGGCTCTCGCACGCGCTCGTGCACGGCATCGTCGACTTCATCGAGGAGGACACCGAGGAGGCGCGGCAGAAGCTGCCGAAGCCGCTCGACGTCATCGAAGGCCCGCTGATGGACGGGATGAAGATCGTCGGCGACCTCTTCGGCGCGGGGAAGATGTTCCTCCCGCAGGTGGTGAAGAGCGCCCGCGCGATGAAGCGCGCCGTCGCCTACCTCACCCCTTTCATGGAGGAGGAGAAGCGTCTCTCGGGCGCCGCGGCGAAGAGCAACGGCAAGGTGGTGCTCGCCACGGTGAAGGGCGACGTGCACGACATCGGCAAGAACATCGTCGCCGTGGTGCTCGGCTGCAACAGCTACGACATCGTCGACCTCGGCGTGATGGTGCCGGCGGACAAGATCCTCGACGCCGCCGTCGCGGAGAACGCCGACATCGTCGGGCTGTCGGGCCTGATCACGCCGAGCCTCGACGAGATGGCGCACGTCGCCGCCGAGATGAAGCGGCGCGAGCTCGACCTGCCGCTCCTGATCGGCGGCGCGACGACGAGCCGTCAGCACACCGCGGTGAAGATCGCGCCGCGCTACGAGCAGAGCGTCGTGCACGTGAACGATGCGTCGCGTGCGGTCGGAGTGGTGTCCTCGCTGCTCGATTCCGAGAAGAAGAAGGAGCTCGACGCGCAGAACCAGGAGCAGCAGGAGCGGCTGCGTTTCGTCCACGAGGGACGCCGCGAGCGCCCGCTGCTCTCGATCGCGGACGCCCGCGCCAACCGGCTCGTGCTCGACGCGAGCCCGGCCGACTTCCCCGAGCCCGCCTTCGTCGGCCGCCATGAGATCGACGACGTCTCCCTCGAGGAGATCGCCGAATACATCGACTGGACCTTCTTCTTCGCAGCCTGGGAGATCCGCGGGAAGTATCCCGCCGTCCTCGACCACCCCGAGAAGGGCGCCGCCGCCCGCGAGCTCTACGAGAACGGTCGCGCCCTGCTCGATCGCATCATCGGGGAGAAGCTCCTGACGCCGCGCGCGGTGTACGGCTTCTGGCCCGCGGAGAGCGCCGGAGACGACATCGTGGTGTACGGCGACGCCAGCCGTAGCGGCGAGCTGCTGCGCTTCCCGATGCTCCGCCAGCAGGGCCCGCAGCCCGAGGGCAAGCCGAACCTGTCGCTCGCCGACTTCGTCGCGGCCGAAGGCTCCGGGGTCGCCGACCACATCGGCGCGTTCGCCGTCACGTCGGGGGTCGAGGCGGACGACCTCGCGAGGGCCTTCGAGAAGGACCTCGACGACTACAACGCGATCATGGTGAAGGCGCTCGCCGACCGCCTCGCCGAGGCCTACGCCGAGCTGCTGCACGCCCGCGCGCGCCGCGAATGGGGCTATGGCGCGGACGAGAAGCTCAGCAAAGACGAGCTCATCCAGGAGAAGTACCGCGGCATCCGCCCGGCCTTCGGCTATCCGGCGTGCCCGGATCACACGCCGAAGGGTCGGCTCTTCGATCTGCTCGACGCACCGGCCGTCGGCATCGAGTTGACGGAGAGCTACGCGATGACGCCGGGCGCCAGCGTGTCCGGGCTCTACTTCGCGCATCCCGCGGCCCGCTACTTCACGGTGGGGCGCATCGATCGCGATCAGGTCGAGGACTACGCCGCGCGCGCGGGCATGACGCTCGAAGAAGCCGAGCGCTGGCTCTCCCCCAACCTCGGGTACGACCCGGAAGCCTGAGACGCCTGCCGTGCGACACGCGCGGGCCATTGTCGCGCGCCGTTACCTGTGCGAGTTTGCGCGCCATGAACAGACGCCGAACGCTCGCCCAGCAGGCCGACAAGTACGTTTGTTATCAGCAGAGCGTGCAGGCGCCCGACATCGACGTCGCCTTCCTGCAGCGCGTCTTCAAGCGCACGCGCGGTCGCCCCGCACGCAGCCTGCGCGAAGACTTCGCCGGCACTTCCGCGTTCTCGTGCGAATGGGTGCGCAGCCATCGCGAGAACACGGCCTTCGCCGTCGACCTCGACCCCGAGCCCCTCGACTGGGGACGCAAGCACAACGTGGCCAAGCTCACGCCCGAGCAGCAGTCGCGCGTGAAGCTCGTCGAGGGCGACGTGCGCCACGTCGGGCACGAGCCCGTCGACGTCACCGTCGCCTACAACTTCTCCTACTTCCTCTTCCCGACGCGCGATGCGCTCCGCGAATATTTCCGCGCCGCCCACGCCACGCTCGAGAGCGAGGGCCTGCTCTTCCTCGACGCCTACGGCGGCGGCCAGGCGATGGAGTCGCTCACCGAAGAGACCGAGCTCGACGACTTCACCTACGTCTGGGAGCAGCGCTCGTTCGACCCGATCTCCCACTGGGGCGAGAATCACATCCACTTCACCTTCCCCGATGGCAGCGAGATCCGCCGCGCCTTCTCCTACTCGTGGCGCGTCTGGACGATCCCGGAGGTCCGCGAGCTGCTCGCCGAGGTGGGCTTCTCCGACAGCCATGTCTATTGGGAAGGCACCGACCGCAAGACCGGCGAGGGCAACGACGTGTTCACCCGCCGCGAGAAGGCCAAGGGCGACCCGGCGTGGGTGGCCCACATCGTGGCGCTGCCGTAGGCGGTCTACCGGTCCCAGACCACCTTCGACTCCAACCGCTCGTCGAGCAGGCTCGCCGGGTCGGTCTTCTCGATGTGGCCGATCAGGCCGCGGTAGATGCCGTAGCCGCAGAGCGCGCGCAGGCGCGGCGAGAAGCGCGCGGCGACGCCGCGCGGGATGCCGAGCTGCTGGTTCTCCTGCTGGCGGATGAAGCCGGCGCAGTAGTTCATCGCGATGCCGACGCGGCGCTCGTCCGTCGTGTTGGCGCCGCCGCCGTGCCACAGGCTTCCGTGCCACACGAGCACGCTGCCGCGGCGCATCTCGGCGGGGATGCTCGCGGCGTCCTTCCCGTACTCGGGGGACGGATCGCGGTGGCTGCCCGGCACGATGCGCGTCGCGCCGTTGCTCTCGGTGAAGTCGGTGAGCGCCCACATCGTGTTGCAGATGATCGCCTCGTGGGGCTTTCGGAGCGGGATCAGCATGTCGTCGGCGTGGATCGGCTGGGCCTTCTCCCCCGGACCGATGCTGATCGAGCTGAGCGACGACACGAGACAGCCGGGGTCGAGGACGCCCTCGACGATCGGCAGGATCGCCGGGTGCACCGGGATCCGCTCGTAGAACTCGCCGTGCACGAGGAGGTTGTAGATGCGGACCGTCGCCTCGCCCTCGAAGGCGTTCTTCGCGGGGACGACGGAGTGCTCGCGCTCGATGCGCAGCAGGTCCTCGGCGAGCGCGTCGACGAACGCGGGCTCGATCGCATCTTCGACGATCGTGAAGCCCTGTCGCTCGATCTCCGCGAGATGCCGCTCGAAGTCGGACGCCCTGGCGGGATGCTTCTCGACGTCGGACGCCATGATCAGGCCTCGGCGGCCTCCTCGTTCTTCTCTTCGAGCTTGCGGATCAGGCCTTCGGGCCCGCTGCGCGCGATGACTTCCTTGAACTGATCGCGGAAGTTCGCGACGAGGCTGATCCCCTCGATCACCACGTCGATGATCTTCCAGTCTTCACCCTTCTTGCGCATCCGGTAGTCGACGATCGCGCCGTTGTTCACCCCGCCGACGATCTTCGTCTTCACCAGGACGTCGCCGCGCGGCTTCGGCTGCTCGGCCTCGACGGCCACCTTCTCCTGCTCGTAGCGATCGAGACGGGTGCCGTAGTCGTTGGCGAGATAGGTCGTGAACTCGTCGACGAACTCGTCGCGCTTGTCCGCATCGAGGCGCTTCCAATTCCGGCCGAGCACCAGCTTCGACATCGTTCGGAAGTCGAAACGATCGTGGGCGATCTCCTCGAGCGCGAGGCGACGCTGGGAGACCGTGCGCTCCTCGTCGCCGAGCACCATGAGCACTTCGTCGACCGTGCGCTCGATGATGGCCCTGGCCGTGAGCGCCTCGGCGAGAGCGATCGCGGGAAGCGCGAGCAGGAGCAGGCAGAGCAGCAGGGCGTCAGTACGCCTCATCGTCGTCCTCGAAGTAGTAGAGATCCTCATCCGTCTCCTCCGGCGCGTCCGCCCGGTCGCGCACCTGGTTCTCGCGATACTGCACATAGGCGCTGCGCACGGCGGAGTAGAAGTCGAAGGCGGCGGCCCGCTCGGCGCGCAGCGTCTCGAGGGCCAGGGCCCGGTCGTTCAGCAAGCGCGTACCGGTGGAGATGTAGCTCACATAGAAGGGGAAGAAGTAGTACTCGGGCGTCATCACGAAGCTCTCGAAGGCGAGGCCGCCGGCGTCGCGCACGTTCGAGGGCCCGAGGAACGGGATCACGAAGTAGGGGCCGGCCGGGGTTCCCCAGACGCCGAGGGTCTGGCCGAAGTCCTCATCGGCGGCGGGGTAGCCGAGGTCGGTCGCGACGTCGAAGAGCCCGGCGATGCCGAAGGTGGTGTTGACGAGCAGGCGCCCGAAGTCGTCGCCGGCCTTGCCGGGCTTCCCCTGGAGCAGATCGTTCGCGATCCGGCGCGTCGTGTTGATGTTCTCGAAGAAGTTGTCGACGCCGCGCTGGGCCGGGTCGGGCACGACGGTGTCCCAGCCGATCGCGAGCGGCTCGACGAACCAGCGGTCGGCCCACTCGTTGAAGGCGAAGGTCTTGCGGTTCAGACCTTCCCACGGGTCGTAGATGCCGCCCTCTTCGCCTTCGAGCTCCGCGAGGTAGGGATCTTCCTCGAAGAGGTCGTCGTCGTCGTCGCCGACGTCGAGGTCGTCTTCGTCGAAGGGATCGATCTCGCGATCGTCTGCGACCGTTTCGCTGGCATCCGACACGTCGCCGCCTCCGACGGCGGGATCGTCGTGTTCTTCACCCGCAGCCGGCCATGCGAGCGCCACCGCGAGCAGCAGAACGAACGCAGAAGAGCGGGCTTTCATTCCGAATCGATGCCGGAATTCTGCACGAAGCGCCCGATCAGGCGTTCGATCGAGAGTGCGCTCTCGGTGAACTCGAACTCCTCGCCGTTCTGGAGGAGCTGGTCCTCGGCGCCGGGCTCGAGGGCGATCAGCTGGTCGCCGAGCAGGCCCTGGGTGCGGATCCCGGCCGACGAATCGATCGGCAGCTCGAGGTCGGCATCCACCTCGATCGTGACCTTGGCCCGCAACAGCTCGTCGAGCTCGATCGACTGCACCTGGCCGACGGTGACGCCGGCGATCGAAACCGGCGCGCGCGCCTTCAATCCGCCGATCTCGTCGAAGGTGGCGTAGAGCACGAGTCCGCCGTTTCCGACGTAGCTCACGCCCCCGACCTGGATCGAGAGATAGGCGATGGTGGCGAGTCCGCAGGCGACGAACACACCGACGATGAGATCGCGAACGGGCGATGCTTGCATGAGACCTTCTCGTTCTAGTAGACGCCCCAGAGAGCGGTGATGATGTAATCGAGGAGCAGGATCGAAACCGAGCCCACCACGACCGTGCCGGTCGTGGCCGCCGACACCCCGGCCGAGGTCGGCTCGCTCGTGTAACCGCGATAGGTGGCGAGCGCCCCGATCACGCCGCCGAAGATCACGCTCTTGAGCAGCGTGCCGAGGATGTCGTCCTCGAAGTTGATCGACGCCTCCATGCTCGAGACGTAGGTGCCACCGTCGAGGCCGAGCAGGCCGACGCCGACGAGATAGCCGCCGAAGAGCGCGAAGACGATGAACAGCGCGTTCAGCATCGGCATCGCGAAGAGCATCGCGAGCGCCTTCGGCTTGACGACGAAGTCCACCGGGTCGACGGACATC